>CANQLT010000006.1 GCA_947624775.1 uncultured Monoglobus sp.
AATTGGGCAAATTTATCGACATATTTCAAATATCCGCAAGCGGTGAGAACGCTGATATACACGACGAATACCATAGAAGGATTCAACCGACAGCTGAGGAAAGTGACGAAAAACAAAAGCGTATTTCCGACGGATGAGAGCTTGATAAAGATGCTGTATCTGGCGATGATAGACATAACGAAAAAATGGACAGGCAAGCGCAAGGACTGGGGAGTGATCCATTCGCAGCTTGAGATATTTTTCGCGGATCGGCTGCCGGAATAAAGCATAAGCCGCCCGGTCAAGTCAAGGGTTTGCGCGGCAAGCCGCTCCAATGAACGCCCTGCGGGCGCCCTTGACAAGCCCGGCCGATTATGCTACAGTATATTTGAGGCAGAAATTGAGCAAGTCAATTTCTGCCTCGGCAAAACAGATTATATTACCGTTTTGGAGTTTACACAAAATTCGGGACAGTGCCTGTTATTTGCATTTTCTTTATTTATAATCTTGTCAATATTAGCTGACATGTTAATTGTTCTTTTTGATGCGATATTGTCAAATTGAACGGTTATTGTCTTGTTCACAATATCGATATCTGTAATAATTCCATTTCCGAAATGCTTATGGAAAATCCTATTTCCAATTGATAGTGTCATATTATTAATTTCATTTGCTTTATTTTTTATTGCGCTTTCTTGAGCCGCAATATATAGTTGAGATTCAATTTCATATTTTGCATCTAATTCCACACAGTATTTTAAATACTTATCTTCAATATTATATATAAATCGTGATGGATATCTGTTCATTCCGTCGTAATAAATACCTCCTGCATCACTTAAAAACAAAGCTTTTTTCGCACGGGTAATCGCTACATATGCAAGGCGACGTTCTTCTTCTAATTTTGGAAGAGTATCTGCTCTGCGCGTAGGAAAAATACCATCGTTTAATTCGCATACAAAAACATACGGAAATTCAAGACCCTTTGCAGCGTGAACGGTCATTAATTTAACAGTATTTTCTTTGTTTTCATTATCCATATTGGTATATAATGATATTTTTTCTAAATAGTCCTCTAAACTTACATCTTCGCCAGCCTCGTTTTCATAATTCATTATTGATTGTTTTAATTCTGCTATATTATCAAGTCGATCTATGTCATCCTTTGTCCTCAGCATTGCTTCATAGCCGCTTATGTCTAACATTTCTTCAGTTAGATTTGTTATAGTTTTTTTATGGTAAACCCTTCTGTATTTTTCAATTATGTAAATATACATATCAGCTTTTGTGTTTTTAAATAGTGATTGATGCAAATTGTCTTGTAGAGCCTGATATAATGTGCACTTATGATTATTTGCATAATTTTTTATAAAATCAATTCTTCTTTTGCCAATATTACGCGGCGGTGTATTAACTGTACGCAAAAAAGATAAGTCATCCGCACTTGTTAGCATACGCAAATATGAGATTACATCCTTTATTTCCTTTCTTTCATAAAAGCCAACGCCACTGTAAATAACATAAGGTATTTTATTTTCTCTGAAAGCTTCTTCTATTATATGAGATACATAATGTGATCTATATAATATAGCTATATCATTCCAATTAATTTGCTGTTCTCTTAAAAGCTTAATTTGATCTGATATCCAATTACTCTCATTATATACAGAAGAAGCGTGATTATATAACGTTATTGTCCCGCCTGACAGTACAGGAAGCAATTGCTTATCTATCCTATCATTATTTTTGCTAATCAAAGAATTAGCAACGTTGAGAATCTCAGGATAAGATCGATAATTTTTGACCATCATAATTGTTTTTGTATTTTTAAATACAGTATCAAAATTCAAAAGTATATTGACATCAGCTCCCCTCCATGAATATATTGTCTGATCAGGATCCCCTACTACAAATAAATTCTTATGAAAATCATTTAAGATTCTACATAAATCATATTGAGAATGACTCACATCTTGAAATTCATCAACCATAATATATTCCAATTTCTGCTGCCATTTGAGTCTAACGTCAGAAAATGTTTCCAAAATATATAATGAAACAAGAATAAGGTCATCAAAATCTAATCCGTAACACTTTTTTTGCTCATATATGTATCTATAAAATATTTTGTCAGTTACAGCCGATGCAGCATTGTACTTATTAATTAAATTAGTATCGGATTCATCAATTAAAAGTTGAATATATTCATTATATTTTGTCACTCTTTTGCATGTGCTGATATAGCTTTTTGCAGCTCGATATGTTAATTCGCTATTACGTATTTCCGAATCAACATATACGTTTTTCAAAATTGATTCTGTGTCTTTTCCATCCAAAATAATAAAATTTTTAGGGAGACGGATTTTAAAAACATCCTCTCTCAACAGTCTAACACAAAAGCCATGAAATGTACATATTAATCCCAAATCATTATCGCCAATCATCGAACGAATACGACTTTTCATTTCATTAGCGGCTTTATTTGTAAACGTTACACATAAAATATTTGCAGTACTTATACCTAACTCGTTAACCAAATATACATACCTATGCACTAATGCACGGGTTTTTCCAGATCCTGCACCAGCAATAACGCGTATATAACCTTCAGTTGTTTGTACCGCTTCGCGCTGTTCTTCATTAAGGCTATTCAATATATATTCTTCCATAATTATTAACTCCATTTATTGCCTTTGATATTATATATATCATTATATATTTTATTGTTTCGGTCGTCAAGAGTTATCTGGACATAAAGAAGTAGCACATAAAACCCTGGAGCTTAATTTATGACATTTTTTGTTGTAACGTGATAAAATTTTGTTTATATATTGAAATATAATAATTAGTGTGATATAATTTTCTAAATTATATAAATTACTATAATGGATTATGTAAATTTAAATAAATCGAATAAATAAACAAATATATATCACAAGACTACGTGATGAAATAATGTATTAAGGAGTATTAATTTATGTGTGAAATTGATGAAGAAAGACAATCTGATGAATTGTTGATGTTAGGGGAATTCATAGAACATTTTAATGTTCATTATTCATTGCTGCTTAGAAGATATAAAAAATTCCGGGAACTTAGTAAATACAATTTTGATAATATAGATTTATTAACTTACTTAGATATTATCGTTGTTCAGTTACGTGCAATGTGTATTGAAAGCCCCCAAAATAAAAAGAATTATACAGTACAAACTTTGTTGAAACAACTTGGTGAACCAGAACTAGCTCAACGAATAGATGACATGTTGGAAGAAGAATTTTTGGGAGATGTCTTAGTCTCAGGTTTTACAATTAAAAAAGCGTTAAAGTTACTTGCTGATCGTTTTATATGTCATTATGATAATTTTGATGGTAAGGATTCTGATGGATGGTATTATTATAATATGATATCACGTCGTTTATGTGATTGTTGCAAAAAAGTTAATTTGGATTATATTATGAATATAATTATTGAGTGTGTTGGAGAAGGATTAACAATTAAAATGTAAAAGTATAATTTAGAAAAAATTAAGAGCATGATATATTAATCATCATATTAATGAAAATATAAATTTTTGTAATATTTTACATACATGATCTTATATAAGTATTGTCAAATGTATAAAATCAGCGGTAAATTGGTATATCGCTACAGTAGAGCAACAGGAGATAAAAAATGCCCCGGAGCGTTGATTGCTCCGGGGTTTTTGATCCCAAAATGGGGATTTTGCTGGCGGAGAAGGAGAGATTCGAACTCTCGCGCCGCTTTCACGACCTACACCCTTAGCAGGGGCGCCTCTTCGGCCTACTTGAGTACTTCTCCGAATTTATAAAATATTTAATTTAGTGGCGGAGAGGCAGAGATTCGAACTCTGGGTGCTTTCGCATCACTAGTTTTCAAGACTAGCTCCTTAAACCACTCGGACACCTCTCCATACTTACGGCCGCAGAGCCTCTCGCACGCGACTTGATAAGTATACCACAAACAACAATAATTTGTCAATAGTTTTTTTGTTTTAAAAATTATTTTTTTCAAAAATAATTTTTAATAAAAGATTTTTAATCGCAAATTAAGCTTGCGAAGCCATGGGGCTCCCGGAAAGCGCTTGCGCTTTTTGGGAAAAGGAGTAATCGCGGAGCGGGCGCCGGTTTGCGATTTTTAATCGCAAACAAAGCTAGCGAAGCGAATTACGACGTGCTGCCGAAGCCTCCGTTGCGGACACCGTCGGCGTCATCATCAACGGTTATGCCGTAAGGAGTGAAAATTCCCTGGACGAATCCGTCGCCGCGGGCTATTTTAACGGTCTTGTCCATATTTGTATCATTTGTTATTTTGATAAAAATATGTCCCTCGTTGTCGGAGTTATAATAATCGCTGTCGATTATGCCGACCGTGTTGTTAAGCTGCAGTCTGAACTTAAATCCGAGGCCGCTGCGGGGATAGAGGCAGAGGACCCAGCCCTCGTCAATGCGCGCCCTAATGCCGGTGGGAACAGTCACGGTCTCGCCGGGGGCGAGCTCAAAATCGAGCGTCGAGAAAAAATCATATCCCGCGCTGCCCGACGTGGCACGGCGCGGCAGCTTTATCTCGGAGTATATTTCATCAATTTTTTCATCATTAATGCCGAGACCGCTCATTGCCTCTCGGAACTGCTCGATGCTTACTTTTTCAAATTTAGCTATGCCTTTCATATTATCACCTCTATGCCGTGTGCAGAACAATACTGCCGATCTCGCGTGTTTTCTTAACGTCAATAACTCTTTGGTTCGAGCTGCCTTTCCAGAAAAGCTTAGGGTCGAACGCCTCCTGAATAAATCTGCCATCAACTATAACGTCCAGATATTTTACGGCGGGCAGGTCGCATATCTCCTCATAGGTGTATCCGGTGTAGAGCCACTGTGTCTTGTTCGGATATTTTTCGTGTATCTCCTTTGCCAGCAGCGCTATATCATCGCGGTTTGCGTGGTGAAGCGGATCGCCGCCGCTGTATGTGATGCCCGATATATAATCCTTGTCAAGCTCGGTGAAAAGCTCCTGTTTTTCTGAACCTCCGAAAGGCAGACCGCCGTTTTCATCCCAAGTGACCGGGTTCTGACAGCCGGGACAGCCGTGCTCGCAGCCGGCCACCCAAAGCACGACCCGAAGGCCGTCGCCGTTCAGCATATCATCTTTTGTTATATTGTGATAACGCATGTCCTACATACTTCTCCTGTCTCTGATTTCCGCCATTTTTGCGTCGTTTAATCTCGTGTCGCCCTTAACTCTCGAATATGACAGATAGCCGTTCATGCGGTCGATCTTTGTCAGATTCTTGCTGCCGCACTTGGGACAAACATCCATCTCAAGCTCCTGATGTCCGCAGTCGTCGCAGTACGCCAGCGAGAGATTCACGCCCTCATAGAAACCCATATCCATCGCGCGGTGGATAAGCGTCTCTATAGCCTTTTTGTTATAGTCGATAGGATACTTTACATATTGTATCTTGCCGCCGTTCATCAGATCCCAGAAACGCTTTTCAAGGTCCTGCTTGCGGATGGGGCTTATGTCCTCGGCAACATGGCAATGGAAACTGTTTGTCACATACTCTCTGTCGGACACGTTTTCAACGATGCCGAACTTCTTTCTGAACTGCTGGACCTGAAGTCCGCAGAGGCTTTCTGCAGGCGTTCCGTAGAGAGCGTACAGATGTCCGTCCTCTTCCTTAAACTGAGCGACTTTTTCATTGATGTGCTCCATGACCTCGAGAGCGAATTGTCCGTCCTCGACCATCGACTTCTTATTGTGGAGCTGCTGCAGCTCATTGAGCGCGGTAATTCCGAAAGAGGCGGTGGCTGATTTTAGCAGAGGCTTGATCTTGTCGTGGAAATTAAGATGTCCGCCGTAGAAACCGCCCTCGCAGTAAGCGAGAGGATTTGTGGACGCGCGCATCTCGCCGAGATACTCATATGTGCGTATGTGCAGCCTTCTGATAAGCTCAAGATAATAGTCAAGCACCTCGTAGAAATCCTTGCTCTCTTTCTTGGCCTTGGCGTATATCATGGGCAGATTGAGCGATACCGCGCCGATATTGAAACGTCCCACAAAAACGGGCTCGTCGTTCTCATCGGCGGGTTTCATGCCACCTCTCTCAAACCAAGGGGAAAGAAACGCCCTGCATCCCATAGGTGAAATAACTTTTTTGTATTTTTTATAAATGCTCGCGACATATCCCTCGCCTGTAAGGGAGAGCCAATCGGGATACATTGTTTTTGCGGAGCACTCAACGCCCGCGCGGAACACGTCCTCGAGTTCTTTTCCGGGACCGTGAAGTTCCTCGTCGTAAAGGAACACGATCTTTGGAAACAGGACCGGCTTTTTGCACTCCTTTTTGCCCTGTCCGTTTTTGTGAACTTCGAGCAAAGCGATGGTCGCCATTTTCTCAAATTTAGCGGTGCCGAGGCCCGCGGTCACCGTGATAAACGGATAGTCGCCGCGGCTTGACGCGACGGTGTTGAACTTGTACTCCCAGCCCTGGAAGCCCTGCTCAAAATCGCGCTTAACGTCTTTCATCGTCTCTCTCTCGGCGGCTTCCTCGGAAACACCCAAACTCAGATAGCGCGCCTTGTTTTTCTTGTATGTCTTTTCGGCGTAAGGCGCCAGAATTTTATCAACCTCGGGCACGGTAAAACCGCCGTACTGCTGACTGGCTGCAGACAAAACAATATCGCCGATAACATCGAACGCCACGTCCAAAGTCTTTGGCTCGTTGTACCAGAGATTGCCCATTTCAAATCCGCCGGTCAAAACGCTCTTAACGTCAAAAAGGCAGCAATTCATTGTGTCGCGTCTGGCCGACATATCATGTACATAAATATAGCCGTCTCTGCATGCCTGAAGTTCCTCGACCGTCATAAAGAACTTTTGATACAGCTCTTTGTTAAGCTGGTTGAATATAAGCGAGCGCTTTGTCGAAACCAAAGCAGAGTCGGAGTTGGAGTTCTCCTTGTCGCCTATGTACATAATCGCCTGGCTCTTCTGATAGACCTCGTCCAGCATGTGAACAAAGTCCTGCTTATAGTTGCGATAGTCGCGGTAGCTCTTCGCCACGATCGGATTAACCAGATCAAGAGCGCCCTCGACAATATTGTGCATCTCGGCTATGTGTATCTCATTTTTACCCATATTGAAAACCCTGTTGTCCACAAACGAGCAGATATTGTTAAGGTCCTCAGGAGTAAAGGTTATAAGAGCGCGGTTAGCGGATTTAGTGACCGCGGTAACAACTTTCTGTACATTGTAATCTTCTTTCGTACCGTCTTTTTTTATAATTTTTATCATATAGCACACCCCGTTTTTATAAAATTATGCTATGTCACCGCTCTTCCCGTCGGTTGAGGAATTACAACATTTAGGGCAATCACGATTCGATTGACACAACATATAGTATATTAGCACACTTTTTCAAAAAAATCAATACCCATAATACTCAAATTTTCACAGAGCCGCATCGCCAGCAAACAGCGTGTATACGGCGCAGGAGCGGCTTAGCGTGAAAATCTGTAAAATAATTGTAATATTTTGTAACAGATTTTTAAAATCAGCGTGTATAAAAAATTATAGCATAACGTTTTTTTCAAAACAAGAGGAATTTTAAAATTGATAAAATTTAAATAAACCGTTAAAAATCAAACCGGACAAACTTTATATAGTAAAAAAATGTAGTTCACGATGTAAAACGGTTGTTCACGATACAGCTATTGACAAAAAAGTATAAGGCGCTATACTTCAAACATAAACACGGTCTAACACATCAAAAAATATCTAATATGTATAAAATTTTTAAAATCACAAAAATAATTATTGACACATAATTGCCAATGTGATATACTTACAAAAGAAATAAATTTAGAGAAGGATTAAGTTTTCGCGTATCCGATATTATGATGGCGAGAAAAATTTTCAACACCGCGAAAATTATAGCGCGGCACATGAAAAACATGACCGATGTTGCAGAAAAATGACCGATGTTGCAGATCGTATTGACATTTGTTGTTAATTCATATTAATATACAACATATAAACATGTTTTAAGTAAGATGACCGTTCGGATAATATACAACCGCTTAATGGTTTTGTACGTAAAAGCAGATATTTGTGTGTTCATTACCGCTATATGGGCTAAATTTCTGCTCACGAACTGTAATTGACATTAACTAATAACACTAATATAATTATAATTAACAACTTATGAATAAAATTGGGGTGCCTGTCCACTACACTATACAAAACGGAGGAGTGTATTATGAAAAAACTATGTTTGATTTTATCTTTGATTATGATTATGGCGATAATGCCATACAGTTCGGCCGCGGAGAGCGGTGTTAATTCCGCGCCGATTTCGGCGGCCGAGTTTAAAAGCCTTCCGGCATTTCCAGGCGCAGAGGGCGGCGGTATGTACGCCACGGGCGCGAGAATGGCGGCGAAGCCCGAGATATATCATGTGACGACGCTCAAAGACTATGACAAAAACGCTGGTGAGCGCCCTATACAAGGCTCGCTTCGCGACGCTGTATCAAGCGGCAACAGAATAATCGTGTTTGATGTGGCGGGAAATATTGAACTGAAAAACCGCCTTAATATCAGCGGCGGCGATCTGACAATTCTCGGTCAGACCGCGCCGGGAGACGGAATATGCGTCACGGGATATGACACGCATATCAATTCGAGCAATGTGATCCTGCGTTATCTGCGCTTCAGAATGGGCGACAGCAATGACGTAGAGGACGATTCTCTCGGCGGCAGGAACATAAAAAACGTAATAGTCGATCACTGCTCGATAAGCTGGAGCGTTGACGAGTGCGCCTCGTTCTATGACAACACAAATTTCACCATGCAGTGGTGCATAATATCCGAGAGCCTCAACAATTCAGTCCATGCGAAGGGCAGCCACGGCTACGGCGGCATCTGGGGCGGCGCGAACGCCAGCTTCCATCACAACCTGATGGCGCACCACAAGAGCAGGAATCCGCGGGCGCCCGAGGGTGATTTTAAAATGCTTGTTGGTATAGACGACGGCGATTATGATATGACGCAGCAGCGTCAGCTTACGGACTGGCGCAACAATGTCATATACAACTGGGGAAGCAACTCTGCCTACGGCGGTCAGGCAGCCATGGCGGTAAATATTGTAAATTGCTATTACAAGTCTGGTCCAGCTACCGGAAGCGGAGTTAAAAACAGAATCTACGAATTAAGTTCCACAGGCAACGGCAATACGTTTGTTTGGAGCACCGACCTTTATCTTGACGGTAATCATGTTGAGGGCTATCCCGATATTACCGAGAATAACGCTTTGGGAGTTTCCAAAGACTCGACGGCGCAGAATTACTACGTCTGGACAAACGGCTCAAGCGGAACCAACAATAACAATGTTAATTACAGTCCGATCTCTGAAAACGCGGACGCGCGGAATGTGCACTTTAAATACAGCGATGAGTATCCCGTAAATGCGCAGTCAGCAGAAGAAGCGTATGAGGAAGTTTTGTCGAAAGCCGGAGCGAGCTATTCCCGCGACTCGCTTGACGCGAGAGTGGTGGACGATGTGAGAAACGGCACAGCGGAACACGGAAACAACGGAATAATCGACACGCCCTCCGAGGCGGGCGGACTGCCTTATCTCTCGGGAATCGGCGAGGCCGATTCCGACAAAGACGGCCTTCCCGACAGGTGGGAGGATCAAAACGGCTCGAATAAGAACAGCGCATCCGACGCGGCGGATATCATGGCAAGCGGCTATACGAGGATCGAGGAATACGCCAACGATCTGGCGGACGGCAGCTTTGTTAAAGAGGACATAAGACCCACCGCGACGCCCGTTCCGACGACTACTCCCGAACCCACACAAACGCCCGAGCCCACGCCCACTGCGACGGCCGATCCGCTGTCGCTGATCAAGTGGGAGATAGTTGACAACAAAACCGTGACAATAACGGGCCTAAGAGGAACTAAAGTGCCGAGCGAACTGAACATACCGAATGAAATAGAAGGTCTGCCCGTGACTGCCATAGGCGATTCGGCGTTTGAAAGAAAAGGCATTATGAAAGTGACCCTGCCTGACACTATTGAGGTGATAGGAACACGTGCCTTTTCTCAGTCCGGTCTTGATGAGATAGAATTACCTAAAAATCTGAAAACGATCGGTGCCAACGCGTTCGCAATGTGCGGATTCTCAAGAGTGGAGATCCCCGCAGGAGTGACCGAGATAAATGGCTCATCATTTATGAACTGCTGGAATATGAAAGAGATCATTGTGGACTCGGAAAATCAAACATTCCGCTCGGAGGACGGAGTTTTGTTCAGTAAGGATATGTCAATTCTTGTGAGTTTCCCCGCCGGCAGAAGCGGAGAATACAGAGTTCCCGAAAAGGTTGCAAGCATAGGCGAGGGAGCGTTCTGCTATAGCGGTTTGAATACCGTTATCGTCTCGGCGGACGTAAAAGAGATAGGCGCCAACGCGTTTATCGGCTGCGTAAACCTTGAGAGTATATATCTGCCAAACGGTCTTTCCGAGATCATGCGCCGCGCGTTCATGAACTGCGCAAAACTAAAGGATGTGTATTTCGACGGCACCGAGGAGAAGTGGAACACAATAACGATAAGCGAGGAGAACAACAACTATTTATTGTCGGCGCAAAAACATTTTAACGCATCCGCGCCTACGCCCATGCCCACAAACGCGCCGACACCTACGCCGACGTCCACGCCGACCGTTGCGCCGACGCCGACCAAGGAACCTTTGGTAACACCGCAACCGGAGCATACGCCGATTGTTGAGTCTACAGCTACGCCAACTGTAAAACCAACGACTGAACCAACATCAACGCCGACATTAAAACCAACAACCGCGCCAACCGTTGAACCAACGGCTACGCCTGTAACAGAACCGACATCTACGCCAACATTAAAACCAACAATCGCGCCAACCGTTGAACCAACGGCTACGCCTGTAACAGAACCGACATCAACACCGACATTAGAACCCACAGTCGCACCAACCGTTGAGCCCACAGCTACGCCTAAACCGATATTTGATACTTGGAAAATTCTTCAAATCGATGACACGCTTGGAGGCGTAAATATAGCGATAGGCGACGGAGTGCCGCTCGGAACACCCTTCACAATAATAATGGCGAAGTATAAGGATGATATTTTGCTTGATATTGTCATGGAAAGCCACGTGACCGAGGTGATTGGCGGAAACGAGTGTTTTGTAAAACTTGACAGAATAATTTCTGCTCAAGATACGGACGAATATGTTAAGCTCATGCTGTGGGACAATACCGGAACTTGCAAACCGCTTACGGAATTCTACGAGCAAAAAAAACGATTAAGACAATAAATTAATTTCTTCCCATTAATTTGCATGCAAAGACCTGTTTCGGCAGGTCTTTGCGCTATGTAATTGTATAAGTCTTGCGGTTATAACAGTATCGGGTTGAAAATCAAACTAACTCTTGATTTTTTCTTCAAACTGTTGTATAATATACCAATATTATCAAGTAAGTGTCGGCGCGCGGCCAACGCGCCCTATTTAAACAGCGGTTACGCATGCGGAGGAAATACAGGACTTATGGAAAACACAGAAAATCTGCCGGCTTTAATTGACAGCTGCGCCGGGCTTAATCCCGACGAGGTCAGGAAACGGGTCGCGGAGGGCAAAGTTAACACATCCGCCAAAACCTCGACACGATCATATAAAGATATAGTGCGCGACAACGTTTTCACGTATTTTAACTTAATATTCGCGGTTCTTGCCGTGCTGCTAATTTTGGTTGGTTCCTTCAGGAACCTGACCTTTATGGTTGTTATATTTTTTAATACGATAATAGGTATCATTCAGGAAATACGTTCAAAACGCGCTCTTGACAGTCTGAAAATCATCAGCGATCCGAAGGCCACGGTTATCAGATCGGGCTCCGAGCATGTTATTCCTATCAACGAACTGGTGCTTGACGATCTTATTGTGCTGACCGCCGGAAATCAGATCCCCGCTGACGCGGTCGTTATCTCGGGCTCGGTCAATGTCAACGAGTCGCTTATCACAGGCGAGTCGGACGATGTAAAAAAACTCAGCGGATATGAGCTGCTTAGCGGAAGCTTTGTGGTTTCGGGAAGATGCTTGGCAAAGCTCACCAAGGTCGGTGAGGATTCGTATGTTTCAAAATTGACAAAAAAGGCGACCGATGAAAAAAGAGAAGAGGAGTCCGAGATGATAAGGGCTCTTGACAAACTTGTCAAAATTGTCGGCGTTATTATCATACCTATCGGTCTTACGCTGCTTATTCAACAGCTGTTTATTGACCACGCGGGATTCCGCGACAGTGTGACGGGCATGGTTGCCGCCGTTATCGGCATGATCCCGGAGGGACTTTATCTTCTGGCAAGCGTCGCGATGGTCGTCAGCATAATGCGTCTGGCGCGCCAAAAGGTTTTGGTGCGAAGCATGAAGTGTATCGAAACGCTTGCCCGCGTTAACGTGCTTTGCGTGGATAAAACCGGAACCATCACCGAAAACACCATGACCGTCAGCAAGCTTGTCACGGTTGACGGAAACGACAAAAAGAGCGTCGAAACTCTCATATCAACAATGGTTTCTGCAATGGACACTGACAATATCACCATGGCCGCGTTCAAAAAATATTTCACGAAAAAATCCGACGTCAAACCCGACAGGATATGTCCGTTCTCGTCAAAATACAAATATAGCGGATGCGTTATAGGCGGCCGCGGATACGTGCTCGGCGCGCCCGAGTTTGTGCTCCGCGATTCGTTTGAAAACTACAAGAAAACCGTGGAGAAATATTCCTCAAAAGGTTACAGAGTGCTGGTGTTCGCCGAATATAAAGGCGAGCCCGACGGAAAAGAGCTTACCGAAATGGCGGAGCCGCTTGGTTTTGTGCTGCTCGAAAATCCGATCCGTCCAGCAGCGAAAGAAACGTTCAAATATTTCGCGGACCAGGGCGTGCAGATAAAAGTGATCTCGGGCGATAATCCCGCCACGGTCTCAAGAGTTGCGGCGGAAGCGGGGATCGAGGGCGCCGACAGCTATATTGACGCCTCAAAATTGACCTCGGATCAGGCGATACTCGACGCCTGTACAAAGTACAATGTTTTCGGCAGAGTTGTGCCCGAACAAAAACGGCAGTTTGTTTTGGCGCTCAAGGCTCTGGGAAAGACCGTCGGAATGACCGGAGACGGTGTGAACGACGTTTTGGCCCTGAAAGAGGCGAACTGCAGCATCGCCATGGCCTCGGGCAGCGACGCGGCGTCTCAGGTGTCACAGCTTGTTCTGGTCGATTCCGACTTTTCAAAAATGCCCTCGGTTGTCGGCGAGGGAAGAAGAGTTGTAAACAATGTCCAGCGCACGGCGGGCATGTTTCTCGTGAAAAATATTTTCTCGCTGCTTCTCGCTATCTTTTCTGTTGTTGTGGCCTGCGGCTATCCTATGGAGCCGTCGCAGGTGTCACTTTTGGCGATGTTCACAATCGGAACGCCCGCGTTTTTCCTGTCGCTTGAGCCCAACAGGAACCTGATCAAAAGACGGTTCCTCATCAACGTGTTTAAAAAAGCGATACCCGCGGGCCTCACGGACTTTATTGTTGTTGCGGGCTTGGTCGTGTTCGGAAAGGTTTTCGGCGTGGACGATGTGAGCATATCCACGGCCTCGACCATTCTGGTATCACTGGTCGGCTTTATGGTGCTCTATCACATTTCAAAGCCGATGAACACGTTCCATATAATCCTGCTGTCTGCCATGATAGCGGGCTGGCTCG
This sequence comes from uncultured Monoglobus sp., assembly GCA_947624775.1. GTDB lineage: Bacteria > Bacillota > Clostridia > Monoglobales > Monoglobaceae > Monoglobus. The sequence goes on from CANQLT010000006.1 coordinate 13,791, forward strand.
GCTGCTCGATATTCTTAAACGACTTGTTCGCGATGACCTTAATGAGCCCGCGCTGCATTTTGATTCTGGCAGTATTCCTGCTTGCCACGGACCCTCTGCTGAGAGGCCTCCGCTTTGCTGTAGAGTTCATTTTTGACAAATTTTTCAAGAATAAATAAAAGTTAAAATTTTCTATTGACAAATAATTTATACGTGCTATAATAGTATTATACAGAAAAACATACCAAACATATAGGATATATTGATTTTATGAAAAGAGGTTATGTCAAATGTCAAAAATTTACACAAAGATCACAGATCTGATCGGAAATACTCCGCTATTGGAGCTTTCGAATTTTGAGAAAAAGAACGGGCTTGAGGCAAAAATAATCGGCAAACTGGAATATTTCAATCCGGCGGGCTCGGTCAAGGACAGGATAGCAAAGGCCATGATAGAAGAGGCGGAGGAATCAGGAAAGCTGAAACCCGACTCGGTTATAATCGAGCCGACATCGGGCAACACGGGAATAGGCCTCGCCTCGGCCGCGACAGCCAAAGGATACAGAATAATCATCACCATGCCCGAAACCATGAGCATGGAACGCCGCAATCTGCTCAAAGCCTATGGCGCCGAGCTTGTGCTCACGGAAGGCAGCAAGGGTATGAAGGGCGCGATCCAAAAAGCTGAGGAGCTCGCGAAAGAGATCCCTAACAGCTTTATACCCGGGCAGTTCACAAACCCGGCCAACCCCGCCTGCCATAAGGCGACAACAGGTCCCGAGATCTGGAACGACACAGACGGCGAGATCGACATATTTGTTTCGGGAGTCGGAACCGGCGGCACTATCTCGGGTATCGGCGAATACTTAAAATCAAAAAATCCGAATATCAAAGTCGTAGCTGTCGAGCCTGCATCCTCACCCGTGCTTTCAACCGGCAAGGGCGGCCCCCACAAAATTCAGGGCATAGGCGCGGGATTCGTTCCCGAGACCCTCAACACCGAGATATATGACGAGATAATAACCGTCACAAACGAAAACGCCTTAAAAACCGGCAAGGATGTTGCCCGCGCCGAAGGAATGCTGGTTGGCATATCCTCTGGCGCCGCGGTATGGGCAGCGGCCGAACTCGCCAAAAGACCGGAAAACAAAGGCAAAACAATCGTTGCCCTGCTCCCCGACACCGGCGAGCGCTATCTCTCCACAACAATGTATGACTAAAACTCAATAATCTAACCCAACGGCACGAACCCGCAAAACGCGGCCCGTGCCGTTTTTTTATTAAATTCCACGTATGTTTGCAATTCAAAAACCAATGTGCTATACTGTCTATAGATAAAAAATAAATTTAAAAGCGGGAAAGATATTATGAAATTACTTTTGGTTGAAGATGATTTAAGCTTAATAAACGGACTTTCATTCGCCTTAAAGAAACAAGGCTTTGATTTGGACATAGCACGCACAAGCGAAGAAGCAACAGCATTTTTCGCGGACGGAAAATACTGCTTGGTTATTTTGGATGTGTCGCTTCCCGACGGAAACGGCTTTGATTTATGCAGGACGATCCGCAAAAAATCAAAAGTGCCGATCATATTTTTAACCGCCGCGGACGAGGAAACGGACATTACAATGGGCCTTGACATCGGCGGCGACGACTATATTACAAAGCCGTTTAAGCTGTCGGTACTGGTTTCGAGGATTAACGCGATACTGCGCAGAAGTGGCGGCTTTAAAAATGATGCGGAGTTTAGCTCAAACGGAATAACCGTAAAGCTGCTCTCGGGCGATGTATATAAAAACGGCGAGCGAATAAATTTGACGGCCGGAGAATATAAGCTGCTTTGTATGTTTATGAAAAATTCCGATATTGTCTTATCATCTGACCGAATACTTGGAAAGCTTTGGGACTGCGACGAAAAATTTGTGGACAGCAACACGCTCACGGTATATATACGCCGTCTGAGAACAAAGATAGAGGATGATCCGGGCGCGCCTAAAATGATCGTTACAGTTCGCGGTTTGGGATATAAATGGAGTGTAATATGAAAATATTTACTAACAGAAAAATTAAATCACTTTTTATATTAATGATGTTTTGCGTTTTTGCCTTTGCGGTTGTTTCGACGCTTTTAATGATTTTCGACGTCAAAAATGCGGCGGCGTATATTTTTATCGCGGCAATCGCCGCGTTTGCCGTGGCGCTTGCGGACATATACAGATATTTTCGCAATCAGAACAAAACCATAGAAACCGCCGAAGAACGGATAACGGATTACATCTCCGGAAACCACGCCGCGCGAATCGAATGTGACGACGAGGGAGAGCTTAATAAGCTGTTCCATAAGGTCAATTTGCTCGCTTCCGTTCTGAACGCACACGCGGAAAATGAGGCAAAGTCGAAGGAATTTTTGAAAAACACCATATCAGACATTTCACACCAGTTGAAAACGCCTCTCGCCGCGCTCAACATCTATAACGACATTATCCAAGACGAAACGGAAAATCCCGAAATAAAAGAATTTACCGAGCTTACCGACCGGGAGCTTGACCGAATTGAAACGCTTGTGCAAAATCTTTTAAAAATAACCAAGCTCGACGCGGGAACGATACAAATCGAGAAAAAAGATGAAAACATGTCGGAAATGATGAACGATATAAAAAACCATTTTATGTTCCGCGCAAAACAAGAGGGAAAGCAAATCAGCTTATCGGGAGACGACATAATCACATTGCCGTGCGACAAAAGCTGGCTCATTCAGGCGATAGAAAATATCGTCAAAAACGCTCTCGATCATACGGAACAAGGCGGAGAAATAAATATTGAATGGAAGCGCCTTCCGTCTGTTCTGCAAATTATCGTTAGAGATAACGGCGTCGGTATTCACCCGGAGGATATACACCACATTTTCAAGCGCTTTTACCGCAGCCGATTCTCAAAGGACACGCAGGGCATCGGTCTCGGACTTCCGCTTGCGAAAGCTATCATCGAAGCGCATGACGGCAGTGTCGAGGTTGACAGCGAGGCCGGGAATGGTGCAGCTTTTGTTATTAATTTTTTGATTCCTACAAAATTGTAGGATAAAATTAATCTCTCGGTAGGATTTTGGTGTTATTCTGTTATTGAAAATAACAGAAAGAGGTGTTTTACATGAATTTGCTTAAAGTAGAATCCGTTTCAAAAACCTACGGCAGCGGCGAAGCGGCAGTTGAGGCTCTTAAAAACGTCAGCTTTACCGTGCCGAAGGGCGAATTTGTCGCGGTGGTCGGCGAGTCGGGCAGCGGAAAATCAACGCTGCTCAATATGATAGGCGCACTCGACACGCCCACGAGCGGAAAAGTTTTCATAGACGGAAAAGACACGTTTGCGATGAAGGAAAAGAATCTGACAATCTTCCGCCGCAGAAATATAGGTTTTATTTTTCAGTCATTTAATCTTATTCCCGAACTCACGGTAGAGCAAAACATAATATTCCCCGTCCTGCTCGACTATCAAAAGCCTGACAAGCGGTATTTGGAGGAACTTTTGACGGTGCTCAATTTGCATGATCGCCGTAACTATTTGCCGAGTCAGCTCAGCGGCGGACAGCAGCAAAGAGTCGCAATAGGCCGCGCACTCATCACCCGCCCCGCGCTGATACTCGCTGATGAGCCGACCGGAAACTTGGACACACAAAACAGCAGCGAGGTGATCTCGCTATTAAAGAAAGCGTCCAAAAAATACGAGCAGACTATCATAATAATCACCCACAACCGCGCCATCTCCGCGTCCGCCGACCGCGTGCTTCAGGTATCCGACGGTGTGCTTACCGATTTCGGGAGGTGCAGAGAATGAAAAGCTATCTCGATTTAATTCCCATTTCCGCGCGTGTGAAGAAAAAGCAGAATATAATGACAATTATATGTATTGTGCTCGCCGTTTTTCTCGTAACAGCCGTGTTTTCTATGGCGGATATGGGTATGCGCATGGAGGAGGCAAGCGCAAAGCAAAAGCACGGGAATTGGCATATTATGCTCCATAATATTTCCGCTGAAAACGCTCGGAAAATTGCTGCCCGTCCCGATGTTGCGTCATATTCCGAATATGATGTGATAAACTACAAAATCGACGAAAATTATTATGTCGGCAATAAAAAAACAGCTGTTGCCGGTATGGACAAAACGTGGCTCACCGATATATTTGATTATATTACGGAGGGCGAATTTCCGCAAAACGAAAATGAGGTTGTTATATCTGAAAACGCAAAGGATATATGGAACATAGGTATAGGCGACACGGTAAAACTAAACACTCCCGCGGGAGATTTTGAGTATACCGTGTCGGGCTTTGAGCGGGACGGCGACTCGGCAAGATATGACGCGATTATTCTCTGCATGGATATGACGGCGTTTGAAAAGGTGCGCTCCGCAAACGGCAAGCCGCCTGAGACGACATATTACTATCAGTTCAATAAGTATATCAACGCGCGCAAGACTATCAACGAAATCAAGGAAGAATTTAATCTTACAGATGATAATATCAGCGAAAACCTTGTGATGATAGGCTTAACAGGATTCAGCGAAAATAACGTATTACAGGGAATGTACGCCACCGCCGCATTTCTCTTTCTGCTGATACTGATTGCCGGAGTGCTGATGATCGCAAGCAGTATGAACAGTAATATTGCCGGGCGGACGAGATTTTTCGGTATGCTGCGCTGTACTGGCGCAAGCAAGAAACAAATCAAACGGTTTGTGCGCCTTGAAGCGCTTAATTGGTGCAAAACAGCTGTTCCGATAGGTGTTGTTTTCGGAATGATAATCACATGGGCGCTGTGCGCGGTGCTTCGGTTTGGCATAGGTGGCGAGTTTTCCGAAATGCCGCTTTTCGGTATAAGCGCAGTCGGTATCGTATGCGGCGTTTTGGTCGGAATTATAACGGTTCTTATTGCGGCGCAGTCTCCTGCAAAGCGTGCGGCGAGCGTGTCGCCAGTTGAAGCGGTATCAAACAGCTCACAAACAAAAAGCCGCCGCGCCGCAAATACAAAGCTCCTGAAAATTGAAACGGCGCTGGGCGTTCGACACGCGGTATTATCAAAGAAAAATCTGTTGCTTATGACAGGCTCATTCGCGCTCAGTATTATTCTCTTTTTGGGATTTTCCGCGATCCACGATTGGACGCGCCACGCACTGAACGGCTTACAGCCCCACACGCCCGATCTGTCCATAGCAAGCGATGATCGTTCCTGCACAATTTCGCGTGAGCTAACGGATAAAGTTGGTTCTATGACAGGCATAAAGAAGGTTTTCGGGCGTGCTTTCAGCGGAGATCTCCCAACCGAAACAAACAAAGGCGTAACGGCGATTGACCTTGTTTCGCTCGACGATATGCAGTTTAACTGGGCTGACGAGGAAAACTGGACAGAGGATAACATAGGTTTGGAGCGCGGCTATAAAGAGGGCGACTGCGTGATGACAGTATATGACAAGGATAACCCGCTTGAAAAAGGCGATAAAATTATATTAAACGGCGAAACGTTGGAAATCGCTTGTGTACTGACCGACAGTCCAATAGGCGGCGGAGGAAACCCGACAATAATATGCACGGAAGAAATATTCAGGCGGCTGACTGATAATACGGGATACGCTGTTGTTGACATTCAGCTTGCCAAGGACGCAACGGACAGTGATATGCGCGCCATTCGAGCCGAAACCGAGGCAAACGGCTTTTTGCTGACGGACAGGCGGGAAAGCAACCGCGGAGTGGTCGGAACATATTGGGCGTTCACTTTGCTGGTATACGGATTTTTGTCGCTGATTGCTCTTATTTCCGTGTTCAGCATAATTAACAGCATTTCCATGAGCGTGTCCGCGCGGATGAAACAGTACGGGGCGATGCGCAGCGTAGGCATGAGTGCGGGTCAGCTTACAAAAATGATATGCGCCGAAACGGTAACATACACTTTATGCGGACTTCTTTGCGGTTTGGCGGCAGGTCTGCCTATCCATAAGCGCTTTTATGAGAGCTTTGTAACGGCATATTTTGGCGAATCATGGGAGCCGCCGATTTTAGCGGCAATCGTAATTGTGACATTTATAATCTCAGCTTCCGCCGCCGCAGTATACGTGCCGTCGAGACGTATTAAAAATATGTCTGTTGTGGAAGTGATAGCAAACGAATAACAAATTAAAAATTATTTTTAAATGCCGAAAAATTATAAAAGAGCGTATCGTTTTCGGATACGCTCTTAAATATTTTTTATGCTTTTGTGATTTTGAGGAACGTTTTTTTGCCTTTTTTGACGACCATTTCTCCGTCTTTGAAGTAGGAGGCGTCAATTACCGTGCCTATGTCTTTGACCTTTTCGCCGTTGACCGAAAGTCCGTTCTGCTGGATCAGGCGCCTACCCTCGCCCTTTGAGGGTATCAGCTTGACCTCGAGCAGCAGGTCGAGGATGTTAACGCCCGCGTCGATCTTGGCCGCGTCGGTCTCGGCGGACGGCATGTTGTCGGTGTTTCCGCCGCCTCCGAATATTGCCATTGCCGCGTCGTTGGCTTTCTTTGCCTCGGCCTCACCGTGAACCATCTTTGTGACCTCGTATGCCAGAACGCACTTGACTTTATTAAGCTCGGCACCCTCGCACTTTTCATATTCGGCAATCTGCTCCATCGGCAGGAAGGTCACCAGCTTTAAAAGTCTGATAACGTCCGCGTCGTCAACGTTTCTCCAGTACTGATAGAACTCATAGGGCGAAACCTTCTCGGGATCGAGCCACAACGCGCCCTTTTCGGTCTTGCCCATCTTTTTGCCCTCGCTTGTGGTGAGCAAAGTGAAGGTCATGCCGTAGGCCTGCTTGCCGTCCTTGCGGCGGATAAGCTCGATTCCGCCGATGATGTTCGACCACTGGTCGTCGCCGCCAAACTCCATGATCGCGCCATAATCCTTGTGAAGCTTGTAGAAATCATATCCCTGCATCAGCATATAGTTAAACTCAAGGAACGAGAGACCCTTTTCAAGTCTGGTCTTGAAACACTCCGCGGTGAGCATCCTGTTTACCGAGAAGTGAACTCCGACCTCGCGGAGGAAGTCGATATAATTAAGGTCAAGCAGCCAGTCGGCGTTGTTTACCATGATCGCCTTTTCGCCGTCAAAGTCGATAAACTTTGACATCTGCTTTTTAAAGTTGTCGGCGTTGTGCTGTATCTGCTCCTGCGAGATCATGGGGCGCATATCGGCCTTGCCCGTGGGGTCTCCAACCATCGTTGTGCCGCCGCCCAGCAGCACGATCGGTCTGTGTCCCGCGTTCTGCATGTGCTTCATAACGATAAGCTGCATAAAGTGGCCTATATGAAGGCTGTCGGCCGTCGGGTCGAATCCGATATAGAACGTGATCTTTTCCTTGCCGAGAAGCTCTCTTATTTCATCCTCATGAGTGGTCTGCGCGATGAGGCCGCGCTCCTTTAAAATGTCAAATACGTTTCTCTCAGTCATTTTCGGGATTCTCCTTTTCTTCATCATTATCTTCCGCAACCGTCACGGTAATTCCGAGCTCATCGAGCTGCGCCTTATCGACAACGCTCGGCGACTTCATCATTATCTCGGACGCGGTCTGCGCCTTGGGGAAGGGTATAACGTCGCGTATCGAGTCACAGCCCGCCATTATCATCACAAGACGGTCAAAGCCGTACGCCAGTCCGCCGTGGGGCGGTATTCCGTACTTAAACGCCTCGAGTAGGTATCCGAAACGCTCCCACGCCTCGTCGTGGCTAAAACCAAGCGCCTTGAACATCTTTTCCTGAAGCTCGGAGTTGTATATTCTCAGGCTTCCGCCGCCGATCTCATTGCCGTTTAATATAATGTCATACGCCTTGGCGCGAACCTTTTCGGGCTCGGTTTCAAGCTTGTCGATATCATCATCAACGGGATGCGTAAACGGGTGGTGCTTTGCGACATATCTGTCCTCTTCCTCGGAATACTCAAACAGCGGGAAGTCTGTCACCCAAAGGAAATTAAGCTTGCTTTTGTCTATCAGGTCAAATCTGCGGGCGACTTCAAGTCTGAGATTTCCGAGCGCGTCATATACCACGTCATTTTTGTCCGCTACTATCAGAATTCCGTCTCCGGGTTCCGCCTCAGCTCTTTTGATTATAGCCTGTACTTCGTCGTCCGTCAGGAACTTGGTTATCTGCGAGCGCAGATTTCCGTCTTCGACAACGATCCACGCCATGCCCTTGGCTCTGTAGGTCTTTACATATTCGACAAGGCTGTCAAGGGTCTTGCGCGTCAGCTTTGAGCCGAGACCCTTTGCGTTTATGCAGCGGACGCTGCCGCCGTTTTGGACCGCTCCGGAAAATACCTTAAATCCGCAGTCTTTAACGATGTCGGATATATCACAAAGCTCCATTCCGAATCTGGTGTCGGGCTTGTCCGAGCCGAATCTGTCCATCGCCTCGCTGTATGGCATACGGAGGAAAGGCGTCTCAACGTCTACTCCAATACCCTCTTTAAAGGCCTTTTTGAGAAAGCCCTCGTTTACCGAAATAATATCGTCTATATCAACAAACGAAAGCTCCATATCAAGCTGGGTGAACTCGGGCTGACGGTCGGCGCGCAGATCCTCGTCTCTGAAGCAGCGCACGACCTGAAAATATCTGTCATAGCCCGCAAGCATCAGCAGCTGCTTATATTGCTGCGGTGATTGGGGCAGAGCATAAAATTTGCCCTGCTGCACGCGGCTGGGTACCAGATAATCTCTGGCTCCCTCGGGAGTGCTCTTTGTGAGCATGGGAGTTTCGATCTCCAGAAAACCATTATCGTTAAAATAGTCTCTGGCGATTTTCGCGACCCTGTGGCGCAGCATCAAATTTCTCTGCATATCGGGACGGCGAAGATCAAGATATCTGTATTTAAGGCGCAGAGCGTCATTGGTGTCTATGCCTTCCTCAATATAAAACGGCGGTGTCTCGGAAGCGTTGAGGATCCTGAGTTCGGTGACAAAGACCTCGATCTCACCTGTCGCCATGTCCTTGTTGATATTCTCCGGAGTTCTCTTTATCACCTTGCCTCTCGCGGCGGCGACATACTCGCTTTTTAAGCGGTCGGATTTCTCAAAAACGTCCTTGTCGGTCTTGTCGTTAAACGCAAGCTGAACGATTCCTGTCCTGTCTCTCAATGTCACAAAATTAACTCCGCCAAGCCTGCGGTTTTTGGCGACCCAGCCGGTCAGCACGACTTCGCGGTTCTCATCGGCGGCTGTTAATGTTCCGCACATATCGGTGCGTTTCATGCCATCTAAGTTTTCAAATTGCATTTTTCCTATCCCTTCCTTGTAATGATTTCGTATATTTTATCCGGCTCAAGGCCGCAACTCGCGGTCTCACCGGTGCTCATATTCTTTATGTCCGCGGCTCCCTGCTCGATCTCGTTGTCGCCCAGCACCATACTGAATTTTGCTCCGAGCTTGTTGGCGTACTTCATTTGAGCCTTAACGCTTCTTGAGCAGAGATCACGCTCCGCCGAAACGCCTTTGTTCCTAAGAAAGTACACAAGCTTTTGAGCCACGATGTCTGCCTTATCTCCGATCGCCGCGATAAAAATATCGGGAGTCTCGGCCTCGCCTAATTTGATGCCTTGGTTCTTTAAGATCATCATTATGCGCTCGATTCCGAGAGCGAATCCTATACCGGGCGTCGGCTTTCCGCCGAGCTCCTCAACAAGGCCGTTGTATCTGCCGCCGCCGCATACCGCCGACTGAGCGCCGAGATCGCCGGACGTTATCTCAAACACCGTCCTGGTGTAATAATCCAGTCCGCGCACGATATCGGGATCGACGTTATATTCAATACCGAGCTCGTCAAGATAATTCTTGAGTGTCTCAAAATGCGCCTTGCAGTCATCGCAAAGATGGTCTATCATCTTTGGAGCTCCCGCAGCGATCTCATGACAGATTGGCGACTTGCAGTCCAAAATTCTCATCGGGTTCTTTTCAAGCCTGTCTTGGCAGGTGCCGCACAGCTCGTCTTTGTGCGACGCAAAATAATTTTTCAGCTTCTCGTTATAGGAGGGTTTGCAGCTTTCGCAGCCTATGCTGTTTATGTTAAGCGTAAGCCCTTTCACGCCCAGCGCCTTTAAAAAGTCGAGCTCCAGCGTTATAACTTCGCTGTCTGCCGCGGCGTTTTCGGCGCCGTAGCACTCGATACCGAACTGATGAAACTCGCGCAGGCGTCCCGACTGGGGCTTCTCGTATCTGTAGCACGAGATAAGATAATAGAGCTTCGTGGGCTGCGGACCCGCGTAGAGCGAATTTTCTATATAGCTTCTGGCAAGCGAAGCTGTGCCCTCGGGCCTTAACGTTATGCTTCTGCCGCCCTTGTCCTCAAAGGTGTACATCTCTTTCTGAACGACGTCGGTCGTGTCGCCGACGCCGCGGCTGAACAAGGCGGTATCCTCAAACACCGGGGTCCTGATCTCCTTGTAGCCGTATTTTCGGCAAACATCATGGGCAGTCTGCTCGATTTTGCGCCACATTTCGCTGTCACCGGGAAGAATATCTTCGGTTCCTCTTGGTTTTTTAATCATTTTGTTTCTCCTTTACCGTGTTTAAAAGCGTTCCTATACCCTCGATCTCAACCTCGACTTTGTCGCCTGGGCACATCGGGCCGATCCCCGACGGCGTGCCGGTGGTGATTATATCGCCCGGATACAGCGTCATAACCTGTGAAATCAACGAGACTAAACGCTTGGTTTTAAATATAAAATTAGCCGTTGATGACTTCTGCTTCACTTCTCCGTTCAGCAAAAGCCTGATGCCCGCGTTGTCTGGGTCAAGCTCTGTTTCAATAACAGGCCCGATCGGCGCGAATGTGTCAAAGCTCTTGGCGCGCGTCCACTGGGAATCGAGCGCCTGCAGGTCGCGCGCGGTCACATCATTTAGGCAGGTGTAGCCTAAGATACAGTCATCCGCCTCACTCTCGCTTATGTATGAAGCCTCTTTGGCGATAACTATGGCAAATTCCGCCTCATAATCCACCTGCTTTGACATTGGCGGATAAATTATGTCGCCTTTATGAGGAGCGGCGGAAGAGGAAGGCTTTATAAACAGAGCCGGGAAATCCGGTATCTCAAGTCCCATTTCCTCGGCGTGGTCCCTATAGTTCAGACCAACCGCCACAATTTTGGTTGGGTCGCACGGCGTCATGTATTCTGCGGTACTCATGTCGATAACCGAATCGGTCTCTGAATATTCACTAAATACGCTTCCGCTCAAAACAACGCCTTTGTCTCCGCTGACCTTTACGTATACGGGCTCGCCATTTAATTTAATTCTGGCAAATTTCATAAACGCTCTCCTTAATCAATCATTGGTTACTTGTTTCAGCAAGTTTTCGATCAGCTCGGTCAGATACTCTCTGCCGGTTCGTTTTTCGGCGGAAAACGGGATCAGTATACCGGCGTCATCCATGCCGAGCTTTTCATATATGACATTCATGTTCTTGTCTATCTGCGACTTTTTCAGTTTATCGAGCTTGGTAGCCACAACGATCCGCGAAAAGTTGTAATGCCTTATCCATTCGCTCATCATTATATCCTGTTGCGACGGCGCGTGTCTGGCATCGACCAGCTGAATAACCTGAATCAGATTATACCTGTCCGACAGATAGCCGTTGATCATGTTCGCCCATTTTTCCTGCTCAGCTTTTGAGACCTTCGCGTAACCGTAGCCCGGCAGGTCAACAAGGCGGTATCTGTCATTGTCAATTGAGTAAAAATTGATTGTCGCAGTTTTTCCGGGCGTGCTGCTGGTGCGCGCCAACTTGGTGCGGTTTGTCAAACAGTTGATAAGCGAGGATTTACCCACGTTCGATCTGCCGACAAAGGCTATCTCGGGCACAAGTGTGTCCGGATACTGCTCGGGTTTAACTGCCGTTTTTAAAAGCTCGGCTTCTATAAAATCCATAAGTCGCTCCTTAAATCTTCGGTATGTCTCTTTGGCCGGTCAAATCTCCGACTCCGTCAATATTCACAATGCCCTTATCAAGTTTTCCGCTCACCGGAAGAATAGGGCGCAGCGGTTTCGCCATGGCAAGCTTTAAAACCTCGTCCATATTTTTCGCAAACTTAAACTCCATATTATCTTTTACAATGTCGGGCAGTTCCTCATAGTCAGCCTTGTTTTCAAAGGGTATTATAACTCTTTTTGAACCCACTCTAAGGGCCGCAAGGGTTTTTTCCTTTAAGCCACCTATCGGCAGCACATTGCCGCGCAAGGTGACTTCTCCGGTCATAGCCACGTCATGTCTGACCGGGACTTCACTCAAAGCTGAAACCATAGCCGTTGTCATTGTGATTCCCGCTGAGGGGCCGTCTTTGGGCACCGCGCCCTCGGGTATATGAATGTGTATGTCGCGGGTTTTATAAAAATCGGGATTTATACCGAACTTATAGGCGTTGGCGCGAATATACGAGTATGCAGCCTTGGCCGACTCCTTCATGACATCGCCAAGATTTCCGGTAAGCTCAAGCTTTCCGCTGCCTTCCATAACGTTAACCTCGATCGGCAGAGTCTCTCCGCCGACCTCGGTCCACGCCAGACCCATAGCGATGCCGACACTGTCCATCTTCTCGGAGGCGCTTTCGTTAAATTTTCTCTTTCCGAGAAATTCGGAAACACTTCCCTTGTTTATAACGGCTTTATATTCCGGGTCCTCAACAACATGAACCGCAGTCTTGCGGCATATTTTCGCTATCTCGCGCTCAAGGTTCCTGACGCCCGACTCTCTTGTGTAGCCGTCGATTATTTCTTTGAGGCCGGCCGTGGAGAACGTCAGATTTTTGCCCGTAACGCCGTTCTTTTTGCGCTGCTTTGAAACAAGATATTTTTTGGCGATTATCAACTTTTCGTTTTCGGTATAGCCCGAAACCTCTATGACGTCCATTCGGTCAAGGAGCGGTCTGGGCACATTGGCGAGATTGTTTGCCGAGGCTATAAACATAACGTTTGACAAGTCAAAGGGCAGCTCTATATAATTGTCCCTGAACTCCTTGTTCTGCTCAGGATCGAGTACCTCAAGCATAGCGGAGGAAGGGTCGCCGCTGACATCCGTTGTCATCTTGTCTATCTCATCAAGCAGGATCACGGGATTGTTTACCCCCGCGCGCTTCATGGCGTCAATAATTCTGCCCGGCATGGCGCCTACATAAGTCTTTCGGTGGCCGCGTATTTCGGCCTCATTATGAACGCCGCCAAGGCTCAGGCGCATATACTTCCTGCCGACGGCCTTTGCCATTGAGCTGACAATAGATGTCTTTCCGGTTCCCGGAGGGCCGGCCAGACACAAAATATTTCCCGAGGTTTTTCCGGTGAGCTTTCTCACCGCAATATACTCAAGAATTCTTTCTTTTACCTTGTCAAGGCCGTAGTGGTCTTTTTCCATCCGAGATTTGGCGGCGGAAATATCCAGTTTTTCCTCGCTCGATCTATCCCATGGCAGAGCCAGAACCGTCTCTACATAAGTCTGTATCAACGCATACTCCTGAGAATGGGGCATCATTTTTGACATTTTATCGAGCTCGTCGTTGAGCTTTTCCCGCACGTCATCTGAAAGACGCATTTTCGACATTTGACTTTTATATTTTGAAATGTCAACGCTCGGGTCGTCGTCCTCGCCAAGCTCGTCGCGGATAACCTTTAACTTTTCGCGCAACACATAATCTCTCTGATTCTCGTCAAGATTCTGCTGGACCTGCTCCATGACATTTTTTTCTATGTCGAGCAGATCAATCTCATCGGAAAGTATCGTTATAAGTTTTTCCATGCGGTCATGCACGTTATTGCTGTTTAAAACCGACTGCTTAAGGGTTGGCTTAACGGGAAGGTTAGATATAACAATATCCGTCATCTCTCCGGGGTCTTCGATAGACATAAGAGCCGTGATAGCTTCGGGAGAAACGCGGTCATATACATCGAGATATTCCTCGATCAAATGCTGAATTTTGCGCATCAAAAGCTGAGTGTATGTATCATCATCGTCGATCTCATCATCAAGCCGCCGAACCTCAGCGCGCACATAAGCGCCGGTGTCGGTTAGGGACATCAGTCTCGCTCTTTGCTTTCCCTCGACCAAAATTCGAACAACACCGTCCGGAAGACGCAGGATCTGGCGAACCTCGCAAATCGTTCCCACCTCCGCGAGATCGGTTATATCGGGATTTTCCGTGAGATAGTCATTCTGATAGCACAAAAAGACGAGCTTGTTGTGCTGAAGGGCGCTCTCGACAGCCTCAATGGATTTCGGTCTGCTCACGTCAAAATGCAGGATCATCTCGGGGAATACAATAATTCCCCGCAGCGGAACCAAAGGCATCGTGTATATATTTTCACTCATATTATCAAATCCTTGCAAAAATTATTTTCAATCTGAATTATTATACTATTATTTAGAAGAAATATCAAGTATTTCAGCAAAAATTCATTGCATAAAATTATCGCGTGCCGACATATTATTTTTGTGCAACGACTCTACCTTGAAAAAGATTTGCTATTTACATTTTATTAAAATTCTGATATACTGGTTTATATTCTTAAAAATAGGAGCGGAATCATGGAAACAAATTATATTTATCTTATGGCGTGGTTTTTCTTTATTTACGCTTTTCTAGGATGGTGCACCGAGGTTGTGTATGCTGCGCTGGTTCATGGAAAATTTATCAATAGAGGCTTTTTGAACGGACCCGTGTGCCCAATTTACGGCTTTGGCGTTGTAATAGTTTTGTGCGCCCTTGAGCCGATACGCGAAAATTTTGCGCTGCTTTACCTCGGCTCCGTTGTGCTTACCACAACTCTGGAATTTATCACGGGATTCGTGCTTGACAAGCTGTTTCACAAGCACTGGTGGGACTATTCAAAAGAGCATTTTAACATAAAAGGATACATATGCCTGAAGTTTTCGCTTATCTGGGGCTTCGCCTGCCTTATCGTTGTTGACATCGTGCACCCGGTGATACACGAGTTTGTTAAGCTGCTGCCCGACAAAATCAGCGTCGTTATATTAATTGTATTTACCTTCGCGATTATTTCCGATATGGCCGTAACCGTTCTGGGAATAAACAAGACCAACAAGCATCTGAAGCTCATGCGCGCGACAGCGAAAGAGCTGCGTGAGCTTTCGGACTCGATCGGAACCGAGTTGTCCGACAAGGCTGTTCATATGGCCGAAAAGCATGAGTCCGCCAAAGCGGAGCGGGAGAAAAGGCTTGAGGATATACGCGGTAAAATCTCGGAGCTACAGAAAAAATATGACGATTTGCGCGCAGGCATGCCTAAGACGGGCAGACGTATTCAAAAAGCCTTCCCCGCCCTTAAACTTGGCGAACACCGTATAGGCAAAAAATCAAAGGAGCAATAACATGCCGAAAAAAATATTAATCTTGTTTTTGACCGCAGCGGTTTTATTACTTGCATCATGCGACGGCGAAAAAGCGACGGAAATTGAGAGCAAAACATCAATAGTATGCACGGTGTTTCCCGCATATGATTTCGCGCGCTCGATTATCGGAGACAGCGGCGAATTTGATTTAAAACTGCTGCTTAAACCCGGCTCGGAAGTTCACTCGTTTGAGCCGACGCCGCAGGATATAATCAATATAAAAAACTGCGATATATTTATATATAACGGCGGCGAATCGGACGAATGGGCCAAAAATATCCTCGAGTCGATCAACACCAAAGACATGAAGATAATAGCAATGATGGACTGCGTTGAAACTGTCGAAGAAGAAACTGTTGAGGGTATGCAGAAAGAGGAAGAAGACGAGGAGCCTCAGTATGACGAGCATGTGTGGACATCCCCTGTCAACGCCTCAAAAATTGCGCAGGCAATAAGCGAAAGCATTATTGAAACAGCAGAAGAAAACGAAAACGACACGCGACTATATAAGCAAAACACTGAGGAATATTTGACTAAATTGTCGGAGCTTGACCAAAGTTTCCGCAATATAATAAATAATTCAAAAAGAAAAACCATCGTTTTCGGCGATCGTTTTCCTTTCAGATATTTTGCCGAGGAATACGGACTTGATTATTACGCCGCGTTTCCCGGCTGCTCGGCGGAAACCGAGGCTGACGCGAAAACGGTGGCGTTCCTGATAGACAAAGTAAATTCCGAACAAATACCTGTGGTGTTTTATCCTGAGCTTTCGAATCAAAAGGTAGCGTTAACAATTTGCGAGTCGACGAACGCCGAGCCGAGGCAGCTTAACTCATGCCATAATCTGACGGTTGACGAGTTTAAAAGCGGAGCAGATTACTTATCACTTATGAAAGAAAATCTGGCGGCGATCGAGGCCGCGCTAAATTAGGAGACTAAATTTATGAAAGTAATTGTTATAGGCGGAGGACCCGCCGGAATGATGGCAGCCGGAACCGCCGCGAAAAATGGGCACGATGTCAGCTTGATTGAACAAAATAATATGCTCGGCAAAAAACTTATGATAACCGGAAAAGGCCGCTGCAACCTAACAAACGCCTGCGAGGATGTCGAGGACCTGATCCGAAACGTTACAAAAAACCCAAGATTTATGTACAGCGCGTTTTACGGCTTTTCAAACGCAGATGTTATTGATTTTTTTAACTGTCTCGGCGTTCCGACAAAAGTTGAAAGAGGCGGCCGCGTTTTTCCTCAAAGTGACAAAAGCGCGGACATCGTTAACGCCATGAAAAAATTTGTTTTTGATAGCGGAGCGAAAACAGTATTCGACAGAGCGGACGAAATTCTCGCGGATAAAAGCGGCGAAAAACCAAAGGTTATCGGTGTTAGATGCAAAAACAGCGGCAAAATATACGCGGATCGCGTAATAATCGCGACCGGCGGCATGTCATATCAAAGAACAGGCTCAACGGGAGACGGCTATTATTTTGCCGAGGAGCTTGGACACACCGTAACGGATATAATACCGTCGCTTGTGCCTCTTAAAGTTGAGGAAAAATGGATCGCGGATCTTGCGGGACTCACGCTTAAAAACGTAAAAATAACCGTTAAAGGTACGAGTAAAAAGCCGATATATGAAGATTTCGGGGAAATGATGTTCGCCCACTTCGGTCTGACCGGTCCGATAATACTCAGCGCCAGCGCGCATATGCGGAATATGAAAAAAGAGAAATATACGATCGAGCTTGACCTCAAGCCCGCGCTTTCCGATGAGGAGCTTGACAAAAGAATACTGCGAGATTTCAATGAAAACTTAAACAAAGACTTTCGCAACAGCTTGTCAAAACTGCTGCCGAAACGCTTCATTGACGTTATTATAAAATTATCCGAAATTGATCCTATGAAAAAAGTAAACTCAATCACAAAACAAGAAAGGGCGCGACTTTCATCCTTGCTTAAACATACAATGTTTCACGTGACAAACTTCTGCCCGATCGAACAGGCAATAATAACCTCAGGCGGAGTTTCGGTCAAAGAAATAGACCCGTCCACAATGCGCTCAAAGCTGGTTGACGGACTGAGCTTTGCGGGAGAAATAATAGACGTTGACGCCTATACAGGGGGATTCAACCTACAGATAGCGTTTTCGAGCGGCTTTCTTGCGGGATCGTCTTGCTGACGAGCGGGCAAAGCTCTGCTTGATGTTGTTGTGAGCAGTAGCCCAAAGCACGCACGAGACGATTGACAAAGCGTAAGTCGCGACGGCCGTTATAAAGAATCTTACCATGGCGTCCTCAAGCCCGACATAGTTCAGAATCTCCTGCGCGGAGGTAATAATCAAACAGTGCACCAGGTAAATATAATATGACGCGCCCGAAATGCTGATAAAGAATCCTTTGCCTCGGCTTTCAAGAGACTCGGTGAGGCCGTAGGCGTACTGATAAAAGCCGAAAGTCGAGAACAGGCAGAAAAATACAACAAACACCGCCGACAGCGAATTGTTTATGACGCCGCCGTATTCCATATACGAGGTAACGCTGTGAAGTATTGCGAAAACAAGCCATCCCGCGTATACCATCAGTCTTGAGCGGCTTAAAAATCTTATAAATTCATTGTAATACATTCCGGCGTACATTCCAAGAACCCAGAAAACCAAATATGACGGAAAAATCTTGTGGGTATAGTCTTCTCCGGCCCAAATCATACGCGCGGCAACAGAAAAAATTATAGATAAAATTATTATAATAAGATTAAATAATTTATTTTTCTGCTTGCTGAGAAGAATCCAGACCGGCATCAGCAGATAAAACTGCATGATCAGCACTATAAAATAGAACTGCGCCGACAAATCGCCGTTTAATATATATTTAATAAGCGACACAGGATTAAACTCATATATATGAAACGCGTATATAAAAACAACATAATAAATTATGACCATAATGATATATGGCAGATAAATTTTTCTTATGCGGTCAAGCAAAAACGGAATGTATGAAAATTTACGTTCGCTGAACTTATAAAACAGCTTAAGAGCGCTGGTAAAAATAAAAGCGGGTACGGCAAATGTCGTGAGCCGCGTGACCGTGAAAAACACGATCGACTGCACGCTCCACTTTGGAAAAACATTGACCCCCTCCGAAAGCAGGTGTATTAAGATAACGAACATACAGAGGAAAAATTCAAAAACCGAAACCTCTGTTATTTTTCTCTTCATAAGCCTAACCTCAAATAATAATTATAAATATATTTTATACTATTTTCACTATTAAGTCAATACTTGTCACATAATTTTAAAATAACTGTATGTAAAGTTGACATCTTTACATATATCTTTTTATAAAAGCTATATGCTTTACACTACATATTTCTAAAGTATACGTTTTTAGTAAAATTTATAGTGCATGTAAGTTAGATTCGCTTTACAATTTTGTATAAAATTTTTGCTGTTTATCAACTACGATTTTTATTTTCATAAAAATTTTCATAGATATGTATTGACAAATTTAAAATAAAGAGGTATAATAACATCTGTTGGTGATAAACTAACATTATAGTAATTTATTTATAAATATATTCCTCTATAGCTCAGTTGGTAGAGCATGCGGCTGTTAACCGCAGGGTCGTTGGTTCGAGTCCAACTGGAGGAGCCAAAAAAAGTCTCGGAAAAAATCCGGGGCTTTTTATTTTACAATATTAACGAACGCGGTCTGTATGTAAATCACTTTAATTAAAGATTTCCGCGTAATCCCTATTCACTAATTACTAATCTCTACGTTGGGTCGTTGGTTCGAGTCCAACTGGAGGAGCCAAAAAATCCTCGGATTTTTTCCGAGGATTTTTCTTTAAAATGAGCGAGCGCGGTGATATGTAAATCTTTTAGGTTAATTAATTCCGCGTAATCGCTATTCACTAATTGCTAATCCCTACGTTGATTCGTTTCCAACATTCTAAACTGCCTGAAAAAATTAACAAATTGAATTTTATAATTTTTTGTGATTTTATGCACTCATACAATATTCACGTAAAACATAGGTTTTGATGTATAAAATCAAATTTAGCTCTTGACTTATTTGAAAATTTCTTGTATTATATTATTGATATTTTTATATACACTTATAGGAATATTATTAAAAAGTTTGTAAGGAGCAGGTTATTATGTATATGAAAGAAGTAGTGGTTCAGAATCAGGTTGGACTTCACGCAAGACCGGCGACGTTCTTTATTCAGAAGGCAAATGAGTACAAATCAAGCATTTGGGTTGAAAGCGAGGACAGAAAAGTCAGCGCAAAAAGCCTTCTTGGTGTTCTGTCGCTGGGTATCACCAAAGGTCTCACTATCACGATCATAGCTGACGGCCCCGATGAGGAAGACTCCGTTAACGACCTGGTCAATCTGATCTCGTCTAACTTCGCATAAGCCGTTTTTATATGCAATATCGGGTAAGCCGCATTTTCGGTTTACTCTTTTTTATTTGAGAATAGGGATATAATATTATCATGACCGATGAAACATTATTGAGAATTAAAGAAAAACTGAAAACCCTTCCCATGTCCCCGGGAGTTTATCTTATGAAAAACGAAGACGGGGATATTATTTACGTGGGAAAAAGCAAGGTGCTTAAAAACCGCATCAGCTCGTATTTTATAAACTCAAAAGGCCACTCTGTCAAAACTTTAAGGCTTGTCGAAAACATATATGATTTTGATTATATGCTGACCGACAGCGAGGTTGAGGCGCTGATTTTGGAATGTAATCTTATAAAAAAATACAAGCCTAAATACAATATTTTGCTTAAAGACGACAAGCAATATCCCTATATAAAAATAACCGTAAAAGAGCCCTTTCCGAGGATATTTATCACGCGCAGAGTCGAAAAGGACGGTTCTCGCTACTTCGGACCGTATATGAGTTCGAGCAGCACCAAAGACACGCTTGAAATAATTAAAAAAATATTTAAGATACGCACCTGCAACAAGGTTTTGCCCAGAGATATCGGCAAAGACAGACCGTGTCTTTACTATCACATAGGCCAATGCAGCGCGCCTTGTGACGGAAAAATCTCCGCCGAAGAATACTCCGAAATGTTTAACAAAATTTCATCGGTGCTTTCGGGCAATTACTCTGTGCTGCGTGACGAGCTTACCGAAAAAATGCTTAAAGCCTCAGATAAGCTTGAGTTTGAAAAAGCCGCGCGATACAGAGACAGCATAGCTCATCTCAAAGCGCTTGACGAAAAGCAAAAGATCGTTTCAACAAATGAGGATAACCGAGATATAATAGGTTTTTTTACCGACGGCACGGATTGCTGCGTTCAAGTATTTTATATGCGTAGCGGCAAAATGCTCGGCTCCGAAAAATATGTCTTTGAAAATTTCGATGATACGCAATCCGAACTGATCTCAAGCTTTATAAAGCAGTTCTATTTTTCGGCCACAAGCATACCGAGAGAGATCCTGATCCCCACGGAAATTGAAGACCGTGACGAAATATCCGATTGGCTTTCGGAAAAATGCGGACATAAAATCAATGTCCATATGCCCGTGCGCGGCTCAAAAGCGCGAACCGTGGAAATGGTTAACAAAAACGCCGAGGAGTCTTTAAAGCTCCACAAATTCAAACGCGACAAGCAGCAAACCGACCAAAACGCCGTGCTCAAAGAATTAATGAACCTGCTTGATCTTGATGATGTACCGTTTCGAATCGAGAGCTATGACATATCAAATATTTCCGGCGCTCAGAGCGTCGGCGTATGCGTTGTTTACAACAATGCGCATCCGCTGAAATCGGCGTATCGTAAATTTAATATAAAAACTGTCGAAGGCGCCGATGACTACGAAAGCACCAGAGAGGTTATATACCGAAGAATAACACGCGCCTACAAAGAGGAAGATGCTGTAAACGAAGGCAGCCTTGAGCCATCAAAAGCCAAATTTCTCCCGCTCCCGGACTTAATATTGCTCGACGGCGGCAAAGGCCATGTTTCGGCGATAAGAGAGCTGTTTGACACAATGGGCGAGGATATTCCCGTATACGGAATGGTTAAGGACGATAAACACCGAACCCGCGCACTCACAGATATTAACAAAGAGTTTGACATTGACAAAGACGGCGCACTGTTTAAATTCCTGACGGCAATGCAGGAGGAAGTACACAGATTCGCGATAACCGCGTTCAGAAAAAGACATGTGAAAGCGGGATTAAAAAGCGAGCTTGACAATATCGAAGGAATCGGGCCCTCAAACAGGAATAAACTTCTGCTACACTTTTCTTCAATTAATAAAATCAAGTCCGCCTCAATTGAAGAACTCGAAAAGGCCGTCAATAAACGCGCCGCAAAAAATGTTTATAACTTCTATCATCAAGAACCGCAATAATTATTGACAAACAACAATAATTCTGATATAATACCAAAGTCTCGCGGGCGTGGCGGAACTGGCAGACGCGCCAGACTTAGGATCTGGTGGTTTTCCCGTGCAGGTTCAAGTCCTGTCGCCCGCACCAGCGGAAAATCAACCGCTTTTTTGCGAAAGTCATGCGAAGCATGACTTTCTTTTTATGCGGTTGATTTTCCGTTATTCCCATAAAACGCACTGTGTTGGCGTTT
Source organism: uncultured Monoglobus sp. (assembly GCA_947624775.1). Lineage (GTDB taxonomy): Bacteria > Bacillota > Clostridia > Monoglobales > Monoglobaceae > Monoglobus. The sequence continues at coordinate 35,778 of CANQLT010000006.1, forward strand.
TATGGGAGCCCAGAATGTTCTTACAGGACTTATGCCTGTGAGAACATTTTTTATCCTGTTTTTTTGTTGTTTTCCGCTTATTTGAACGTCTTATCAAATCTTCCGAATACGGCTGCCGCTTCCGCGCGGATGGCATTGCCGAGCGGCGTTAATGTTCCGTCGCCGTTTCCGCTCATAAGTCCGGCTCCGCATGCCCACTGTATAGCGGGAATTGCGTATTCGCTTATGTCTCCCGCGTCCGTATAACTCAGAATATTCGTATCTTCTCCCACAGAGGTATCTATGCCCTTGTATGTGGCGTACCTGTACAGCATCGTCGCCATCTGTTCGCGAAGAATATCGTCATCCGGGCCGAATTCCGTGTCGGAGTAGCCGTTTACAATTCCGTTTGCGCTTGCCCATGCCACGGCGTCATGATAGTAGGCATCCGCCGGGACATCCGCAAAGCTGCTTGTTCCTCCTTCCGGTGAGCCGTCTATTCGATACAGAACCGTTACGAACATTCCTCTGGTTATATTCGCGTTCGGGTCAAATGCCGTATCGCTTACACCGTTCATCAGACCGTTTTCGTATGCATATTTTACATCATCATAGAACCAGTCGGTTGTGCTCACGTCGGCAAACGGAAGTTCTTTTGGCGGTTCGGCAGTTGCCTGCGGCTCTTCCGAAGGCGTGGGCGTGGGTGTGGCATTGCCCGTTCCGAACGTTCCGCCGCCTCCGCCAATGCTGCCTCCGCCTGATGGAGAGTGGCCTCCGGACGACTCTTTCACATTTACGGTCACGCTGTCAGCCAGCTCGGTTCCGTCGATCTCAGCCGTTATGGTCACGGTTCCGGATCCGATGCCGGTAACGTCGCCGTTGGGGCCTACCTTAGCGATGTTCTCGTTGCTGCTGCTCCATGTCACATTGCTGTCCGCGGCCGCCGCAAGAGGAAGTATCCCGGCTTCAAGGGACAGTGTGCCGCCGACACCGACCTCCGCCTGTTCTACATCATTGCCATCCCGCCTGATGTTTAGCGCAAGGGGAACATCCTCTTCGGGGATCGTCCCGGTGAATGACTTAAAGGCGTTGACATTAAATGCGTCAAGGTCGTAGGTCCCTTCGCCGCTCACCTCTCCGGCTTCGTCATAGAGAGGAGCGCGTTTCTCGCCGTCGTAAACTTCAAGCATAAATCCCGCGGCTTTGTTCGCCGAGAACTTATCATCGGTTATCGGCATGGAACGGATCGTGACGGTCGTCGACTCTCCTACCCCGATCGCTTCAATATCGCCGTCTTCATCCATCCAGCCCACCTCGGTATACGGTGTGAAGCCCGAGGAGTTTACCACGCTGGCATTCTGCGGCGCACTTTCAAGATACTCTTGAATTTCCTCATCCGAAGCCGTATCCATATCGGGAGCATTCGGGTCGTCGAGAATATTCTGATTTTCAATTTCCATAATTAGTCTGGGATTGCTTGCCTCCACGTTGCCGCTGTTCGTGATTTCGGTAACTACCACAAAGACGGAGCCGTTCACATCGCCTCTGATCAGGCTGCCGTTTTCATCTATGCCCTTTATCTCATGACTTCTGCCGCTGATCACGTTAATATTGCCGATATCCAGTCTGGAGCCTACTCTTATTGGCGCTTCGACCGAAGATGTTTCGCCGCGGTCCGGCTCGCTTACCGTAAGCACTGCCTTATAGCTTGCGCCCGCAAGCGCCTTGTCGATCATATCCTGTGTCATGTCAAGGTATGCCGTAATTTCTGTCTTACCTCCCGCCAGCAGCATATCCTCGCTTGACGCGTCAACGGTCTGAATTACATTCTCGCTGCCGTCAGCCGCGGTTTCAACAATTTCAGCCTTGGCATTTACGCTCTTGCTTGCCAGCAGTCCGGTGTTCTCGACCTCAGCGGTCACGCTGAATTCCTCGCCCGCCTTCGGATAGTCGTCGGAAAGCTCGATGCTGCCTTCCGTGAATTCAAGGGAGCCTATCGACGTAAAGTGCGCCGCGCACAGATCGTTGTTATCCCGCGTTTTGCCCGCCATGATCTCGTTGCCGTCCTCGTCGGTGGCTGTAACGTCAACCATGTCAAAGTCGTTGTAGAGTATTACCATATTTCCGTTTTCATCTACGCCCGCGGAAGGATTGTCAACATACTCGCGTTCCTCATCGTTTTCGCTCTCAAGCGAGAATTCTCTGGGTATGCGCCACAGCTCGTCATATGTGCCGTTTTCGTTGGGACGCAGAGTCAGCGTGGATATCATGAGCTTTTGCTCATCACCCGTGGACTGGGGCCACAATACATACACATTGCCGTCCTCGCCGTTCACAACGGTGTAGCCGTTTCCGTAAGACATACCGACTTCTCCGGTTTCGGGATCGGGGTCGTTGTATATGGCAACGCCCGGATCATACTCATCCTTTAAGGTATAGCTCGGTATTTGGGTACCGTTCGGCAGTGTTATCTCGGACTTTTCAAGCATTGTTTTCTCTTCATCCGGAATACTCTCGCTTTCATTGCCGAAATCATAATCGCCGAACATCTTGTCCAGATTGAGGTATCTCAGCTCGCCGTTCTGCGCCCATACTATCATGTTCACCTCGCCGAACTCGTCTGTCACGCTCCTGACAAACCGGGGATGTGATACATCTGCCATGCCGCTCAGGTTGATAGGCGCGGATGTCACCATACCGTTGTCGCTGCCCGGAGTCAGAACCGACATAAATACGGTTCTGTCGGTGGAAGTGGCAAGGTTGTTGTCGCCGTCGACCACGTATGCGGCAAGTATCTTATTTTCACCCTCATAGGTGGTGGAGATCATATCCGTCTGTCCCGCGAGAGGATAATAGGTCGTCTTTCCTTCGGGATCGCTGAGGTTCACATCCAGAATTCTCTGGCCGTACCACTCATCGCCGTACTTCCCTTGTTCGGACTCGGAATAGGTCTCGGACCATGCTCCGTTTTCGTAGATCCTGTACATGGTAACACCGGGAACCGCCAGCAGCCGTGAGAGGGTGGTTATCTTATCGCCGCCGTATTCGTTATAGTCCACCGTCGTATAGAACAGAACTATCCTGCCGTCGGGGAGCTGTACCGCATGGGGGCTCTCATGGGCAAGACCCCATTTAAACCGGTCTTCGGTTTCCGTGTTTTTGGTGACCTGCGTAATGCTCTCTTCGGGGATCCCGTTCGCGGCCGCGTTCTTGTCTATGACCACGCTGTATACGTCCAGGGATGAGAGCATCTTGAGCGAAGAGTCGTAGGGAATTTTAAATTCTTCATCCTGAGACTCGATGTCAAGTTCCGTAAAATCATCCTCTGTGAAGGTTTTGTCCGCCGACGTCCAGCTGATCATTATCTTGTCGCCGAAATCATCCACGTTAAGACCTGTGTCAATGGTGCCGTCGTTTTGCAGGATCTCGGGCGTTGACCAGTCGCTGCCGTCATATATGCTGTAATATACGGCGTTTCTGTTGTACTTATCTCTCGAAGAGTCTATGCCTTCAAATGCCGTGAAATATTTGCCGCCGCCGAGAGGCACAACATTGGTGCGCATATTTACGCTGTCCGTAACCAGGTCGTAGCGATTTGTCTGTTCCGCGGCGGACACAGCCGTAACTTCCCCTGTTCCCGGAACATAGAACGAATTCTCATAATCCTTGGTATTTACCTCCATCTCGGAGAGCTTGGGATCAAAGCCCTGCATTGCCTCGTCCACGGCCGCCTGTACACTGCCAACATTATAGAGGGTGTAGTCCCACGATTGCTGCAGGAATTTCCAGTTGAAGTTGAGGAACACAAGATTTATTTCAAAGGCGCCATAGAAGGTAGAGGTTCCCGTTCCGGAGGTGCCCGGCCCAAAGCCAAGATTGAACTGCTGCAAAAAGCCCAAGTCAAACTCTAGGGACAGCAGCTTTCTTATGCCCGCGCCCACAAAGCCTTCGATACCTATCGATATCGGGATATTGCCCTTGTACACCAGCGACTTCGGATCTATCTGAAGTTCGTTGAGCGTAGTGGTTTTCGTTGACTGTATTCCGTTATAAAGACCGAGCGACGTCGAAAATCCGAAGCCTGCATACATAGGTATCGGGAAGCCGGGTATCGTAATATAGAACACGCCGCTTATCGCAAATCCGACCTGACCGTAAACCATAGCATTGTCAAACAGCCACGTGCCCTCTTCGGGATTGTCGGGTGAAACACCCGCAACAAATTTGAACGTGATGCCGAAGGTCATGCCCAGATTCATGCCTATGGAACCCTTGCTCTTCACGACAGCGTCTCTTGCCGCGGCCGCCTGTCTTTTATCGGTATAACTGTCGGCTTGTGTAAGAGCATCCAGTAATTTGTCCAATGCGGCGGTTTCTTTGTCAAACGCCTTTGCCGAATTTTTCGCCGTGTTCAACACGTCCGACATTTGGTTTTTGTCCGGAGTTGTTATATTCTGCGCTTGATTACCGCCGGTGATAGGAGCTGTGTTTGCGGCTTCATTCCAAGCCGCATCAGCAGCCTGATACTTCTCCTCCGCCTCGGTAAGGACTGCGGCGGCGTTCGCCTGATCTACAGGGTTATCCGACTTTGATGCTTCATCCACCTGCTTGGATGCTTCTTTTAACTCTTTTTTGGCGACCTCTCTTTCCGTATATGCGTCCATCTCCTTCTGTGTGGTGAGCTTTTCCGGGAATTGCTGTTTAAGAACCTTATTCAGCAAGCCCACGGAAAATCCGATATTGCACTCAAAGCTGGTAGCGGTTACGATGGCCTGCACTGTCAGAGGCCCGGCCGAAACCTTGGGTGTCATCTTGCCGATAACGTCCAGGGTAGGCAGGTCGGGGCTGGTCTCATCCGGCCCTATATTCGGGATCTGAATCTCTATGTCCTGACCGGGCACCTCATGGAATGTAATTCCGGTGTCAAATTCGCCGTAGCTGACCTCCACCTCGCCGACTGTGCCGTCGGCGCCGGTTACGGTCTCGGCCCCTTTGAGGTCTACGAATACCCGGTCGCCGTCATGGAAGTTAAGCAGCGCGTTCAAGGGCATCTTCACGATCTCGCCCGTATCAAGTTCGGTGGGGACCGAAGTAAGATCCACCGCGTAGTCGTATGAGTCGGGCTGTACATCGACCGTATATTCATTGCGCTTTGCCATTTCGGTATCGTATATTGTGAATACCACGCTCTTCAGCTTTTTATACTGGTCGTGGACGTTTAATCTGAATCCGACGGAGCTGTCGGACATATTGACCTGCCCCATCGCGGCGTTTTGGGTGTCGGCTTTTTCGTAGGACGGTATTTCGCCGCTCGGCCCTACAAGCACCGAAATGCCGACGGGCTGCGGCTCCTCCTCACTTGCGAAAAAGTCAACGACCACATCGCCGACCTTGCCTGTCTGCTTATCGGGCTTCAGCAGAGCAAGAGTGTTGATATGATTGCTGTTTATAAGCGCGGTTATGTACTCGTTGCCGCTGTTTAGCATCATCGGGTAGCTGATATTTTCCCCGGCTGCTTCATCGCCTTCCGTCCAGTGGAGAGAATATGTTCCGTCCGACTTGGTAAGACCGTAGAAAGAGCCTGCCGAAACCGTGGCGCCTGCCGCGGGCTCATATCCGTCTATCGGCTCTCCGGTGTTGAGCACCGGCGGATTGAGCAGGCTTGCGCTGTACTTTAAGGCCTTGCCGTTTAACTCCGGAACCTCCGCCGCGTCCGCATTCTCAAAACTGAGCGTTATCTCGTTATCGCCGTTGTGTATCTCATAGTACAGCGTCCAGCCGCCTATGTTTAGTCCCTTCCACGGATGATTTTCGGTGTTGACCGTCCAGGTGGGTACGTGCTTGGTCGATGCGGAGTGATATATGTCGGGATCGAGGAACTTTCTCAAATCGATCGAAATGACGTCTCCCGCCTTCATATCGTTGTTCTTCATCATGTCGTCTATATCGGCTTGTATCTGCTCAAGCGGAATATTTATATCGGGAACCGTTTTATCGAGACTCAGCCGCACAAATGTGCCCTCCGCCGAATACTTCGGATATATGATATAATCCTTGGGTTCCAGCTTGATGGTACTCTTTTCATCGGTCATGCTGAATGGGATCTGATACTGCGCCCCGGACTGTCCTATGGGCGAGGAGCTGCCGCCCCAGCCCGCAAAATTATAGCGTTCATCTGTGCCGTACGGCTCGATGGTTATACTGTCCGCCGCATAAAGGGTGATTTTCTTATCCTTGTCACCACTGTTCAGGCTCCAGGGGCCGCCGTGTGAAGATGTATTGTCGGTCAGCTTCATGCCGCCGTTTTTGTCGGATTTAAGCGTGACCGAAACAGCCTTCTTCGAATAGATAGGCTTCAGCTTAATGGTGCCGTAATCGTTGCTTCCCGTTGTGTTGTTCGCCTTAAAAGCAACGCAGCAGTAATCCAATAACTCCGCCAAATCAAGAGTCAAGCCTTTCGGGTCAAAAAATTCCGCCGAATTGGTTACCTGGTATGTTTTATTATTGATAGTAACCTCCATTCCGGTCAGCACATAGTTGTCGTTTCTGGTTGTTTCTACAAGGGAAACCTTCTCTCTGCCGTAAAAGCTCATTTTCGTGCCCTGTGATTTATTGTCCCTAGACTGCATCGCCAGTGTGCCGGGGATCACGCCGTCAATGGGGTCGGGATTTACCATTTCAAAGGGCAGTTCCATGTATTTGAAACGGACAGCTTTGATCTCGGTGTGCATACCGTTAAAGCCGCCGCTGTTCTTGTAAACCTCCCATGTGAAATATTGCGGTTTAATGGACGGCCACGTGCCATTGTTCTTTATAAAATTACTTGGGCTGTAACTCTGCCGGGCGCCGCCGGGGTCATCTACATTACCGGTTTGCAGATCAATGGTTGTTGTCTGTCCGGACGTGTGATCTCCCACAAAAGTAATCGTTGAGTTTCCGTGGAATGCGTCGTTGTTATCCTTCATCGATTGATTTTTGACAAGGGAGAAAAAGTTATAGTTGGCTCTGACGCCTTCATAGTCTTCCGCATACCAATCTATGGAAACCGATTGAATCGGGGGCATCGAATTCACATTGAAGTTGCGTGTGAAGCATATATAAGTGCCGCAGCATCCGCACCCATGATCCGGAATATCAAAATAATAATATCCGTCTTTGTATCCGGCGCTTTTGCCTTTGCAAGGACCGGATAAGACTAAAGAACCAATGGAAAAAAGGCTATTTATATCAAACTCAAAATGGTCATAAAACTCTTCTCCGTCAGCTTTAAACGGATTATTGGAACTGTTTGCCTTGATTTTCTTGCCCGTCGCTGCACTCGTGACAATACCGTCGCTTGAGTCATTTGAGGCGGACAAAATTTCCACCGTGGTATAGTTCTCGCTGACGTCACAGCCCACGGCATTGGCAAGACTCAGGTATATGGTTTTCGCTCCGCTGCCCGCAACACCGGTCATGGGTACTTCTATGGTCTGTGTGTCCATGCCGGGCATGAAGACCACGTTGCCCTGGATCAACACATTATTGGTGTCTGTAATGGCTGTGAACGTCACAGTGCTGAGCTGATACAGAGGGTCGTTCCGGCGCAGCTCCGCCTTGAAGCTGTCGGAATCCTCGCTGATGCCGGTAACCGTGGCGCTGTCCACATAAACATAGGGAGAAACATAGTCCTCGTCGTCCTTAATGGTGATCTGCGCGTTGTTTCTCACATCAAGGGCATAGCCGTCGCCCGAGCCGTTTATGTATGCCACAAACACTCTGTCGCCGTTGCTCTCGTCGTCATTGTTGGGGTACACCGTGACTTTTTTCAGAGTCTCTCCGTCCTCAAACACGACCTCTGTTTCGGCACAGGGAAAAGCCTCGGCCATCAGCTCGTTGCTGATGCGGGCAGTTTCGGGATCGGAATCTTCCCCGGTTATAAAGTTGCCGAAGGTAAGGTTGCTGCCCGAGAACTGGCTGACCTGATCGTTCAGGGCGTAAAGGGGGCTTTTTTCCTCCGCTTCGCCGGCGCTCTGGTATATGGGCTCCTCCGCAGAAACGGACTCGCTTTGCGCCGAGGCGTCCGCCTCCTCGTTATCCTCGTCGGCAGGAACATTCTCATCAGCGGCAACATCCTCGTCAGTAGCAGCATCCTCGTCGGCAGGAATATCCTCGTCTGCGGCAGCATCCTCATCGGCGTCGGCAGCGTCTTCCTCCGCCTCACCGGCGGATTCTTCCTCATCCTTCGCCGTGGCCTCGATGTATTCACCGACCAGCTCCTCCATATGCTGCACGCTTTCCTCGCCGTATTGGTCCACCAGATCCTCATAGGTGGCGTCCTCGCCGGTCAGAGGGTTATCCTGCGAGAACATATACATGATCGGAACCGCGTTCTCATTTGGTTCGATCTCATCCTTTGAGAAAACGGAATTCTCCACCTCGGCGGTGTAGTCCTTGCCGTACTGCGCGGAATAGTCCTGGAACCTGAGACTGAGCTTCGCCTCGCCCTGGGTCCCGCCGTATCTGGCGATATAGAACGTCAGAGGTTCTCCCGCGTTCTCGTCAACCTCGGCGGCGATCTGCGGTATCGCAAACAGACCGCCGGGATATTGCTCTTTTAGAACAGGATCCGCGTTTTCCAATGATTCCCGGATCGCGCTGAGCTCATCCCTTGTGCCGTCCTCGGCAAAAGCCAAAGTAGGCACCGCTGTCAAGACCATACTCAGCACAAGCATGAAAGAAATAATACGTTTCATTTAATTTCACTTCCTTTATATATTTTTTTATTTTTTGTTTTTTACAAATTTAGTGAGCCGACTCAGCCTGCCGGAGAAACCGCGCAGACAAAGGCGCACAGCCCGGCTTTCCCCGGTTTAATATACCGCTCTGTATAATATCATGTGCAAAAGTAAAAAAATTCCGCTATATTGTCAATTGTATCCTCCCACGTAAGTTGTTGTCAAGTATTTTATGCTTTATTTACAAATAATAATGTGATATTCTTTCTTTTTTGTAAATTTTTCTTAAAATTTCATTTATACCTTGGCTTCCATAGAGAGTATTGTTATTACAAATAAGATTATATCATGTCCACCCATGAACAAGTCAATACTTTTGAGGTGTTTTTTTTGAAAAAATTTTTTACTATTCGACAAGTTGTGCAAAGCTGCGGGATATCCCGCGCTGTGATTCTTTCGGCATTGCCGATAGATGCTTAAAAACCACAATTTGGGTACAGCAAAACACAACTTCTAATTACTATACAATAATATGATTCTTATGCGCGCGAGTTCTAATCATATAGTTAGAGTAATCCATAGGATTATGCCATAAGTTATGAAATCTTCCACTTCTTAGCCTTTCCTGTTTTTAGCCTAAAAAACTACGTTTTTTCGCTGTTTGAGGCCGCCTACTGCGTGACAGCCTACCCCTTTTATCGGACTGCCGTTTTTCATCTGCTGCCATGGCCATGTTGTACAGCGCAGATATTATATAACTCTTCGATCTGCCCGTGCGTTATCAGGCGATAAAGGTTTTCATAGTCGACTTTTTAATTTCGGATTTTATTTGCTCATATCTATCCATCCTACATTATTGTTTTTCTTCACAGACACGTGATTGATAGATGGATAGATAGTTTGTTATGTTAGTTTTTAATATTTTAGTATTTTAATAAATTAGTATTTAATTGCGTTGACTTATCCAACATTGGATTTTCCAATATAGGCTTTTCCAACGTAGGATCATCCGATATAGGGTTTACGGATACAGGTTTTTCTCAACATTATTTTCTGTGTCACATTCTTTCTGCCTCGGCACCTCATAAAAAGTGTATTCGGTCTTTGAGAGTTTGCCGCTGCTGCTTATCAAGCGTCTGCGTTTCACATATCCTGCGCCTTCAAGGTCTTTAATAGACGAGCGAATGGCGTCAACGACCTCTTTGCTGATTGCAGCCAAACCTTTGATAGTAAAATCCCAATTATCGGGCAGACTGAGAACAACCGACAACAACCCTTTTGACCTCAAAAATAATTCTTTGCCGTTTTCGGCGCTTTTCCCACAAAGCACACTTCGTTGGTGCTTTGCGGAAGCCCTAAGAGACCGCTTTTTTATGAACACCTTTCTTGCAAGGTGCTCTTTTTTACCCGTTTATGCTCCAAAACGGGTGTTTCGTGTCATAGGTATTGAAAAATTATTTTTTATGTGATATAGTTATGCATGATTAATTTGAATTATTGTGGCCTGTCAGGCACGCCCCCCTTGGGGATAATCAGCAAACCTGCTTGCGGGTTATCCCCAAGAGGCGAGGCTAAAATTTGAAAATTATTAATACACACATACACACAAGGAGGATTTTATCGTGTTCCGAGACTCGGTCAACAACGATAAATACGACTGCAAAAATTGTTATTTCAAGCTGACTGACAGCATTGATCTTGAGAGCGACGAAAATAATCAGCATATCGCGATCGGAAGTCCGTTCGCGCCGTTTAACGGGCATTTCGACGGAGACAACCACTCTATTCGCAACATAATTATTTATAAGGGCGTTTGGCAGGCGAACAATGATACCGGAGACTATCAAGGTTTGTTCGGCTATATAGGCGAGAGCGGCTCGGTCAAAAATCTGAGCGTCAGCGGATATATCGTCGGACTGCGGTATGTCGGCGGCATAGCGGGATACAGCGACGGTGTTATCGAAAACTGCACAAACTATTGTATAATTCACAGTGACAATTATAAAGATTCTTTTTCCAGACTCGCGGTTTATTCCGGATTGGCCGGCGGCATCGTAGGCTCAAGCGGCTCCGATATAATCAACTGCGGAAATTTTGGCACCGTTTTCGGAGATCTGGAAGATATTGTAGGTCATGGCAAGTACTGTGTCGGATGGTTTGGGGGGTATCGTCGGAGACAGCCGCGGCGGAAATATATTGAACTGTTATAATACCGCTCTGGTTACGTCGAGTTTTGATATTAATTTTAAAGGCGGTATCGTGGGCGAAAAGAAAAACGGAAAAATAATAAACAAAAATAATAAACTGTTATAATACCGGAAGTACGAGGACCGGAGGGTCGACCTCGGCGAAAGTCAACGCCGTGCCGGCGGGTATAGTAGCGTGCTATGACCAAAACAGCTCGGTGGAAAACTGCTATCATATAGGAGATTTTATAACTTACGCAACCTTTAAACGCGCTTTGCCCATTGGCAACAGCCCCTACAAAAGCAAGGACAACATGATCAACTGCTACTACCTCGACGGATATTATAAGGATGGTGGCGCCACAGCGCTGAGCAAAGAGGAATTTTCAAGGCAGTGGATTGTGGACAGCCTTAACCAAAACAATGGTTCCGCTTGGGCGATAAGCCCGCATCTCGGCAGGCCCGTGCTTGTTGATAATCCCGAGTCTTTTTACGGCAGCGGCACCGAGGAGGATCCGTATGTTATCAAAAACGCTCAATCTCTCGCGTATTTTCGGGATTATGTCAACAACGGCAACGACTGCGCGGGGAAATATGTGCGTCTTGACGCCGATATCGATATGTCGATACTTTTTACTAAGCATAATTTTAAGGATTATGACTTTGTGTACAATGGGAAGAACTATGACGAACCGTCTGAAAACCCGATGACTTCGATAGGCACGGCCAAAACTCCGTTTAACGGGTATTTCGACGGCAACTGCCATAAGATCACCGGAATTACCAAGTTCGCGGAAACCACAACCGCATACGATGATCGTCAAGGCTTGTTCGGATGTATCGGCAGCGAAGGTACGGTCGACAAGCTGAGCGTGAAAGGAGAGATCGACTTTTACAGTAGTAACATAGGCATCATCGCGGGCATCTGCTACGGAAAGATCACAAATTGCTATACCGATGTATCTCTCCGAAGCAATGGTAACGTGTCTGCGGGCGGCATTGCCGAGATTCTTGAAAACGGCGGCGAGATAACGAATTGCTACAGCATTGGAAAACCCGAAGTCCCCTACGGTTCGGCGGGTCTCGTTCGCTTATTGGAAGACGGTTCTAAGATATCGAACTCATACTATTACAATAAGAACGTAGGCACAGGAGTTTTCGGGCTCATCGCATACTACAAACAACCTTCGGCGGTGATAGAAAACTGCTATGGGCTTGATGACGAGAGCTTCGGCGCCCATAGCGTCTCTGAACCGAAAGATGACACCGGATTGATCAAAGAAGACGAATTCAAAAATTTGGCGGAAGCTCTGAACAACGGCGGCAGCGCATGGGTGGACTCGTCTTTGGGAAGGCCGATACTTTGCGAAAATCCCGAAACGGATATGCTGGGCAGTGGCACCAAGGATGATCCGTATCTTATAACGAACCTTGCAACGCTCGAGCGTTTCCGCGATTATGTAAACAGCGGCAAGGGAGAGGGCGAGTATTTCGAAATAACAAACGATATAGACCTGTCCGAAAAATACGGCGAGTCGACGGCGTCCTGGAAACCCATAGGCAGCACTTCTGTACCGTTCCGCGGCACGCTTGACGGCGGCGGGTACAAGATAAACGGGCGTTACATAAGAGACATCAGTTCCGTCTACTTCTTATTTGGCATAATTAGCAGATACCCCTCACACTTGGGTCTGTTCGCGAGCGTCGGCGAGGGCGGAACCGTTATGAATCTGTCGGTTTCGGACAAGATAAACTGCACCGCCGATCACGTGGGCCTCATCGCGGGCAGATGTGACGGTCAGATGTACAACTGCTTTGCCGCCGAGGACATTACCGCAAACGGTTTAGTAGCAAACAGCAACTTCTTCGGCGAAACCCGCATCAACGCGGATTGCGTCGGAGGAATCACGGGCGAATGCTCGGGCACTCTGTCGCTTTGCGGCAGCGCCGTGACGATCAACTCAGACGGAAATTACATTGGCGGTATTGCGGGAAAATACGGAAACAATCTGCTGTCGCTCTGCACCGTGCATAAAAATTACGAAAACATTACATCGTCGATCACGTCGAGCGGAAACTGCGTTGGCGGAATTGTCGGCGAAATCGGAACCGGAAACGGCGCCGTGGCGCGCGGCGTCACGGCCTGCGAGAACGGCGCGGCGGTAAGCGGCGGCGAGCGCGTTGGCGGAATTGCCGGAAAATTTAATGGCGGATCCGTGCCATCGAACCGTGTCGGAGAAGTGCCTTGGGACTCCGAGGAGAGCTAAGAGGGCAGCTCCTTGATAGGAGGCTGCACAAACTCGGGCGCGGTAAAAGGCGTCAATTACGCCGGAGGCATCGCGGGTGAAACCGCGACGGCGATAGTCGAGAACTGCCAAAACACCGTCGAGGTCAGCGGCAGCTCAAATATCGGCGGCATCACGGGCCGCGCCGCAAACGGCTATATAGTAAGCTGCGGAGTCGGAGCGTCTGTGAGCGGCGACGGAGACAGCGTCGGCGGCATCACGGGATCGGGTGAGAGTAATACTATATCAAACAGCTCCCTGAACACGGGCATTAGCGTTACAGGCGGCAGCAACGTCGGAGGTATCGTCGGCAGCGCGAGCAATGACATGATGACAAACTGCTATGTCCCGGGCAAAGGCACGATCACGGGCCGCGGCGAAAACACCGGCGGCATCGTGGGATATTATGCGGGTGAAGGAGATCTCAGAAAATGCACAAACAATAATATTGTCTCGGGCAAACAGAATACGGGCGGCTTACTCGGAGGCACGGACATAAGCAGTTCTGTCGGTTTATACAACTGCAGCAACTGCGGAGATGTTTCAGGCGAGGACTTCACGGGAGGCATAACCGGCCTTGAAACCAACAGCTTGATAATATATTGCGCGAACAGCGGCAAGGTTGAAGGAAAAGACAACGTGGGCGGAATTATCGGAGCGTCCGGTTTCTCCGGAGCTTACCACGCAATTGATACAACATACAACTTAGGCGCGGTAAGCGGAAAAACCAATGTGGGCGGAGCCGCGGGACAGAACAAAGGCCATATTACGGATGTGTATAACGTGGGAACCGTCACCGGCGAGGAAAATGTCGGCGGCATAGCGGGACAAGATGAAAATAACGGACAGCCGTTCAGCGGGGTATTCGACGGGGGTTACAACTACGGCGCGGTCATGGGAAATACAAACGTCGGAGGCATTTTCGGAATTTCGAGAGGAAGCATCAAGGACGTATATTATCTAAGTACCGCCGCCCAAAGCGCGTGCGGCTCCGGAGACAGCTCAGGCACAGAAGCGATAGACAAGCAGCAATTTGAGAGTTTGATCGAAAGGCTGCAAGATTACGCTTGGAAACAAAGCCCGATTTTGGGAAGGCCGATCCTTGTCAGCAATCCCGAGATAGGATTGAGCGGCACCGGCACGCCCGAAGACCCGTATCTGATATCGGAGGCGACTATGATCACCCGTTCGCAGGCATATTCGACGGCGGCGGTCACACGATAAGCGGACTTTATGCAAGCGGCGGCGAATACGCGAGTCTGTTCGGAGTTGTCAGAGGCGGAATGGTCAAAAACCTGGCCGTTTCGGGCTCGCTCGTCGCAGGAAGTTTTACGGGCGGTATAGTCGCCTGCCTCGAGGGCGGAACTATTGAAAACTGCCTGAGTGAATGTAATATTTCGACGTCAAGATGGTCAAACTCCGTGAAAACCGGCGGAATCGTCGGCTCGTTTGAGAGGGATCTCTCCACCCTCGCGGCTTCAAGTATCAGCAACAGCTTGAGCTTAGGCAACGTCAACGCGCCAAACAGCGTCGGCGCGGTAGTCGGCGGCAGCGGAAGCTCGGACTGCAAAATTACGAACTGCTACTATCTCGAAGGCACAGACCCGAGCGGAATAGGCGGTTCGGGAGGTTCGGGAAGTCCGGTGGCAAAGACCGCGTATGAGCTCAAGAGCGGCTCGGTCGCAAATTTGCTCCAAAACGGCGGATCTGACCCGATATGGGGCCAGACGATAGGAACAGATGAGCATCCCGTTCCGTCGGGCGACATAAACAAACAGGTTTATGAGGTCAAATTCAATGTCGGCGGAAGTGAGACGTTATATGCGCCGCAGTATGTGAATTACGGCGGCACGGTAACATTACCTGAACTGCCTGCAGAGGACGATGTACAGATATTTGCAAAATGGTCAACTACTGAGAGCGAGCCATACGATGAGTTCACCTCTCAGACAAGAGTAGAAAAAGACCTGACGCTGTATCCGATCGGCAGAGTGAAGTTCGGCGGCGAAAGCGATATAATCAAGCTCAACGCCGACGAGGGCTACGACCCGTCGATAACAGTTGAGCTTGACGATTATATATCCTACGCAAAGGATGAAGTTTCATCCGAAGGCAAGTTCACCTACACGATAACAGACGACGGCAGGACAGGTGCTATAATATCGGGCGGCAGCACTCTGCTTATCCCCAAGGGCCTGACTATGGGCGAGTACAACATCAGGATAACAGCAAAAGAGAACGAGCCGGGCTTTGCGCTTATGAGCGTTGACGAATACGGAACAAGTGACATCGAGCTGCTTGTGAGGCTGTCGATCAGAACAAGAGCCTCTTATGTTGAGACTACCGCCGACCAAGAGGTGACCTACGGCGAACCCCTGACGCTGACTGCTCAAATTTTGAGAGCCGATTCGGGCATAAGCCTCGCGGCTGTGACCGACGCGGTCAACTTCTACCTTGGCGATACCCTGCTTGGCGTAGCCGATGTGGAATACACCAACCAAACCAGGGACAGCGGCACAGCGACGCTCAATATAACGGCTGATAAACGCTTTGCCATAGGCGAAAACAAGATACGCGCGGAGTACGGCGGAAGCGTGAACCTGTCGGGCAGCGGCAGCGACGAGATAACGGTGGTTATGAACCCGAAGCCCATCGAATACTCTGTGCTGGCGATAAGCAAGGTATACGACGGAACACCCGACGCCGAGCTGCTTCTGGTACCGCTGAACACCGGAGATGATGATATTATCGCCGCAGCGACAGGAGAGTTCACGAATGAGGAAGGCCCCTCGGCGAAAGTCGGCGAATACCAAACCGTAAATATCACCGAAACCACATTTTACGGAGAGGACGGGATGTATTACATCATTGACGGAGCAAA
Source organism: uncultured Monoglobus sp. (assembly GCA_947624775.1). GTDB lineage: Bacteria > Bacillota > Clostridia > Monoglobales > Monoglobaceae > Monoglobus. Next base: position 51,826 of record CANQLT010000006.1, read on the forward strand.
ACAAAATGTTCCGCTTGATTTACCCGCGAATATATACACTGAAGGCGAAGGAACATCCGTGAAAATGTCCGACTATTACTGCGGAGGCCTGCGAATGACGCCTCCGATAGCTGTGTCCGAGATATACAACATTGAGGATGTGACATATATGTTTAAGCCAAAGGACGCCGCCGAGACAGAATATTCGGAAGATATACCGCAAACCGCGGGCGAATATACGATAAAGGCTATCTTCCCCGAAACCGAGGTCTTTGGCGGAGCCGAGGCGTATGATAATTTCACGGTACACCATAAATACGGCGAGTGGAAGATAACAAAAGAACCGACCCATGACGAAACGGGAACGGCGGAAAGACAATGCTTGGGCTGCGGCAATGTTGAGTCCACGGAATTGAAGGTACTCTCCGACGAAAACTTCTGGAAAAAGGGCGAAGAGACTAAGCCCACATCGACCAGCGACGGCTTGCAGGAATATACTTCCGACTACGGCACGGTGACCGAGACAATACCTAAACTGACGGTTGATAGAATACAAATCGCATCAGAGCCGACCACCAAAACGGTCATCGAGGGAATGCCCCTTGACACAAGCGGACTTGTTGTTGAGGCGTTTTACCCTGACGGTTCCACAGTAGAGATAACCGATTATAAATTATCGGACTACAATACATCGACAGTCGGCGATCAGACTGTGACCGTTACATACGGAGATTTTAAAGCCGAGTTTAAGATAACGGTAGTGCCCAAGTCCGTCACGGGAATAGAGATAACGCAGCTGCCCGACAGACTGGAGTACACTCAAGACGAAAAGCTTGACACAAACGGATTGATCGTCACCGCAAGCTACAACAATAACACGAGCAAAGAAATAGAGATAAGCGAATGTGAGATAAGCGAGCTTACCGATAAAGTCGGAAAGCAGAAGATAACAGTCACATACGAGGGCCAAACTGCCGAGTTTACCGTCAATGTGATCGCACCCGTGGCTCCCCCCCCAAACAGTCGAGAAACCGCTGATAAACGCCGCGGATTACTATGACGGAAAGAAAGTAACTATCTCCTGCGCAACCGAGGGAGCCGTGATCCGCTACACCACCGACGGCAGCGATCCCGACGAAAACAGCCCGATCTATTCCGAGCCGTTTACGCTGAGTGAGACGACGACCGTTAAGGCTAAAGCGTATAAAGAGGGAATGACGACAAGCAGCATAGCTGAGAAAACTATCGAGGTTAACACCGTAAGCGCACCGAGATTCAGCTATCCTTCGGGAGAAGTGGACAAAGGCACCATAGTAACGTTGACCTGCGCCACCGACGGAGCCGA
>CANQLT010000007.1 GCA_947624775.1 uncultured Monoglobus sp.
GAATACGAGCATCTCGCAGGGGCCGTTGTAAAACGGGCGGTCGCTTGCCAAAATATTAAGTTTAAAGGTTTTGTTATCGCTCATATCGGCCTCCGATTACTCGCCCCTGTATTTTTTAACATCGTCAATCGTTCCCGCGTTCATAAACGCGTTTTCGGGATAGTCGTCCATTTCGCCGTCTATTATAGCCTTAAAGCCGCGTATCGTTTCCGCAAGCGGCACATACTGGCCGGGAATTCCGGTAAACACTTCGGCCACCGAGAACGGCTGCGACAGGAATTTCTGTATCTTTCTCGCGCGGTAGACCGTGAGCTTGTCATTTTCGTCCAGCTCGTCCATGCCCAGTATGGCGATTATGTCCTGAAGCTCTTTGTATTTCTGAAGTATCTCCTGGGTGCGGCGCGCCACGCTGTAGTGTTCCTCGCCCACGATAGCGGGCTCTAAGATCCTGGAGCTTGATTCCAGCGGATCGACCGCGGGATAGATTCCCTGCTCTACTATTTTTCTTGACAGCACCGTTGTGGCGTCAAGATGCGAGAACGTGTTGGCCGGCGCCGGGTCGGTCAAATCGTCGGCGGGCACGTATACCGCCTGCACCGATGTGATCGAGCCGTTCTTCGTGGAGGCAATGCGCTCCTGAAGCTCGCCCAGCTCGTTTGCGAGGGTCGGCTGATAGCCCACCGCGCTGGGCATACGTCCCAGCAGCGCCGAGACCTCGGAGCCTGCCTGAATAAATCTGAAAATATTGTCTATAAACAAAAGCACGTTCTGCCGCTTCACGTCTCTGAAATATTCCGCCATCGTGAGGCCCGTCTGCGCTACGCGCATACGTGAGCCGGGCGGCTCGTTCATCTGGCCGAAAACAAGAGCGGTCTTTTTGATAACTCCCGATTCTTTCATCTCGTGCCAAAGGTCGTTGCCCTCTCTTGAGCGCTCGCCCACGCCGGTGAATATCGAGTATCCGCCCTGCTCTGTGGCGATGTTGTGGATAAGCTCCTGTATCAAAACGGTCTTGCCAACGCCAGCGCCTCCGAACAGGCCGATCTTGCCGCCCTTGGCGTAGGGCGCAAGCAGGTCTATGACCTTTATACCGGTTTCAAGCACCTCGATAACGGGGCTCTGGTCCTCAAAGCTGGGCGGGTCGCGGTGGATCTGCCACTTTTCCTTTGTCTTGACGGGGCCGCCGTCGTCTATGGGCTCGCCCAGAACATTGAACATGCGGCCGAGGGTCTTTTCTCCCACCGGGACCGAGATCGGCTCTCCGGTCGAGATAACGTCAAGGCCCTTTTTGAGCCCCTCGCTGGCGGACAGCATTATGCAGCGCACAACGCAGTCGCCGATATTCTTCGAGACCTCCATGACCTTTTTCTCGCCGTCCGATTTGACGATCAGCGCGTCCTTGATATTGGGCAGCTCGGCCGTGGTTTTAAACGCCACGTCAACGACCGGGCCCGCGACCGAAACGATTTTTCCTGTGTTCATATATTTCAACTCCTATTTTTTGTGCTTCGCGCCGCTGACTATCTCGGTTATCTCCTGAGTTATAGCGGCCTGGCGGGCGCGGTTATATGCCAGATTAAGGTCCTTGATCATGTCTCCTGCGCTCTTGGTCGCCGAGTCCATGGCCCTCATTCGGGCGGCCTGCTCCGCCGCGAACGATTCTACCATCGCGCCGTACAGAATACCCTTGGCGTATCTGGGGACCAGGTTCATCATGACCTCCTCGGGCGACGGGTCAAACGTCGCGTCCGACTGTATATCATGCACGCCCATTTTTTTAAGGTCGCTGAACTTGGTCCTGCGGAAAGGCAGCAGCTGCAGCACCTTGGCTTCTTCCTTAACGCCACCGCTCTCGACGGTGTATACAACGTACACGTCGTCAAGCTCCTCGTTTATAAACTTATCCAGCATCAGGTTCACTATATCTTCCGCTCGGTAGAGCGTGGGATTCTGGGCGGTGTATCTGAAATATCCCTCATAAGGTATCTTTTTTCGCGCGAAGTACATTCTGCCCACCTGACCGATGATAAACAGCTTTATCTCGCCGCCCTTTGCCATTTCGTCCTCTGCCAGCTTCAAAACGTTGTGGTTATACGCTCCCGCCATACCCTTGTCGCCGCTGATGATTATAAATCCCTTTTTGCGTTTTTCGTTCGGGATCTCGTCGCGGCGGTGAAAATACGGGTTGCTGGTGTGGGGCGTGTGCCTCAGAATATGCGCGATCGTGTCCTGAAGGGTATAGAAATAAGGCTCGGTGTCGTCGAGCTTTTTCTTTGCCTGCTTCATTTTCGACGAGGCGATGAGAAACATGGCGTTGGTTATCTTCATGATGTCGTTAACGCTCTTCATGCGCCCCTTGATCTCGCGTATATTCGGCATTATGTTACTCCTGTTCCGCGCCCTCGGGCGCTCCGAATTTCTCCTCTATAAACATTTTGCAAAGCTCGGCGATCCTGTCCTCGTCCTCCTCGGAAAGCGCGCCCGTTTCCTCGATCGACGTGACAAGGCCCGAGTCGCGCAAAGCGGCGAAGTCGGGGAACTCGTCCCTGAACTGTCTGATTTTGTCGATGGGGATATCGAGCAGCATCTTTTTCTTGCTCGCCACAAGCAGCAGCACCTGAGCCGTCATCGACAGCGGGTTTAAAAGCGGCTGCTTCAAAAGCTCCATTATACGATCTCCGCTCGCCAGCAGCTCTTTGGTTGCCGGGTCGAGGTCGGAGCTGAACTGAGTGAAAACCTCCATTTCGCGGTACTGCGCCAGGTCTATGCGCAGGTGTCCTGCGGCGGTCTTCATCGCCTTGCTCTGGGCCGCGCCTCCGACTCTGGAGACCGACAGACCCACGTTCACCGCGGGTCTCATGCCCGCGAAGAACAGCGAGCTTTCGAGAAATATCTGGCCGTCGGTTATCGAGATAACGTTGGTCGGGATATACGCCGAAACGTCTCCGGCCTGGGTCTCGATTATGGGCAGCGCGGTTATCGAGCCGCCGCCGTGGGCCTTGTCCAGACGGCTTGAGCGTTCGAGAAGCCTCGAGTGGAGGTAGAATACGTCGCCGGGGTATGCCTCTCTGCCGGGCGGACGCTCCAGCAGCAGCGACATGGCGCGGTACGCCACCGCGTGCTTTGAAAGATCGTCGTACACGATAAGCACGTCTCTGCCGCGGCGCATGAAATACTCCGCCATGGCCGTGCCCGCGTAGGGCGCGACGTATTGCAGCGAAGCCGGGTCGCTGGCTGAAGCCGAAACCACGATAGTGTAGTCCATGGCTCCGGTTTTATTGAGGTCGCCGACCAGTTTGGCGACGGTCGACGCCTTTTGGCCTATTGCCACATAGACGCAGATAACGTTCTTGCCCTTTTGGTTTACTATTGTGTCAACGGCGATGGCGGTTTTTCCCGTCTGCCTGTCGCCGATTATAAGCTCCCTCTGGCCCCTGCCGATCGGGAACATGCTGTCTATCGTCAATATTCCGGTCTCCATCGGGACGGACACCGGCTGTCTGTCTATAACTCTGGGAGCGGGGCTTTCGATCGGGTAAAAGTCATCCTGCACGATCTCGCCACCGCCGTCGATGGGCTCGCCGATGGCGTTGACAACGCGGCCTATAAGCCCGTTTCCGACCGGCACGCCAGCGCGCCTTCCCGAGCGCTTGACCTTTGAGCCTTCGTGAAGGCCGTGGTCGCTGCCCAAAAGCACACAGCTCACCGTGAATTCTTCAAGACCCTGGACCATGCCCTTGACCCCTGTCTCAAAAATAACCATCTCGCCGTACATGGCGTTGCTGAGGCCGTGGACTATAACGATTCCGTCGCCCAGCTCGGAGACGGTTCCCACGTCCTCGACCGCCATCGCGTTGTCAAAGCTGTCGATCTCGTCCTTGAGCACCGAAACCACATCCGCGCCCTTCGCCTCGCTGCGCTTTAATTTTTTGCGCATTTTTTCAAGGGCTCTGAGGGCGCTGTTGTCATACACCTTGTCGCCGACGGTCAGCCGATAGCCCTTGATAAGGCTCTTGTTTTCCACAAGATTGAGCTTGACGCTTTTGGCCTTATACTTGTGCAGCAGTGTCTTTTTAACATCCTCAATGTCACGCTCAGAAAGCGGGTCGGCGTGCTCCAATGTCGCCTCGACCACCGAGTTGCGGCGGTTACGCACCGACTTGTAGGCGTCCTTGAGCGAGTCGAAAACGTCCATATCACCGTTTACGCAGATTTCGCGGATTATGTTTTCAAAGCCGTTTTTGAACAGCTTATCGACCGCGGCGCTCTTGTGGGCGCGGCTGATCGCGGGATTTCTCAGAACCTCGCGCAGCTCTTTTGACTCAAGAGGCGCGAAGTCGCTGTCGTCAAGGTACGGGCAGATGTCGAACAAGGCCTCGCCGTAGTTCATGGCGGTTTTTGTGACCTTAATCATCGCTCTCACCTACCTGTCTCAAAAAGCTGCCGATCGAGTTCTCGGAAATGTCGCCGCTCTCCATCGCCTTGTGAGCAGCCTTGAGCGCGACGTCCGCGATCTGGGAGCGCATCTCCTTCATCGCCTGCTGTTTGTCGAGCTCGGTCTGCTTCTCGGCGGTCTTGATTATATTGTCGGCGTCCTTTTTCGCCTTGTCGAGTATCTTTTCTCTCTGGACCTTCGCATTGTCGGTCGCCTCTTTGATTATGGCGTCGGCCCGCATTCCTGCCGCTTCCAGCTCATCGGAGTATTTTGCTTTAAGCTCCGAGGCCTCGCGTTTTGCCGCGTCTGCGTCGTCGATAGTCTTTTTTATCTCATCCGCGCGCTTGTCCAAGATCCTCATAACGGGCTTAAATAAAAATATGCGCAGCAAAAGAAACAGGACGATAATGTTCACAAAGGTCCAGATTATATTCCAGTTTAAATTAAGCATCTATATCGACCTCCGTTACACTTGATTTATGATTCTTATTTCAAAAACAGAATTATCATAATCGCGATAACGAAGCCGTATATAGCGGTCGCCTCGGCCAGAGCGCAGCCCAGCAGCAACGTTTTGTTTATCTCGCCTTTAGCCTCGGGCTGTCTCGCGATGGCCTCTGCCGCCTTTGACGTCGCGATGCCTATGCCTATGCCCGCGCCAAGTCCCGTGAGCGCCGCGATTCCCGCGCCGACTGCTATTAATGCTCCCATAATATGCATCTCCTTTGAATATCTTTGTAATATATTTTGTTATAATTATTTTTAGATTTGTTTATTCGGTGTCCATTGCCTCGCTGATATAGAGCGATGTCAGGAACACAAACACGTAGGCCTGAAGCAGGCCGTCGAATATGTCGAAGTAAAAGCTGAACGGCAGCGGCACTATCATCGGCACGACCGCCTTGATGAGCTCCATAATGACAAAGGCGCCCAGCACGTTTCCGAAAAGTCGCATGCACAGCGATAGCGGCTTTATTATTATTTCAAGTATGTTAAAAGGCAGCATAACCGGCATCGGGCTCTTAAAGTCTCTGAGCCAGCCGCGCATACCTTTGGCGCGGATGCCTGCGGCCTCGACCAGCACTATGCTCATGATCGCCAGGCCCGCAGTCACGTTTAAATCTTTGGTGGGCGGCGTCAGTCCGAACAGGCCGACTATGTTGGCGCAGCCGATATATATCAGCACCGTGCCAAGATATGGAATGTATTTTCTGCCCTTTTCGCCCAGTATTCCGGTAAAGAAATTGTATATCCAGCCGACGAACATCTCGATCGCCGTCTGCATCCTGCCGGGCAGCAGATCAAAACTCCGCGTGAAGATCGCGCAGAAAATCACGATCACCGCCATAATGCCCCATGTCACCACGACCGATTGCGGTATTGGTATTCCTCCGAATATGGGAACGGTGAACGCGATCTTTGTCTCGTTGAGCATCTCGTACATCTCGGACGCTATGCCTTTCACTTGTCTCGCCTCCTATAGCTTAAACCAAGCATAAACAATTTAAAAGAGAAAACCTCAGATGAGGAATCATCATTGATTTTCTCCTGATTTTTTAATGCTTGTCCGGATATTTTGATATTATATCAAAACACCTTTTGTATTATCTCAAAAAATACACGATTTGTCAATATTTATGCGCAAATTATTTCAGATATTTTTTCAGTTCGGGCACGCGGAGCCTGATCTCATCCGCCACCCAGCCCGCTATCTTGTCGGCGCCGAAAATATTGAGGTGCGTGTCGTCGTTGTCGCCGCACTCGTAGAACTGAGAGTTCAAAAATTCCTGGTTATACATGAACCTCGGGTCGTGGGGCTTTATTATCTTATAGAGCGACTTGGCTTCCTCAAGGCCGACTTCGCGTATCCAGCCGTTGACGCAGGCGTACACGTCCAGCACCGGAACGCCCAGCTCCGCGCCCAATTCCTTCGCGGCGTTCACGTATTCTTCAAGGCTGTCGTCCGACAGCTTTCTGCGGCTGACCGACGTGGCGATTATCGGCATCGCGCCCGCGCCTCGAGCGATCTCTATGTATTTGCTCAAAAGGTTTTTATATGAGCCCTCGTCGTTTATAGAGCCGTTTGCCGGGGCGTAGCGGTTCTTGTCCAGCTCCTTTGAGTCGTTGTGGCCGAACTGGATTATCATAAAGTCGCCCTTTGTTATGTTTGACTTAAACAGCTTGAAGTTGTCCTCGGTCATGTAGCTCTTGGCGCTCCTGCCGCTCATGGCGATGTCGAGAGCCAGTATCCTGCTCTCATCGAAATATTTGTCAAAATACTGCGCCCAGCCCGTTTGGGGAAAGCGGTTATTCTCGCCCGAGTGGGGATAGGGGCTGGCAGTGGAGTCGCCGATAACGAAAAGCACGGGCCTGCCCTTGCGGTCGATCTTGGTTTTGCCGCTTTCCTGCCTTTTTCCGCTGCCTTTTAGTATGGTGAGCTCAAAGCTTTTGTCGATCTCGATATCCGGATAGTCCTGATATGAAAAATGCGCGGTTATCGTGACATTTTTCTGCTCGGGCATGCAGATTACCGCGCCCGAGGTCGAGACCGATTCGGGGTCGCTGCTGGACCAGGAAACGTCAGCATAGCCCAAAACCGTGTTGCGGCCGTCCCACAGATTCAGGTCGCCGCACACGCGCTCCTCGCACTCATTCTCAAGCTTCACTTCGGCAAAGTCGATGCCCTCAATCTCGCGTTTAAGCGCCTCGTACTGCTCATTTGTGTAGGTTTTCATAAAAAATCCCCCTTTTATTCTCCGTAAAATTCGGGTATATAGGCGCTGTCGGCCGCGCCCTGCAGCTGAATATACATGTTCTCTACCCCTAGGTCCGTGCAGTAATCAATCAGCGCGTCATAGTGGGCGCGATTAAGTCCGCGGTCAAGCTCGGGATACTTTTCGCCTATCCCCGGCATCACGGTGTATTGGCTCATAAGACTGATATATATGTCGTTTTTATATGTATTGTATAAATAATCAATAATTTTCTTGCTCTCAAACAGCAGACCCGGCAGCATAAGGTGCCGAACTATGATGCCGCTTTTTATTATCCCACTATCGTCAAAGACGCAGGGGCCCGTCTGTCTTACCATTTCGGCTATTGCCGCCTTGGCGCGCTCGGGATAGTCTTGCGCTGCTGAATATTTCTCGGCGTGCTTTCCCGTTATGTACTTAAAATCGGGAAGGTACACGTCAACGTAATTTTCAAGCAGACGCAGAGTTTCGGGCTTCTCGTATCCGCCGCAGTTATAAACGATTGGAACGCTCAGGCCGTGTGACTTCGCGATGTCAAGCGCCCGAATTATTCCCGGCAGGTGCTGGGTCGGCGTCACAAGATTTATGTTATGGCAGCCGATTTTTTCAAGTTCGAGCATTTTATCCGCCAGTTCCCCGGCGGTTATCTCAAAGCCCTTGCCGCCGCGGCTGATGTCACGGTTCTGACAGTAAACGCAGCCTAAAGTGCAGCCCGAAAAGAACACCGCTCCCGAGCCTTTGTCTCCCGATATGCACGGTTCCTCCCAATAATGGGGCGCGCATCTTGCGATTTTTATCTTATCGCTCTGCCCGCAAAAGCCGAGCCGGCCATTTGCTCGGTCGGCTCCGCACTCGCGCGGGCACAGGCGGCAGTTCGAGTACAAATTATCTGAGCTTATAGAGCTTGATGACATAATAAATAAACGCGCCGATCAGATACGCGACAACCGCGATCATCAAAAGGTATATGTTCCAGTAGGACGAAACCGCCTGATCGGGATTGCGGGTTATCACTTGAACGACCTTTTCAAGCGGTATTCTCAGCTTGTTGTAAAGCGCCAGCCACAGTCCGCCCAGCGCGCAGAACAGCATGAATATCGAGTAGTTGCGGGCGCGGCTGAAGTTTTTGATTTTGCCGCTCTTACCCAAAACAAATACAACTATCGCCGCCGCGGCGAACACCGCGGTCATAATCCACGCCGCGGGCTGCATATAAAGCAGTGTGGCCTGCGTGCGGTAAAGCTTTCTGAGTATCAAAAGCACGATTATCGCCAGCACGCCGAAGCTCAGATTTATCATGTACCAGTTGGTGAGCTTTTCGGCCTTGACGTCTTTTTCGTTAACATAGTCGGCCTTTTTCGCGGCCTGTTTTTTCTTTTTCTTGTTTGCCATTGTCGTTTCTCCTTTGGTTTTATATCTCGTCTTTTTCGTACATAATTATCGAGAGAGCGGCTATGCCCGCGGTCTCGGTCCTGAGAATCCGAGGCCCAAGCCCTGCCGCGAAAACGTTGTCAAGCCCTGTGAGCGTTTCCGCTTCTTTAGCCGAAAATCCGCCCTCGGGGCCTATGATAACGCCTATTGTTTCGAATTTGCAGCTCAAAATGTCTTTAAGATTTTTCTCGCCCGCGTGGCCCAGCTCCTCGTAGAGCATTACCGCGGTGTCGAGCTCTTTTATCATATCAAGCATCCCGCTCAGCGAAACCGCGTTCGCGACCTCGGGTATCAGTCCACGTCCGCACTGCTTTGCGGCCTCGCGTGCGATTTTGCTCAGCCTCGCGATTTTCTGCTCTCCTTTAGAACCTTCGGGGATCTTTGCCACCGAGCGGTCGGCGCGGTAGGGCACGATCCTCACCGCTCCGAGCTCCACCGCCTTTTGGACTATGGTCTCAAGCTTGCCCGATTTTGGGATGCCCTGAAACAGCGTGACCTTTATTTTCGGCTCGTATTCGGAATCCTTTTCGGCCCTTATTTCCGCGTGAATTCCTCCGCCCGAGATCTCGGTTATCTCAGCCTCATACTCAGCGCCGCTGCCGTCGAACACGAGTATCATGTCTCCCGGCTCCATTCGCAGCACTCTTGAGATATGAGCCGCGTCCTCGCTTATGGTTATAACGCCCGTTTCTCTGTTGATGTTTTCGGGCTCTGTGAAAAATCTTCGCATATTACTGGTTGGTATAGCCGCCTTTGGCGGGTTTCTTTTTATTGCCGCCGCGGTTGCGTCTGTTCCGTTTCGGATTCGGGGCGGAGTTCTTCTCTGCGGCCTGCTCTTGATCCTTCGGTTGAGCCGCGTTCCGCTTTCCTCCGCGTCTGCGGCGGTTCCGCGCGGGCTTTTTCTCCTCGGGTTCCTCGGGCTCGTCTGCGATCGCCGAAACCGAGTAGGGAATCATGTTCTCCGCCTCTTTTTCTTTAGCTTCCCTGGCGCGTCTTTCTCTTACCTCGTCCAGCGAGACCGTGGGCTCCTTTCCGATTATGTTAAACTCGCCGGGTTTGTATATCTCATATTTGTGGCCTTCCTCGCCGTCCATTTTGACGTATACCAGCTGCTTCAAAGTGTTGGTGTCAGCCACAATGCCTCTGCCCTCGGGCGTCTCGACGGCCTCGCCCTTGTGGGGCATGGTTTTGAGAGCGTCGTCATACGCCGCCTGCTCATATTGGAGGCAGCACATCAGTCTGCCGCACACGCCCGAAATTTTTGTCGGGTTGAGCGACAGTCCCTGTTCTTTAGCCATTTTGATCGACACGGGACGGAAATCGTCAAGAAAAGTGCTGCAGCACAGAAATCTGCCGCAGATGCCGATGCTGCCGATCTGGCGCGCCTCGTCGCGCACGCCGATCTGGCGCAGCTCTATCCTTGTTCTGAAAACTCCCGCAAGCGACTTGACAAGCTCGCGGAAGTCCACGCGGCCGTCAGCCGTGAAATAAAACAGAATCTTGCTGCGGTCGAAGGTGTATTCAACGTCGATCAGCTTCATGTCAAGGCCGTGGCGGCGGATAAGGTCCACCGCGATGACGCGAGCCTCTTTTTCTTTTATCTTATTTTCGTCCGCCTGCTGTCTGTCCGCGTCATTGGCGACGCGCAATAATCTCTTTAAAGGCGCTTTTATGTCCTCGTCGGGCACCTCGCGGTTTGGTATCGACACCTTGCCCATCTCAACTCCGCGGGCCGTCTCCACAACGACCATTGTGCCGATAGACAGCTTCATGCCGCAGGGGTCGAAATAATACGCCTTTCCCGAGCTGTTAAATCTTACTCCTATGATTTCTACCATGTATATCCTCCCATAATTCGCATGCCAAGCAGAACATGGTCATGCGAAAGTCTGTGGTTATTTTGTCTGTTTTGTTGATTTTATAAACCCGCTCGTATTTCATTGTCGCGTCCAGCATCCGAGCGGCGCCCCGCTTGGTTACCGACTTCGAAAGCTCGGCGAGTTCTTTTTCCATATCTTTGTTGACTGTATCTTTAAGGCCCAGTTTTATCCGCACCAAATCGTCCAGCAGACTCTTTAGCGCCGAAAAAATAAAATCGGCTCCGTTTTTCTCGGTTTTTAAAAAATTTGAGAACAATATCATGCTTTTGTTGTTGTTCTCTGTCAAGCTCAAAAGGCCGTTCATAAGCTCTTTGCGCAGCCTTTCCGGTTCGGGATCGTCGATCAAATCAAGCGCCGCGCCAATCCTGCCGCCGCTGATCGCGGCTTTCGCCTCCGCCTCGTCGGCACTTATGCCGAAACGCGAGGTCAGATATTCGGCCGCCGTCTCGATAGGCAGCGGCATAAATCTGATAACCGTCGCCCTCGACAGGATCGTGGGCAAAAATCGGTTAAGATTCTCAGCTATCAAAATTATCGTGCAGTAGTCGGGCGGCTCCTCAAACACCTTGAGCAGCTTGTTCTGCGACGCGGCATTCATGGTGTCACCGTCGGGCACGATATAGAACTTCCGTCCTCCGCCGTAGGGCTTTATATAAATATCGCTTCGCATCTTGTTCACCGTGCCGGCGAGGAGAGTGCCGCTCTTCGAAACCTCGCCGCTCCAGTCATTTGAAACGGTTATGATGTCGGGATCGTTGTTTTTGGAGGCTCCAACCGCCGCTTTCGCGAAACACATGGCCGCGGTGTGTTTCCCGACTCCGCGCGGGCCGCAGAAAATATAGGCGTGCCCGATCTTACCGGAGTTGAGCGCCGACATTAGGATCCTCTTCACGCTTTCGTGGCCGACCAGGGCCTCAAACGGCGCGCTCAACTTCCGCTCACCCCGTCTTTCACGACCTCGATACCGTCTATGTCGGTGTAGGTGTTTATATATTCAACCACTCTCGACGTTATCATCTGGCCGGGGATCGCTATCGGCACGCAGGGCGGGCAGCAGTTCACTATCCCGCCGCATACCCTGCCAATCGCCGAGCTCGGGTCGATCGTCTCCGTCTCCGAGAAAAACGCTCGGGTCGGGAACGCCGCCATCTGCACAGGCGGCAGAGGAGGAACGGTCTTGAGCGGCTGGGGCTTAAATTCGGTCTTTGAAATATCGGTCACCGCTCTGTCTACTCTTTCAAGGTCTTTGAGCGTGGTGCCCGCGGTGAAATACAGCAGCACGTTTCTCTCGTCCGCCATCTCGGGGTATATGCCGTAGTCGCGCTTTAAGAGCTCCGCCGCGCCGTACCCTGTGATGCCTAAGTTCGAAAAGTCGATCACCGTTTTCATTATGTCGTAATCGTTTTCAAGGCTGCTTTTGATAATACATGAAACATTGTCGAGCACGCCTATCTTGGATTTTATCTCAGTTATTTTTTCAATCAATTTATTCAGATGTTTGGTTCCCGCGCCTTTCATATATCCGATCGCCGAATCGAGAGACGCCAGCAGCATATACGACGGGCTGGACGTCTGCAGCATGTTCACGCATTTTTGGAGCCGCGCCGCCGAGATCAGCTTGCTGTCTCCCAAATGCAGCAGCGCGGTCTGCCCGAGCGCGGGCAGCGTTTTGTGGGCGCTCTGCACAACCATATCGGCGCCCTGAGACAGGGCGGTTTTTGGCAGGCTGTCGCTGAAAGCGAAGTGGGCGCCGTGAGCTTCGTCGACCAGCAGGAACATTCCCGCGCTGTGGGCGTGCCGCGCCAGCTTTTCTATATCTGCGCAAACGCCGTAATAATTGGGCGAGGTTATAACGATGCCCGCCGCGTCGGGATTGTCGTGCATGGCGTCCATAACGGCCACGGGCTGCACCGCGCCGTAAACGCCGGTTTTTGATGAAAACTCGGGCTCGATAAACACGGGCGAGATCCCGGCCTGAATAACCGCGCCTATCACCGACTTATGGCAGCAGCGGTCGATTATCAGCTTGCCGCCCCGCGGAACCGACGCGAGCAGCGCGGCCTGGATGCCGACGGTCGAGCCGTTCACCAAAAAGAAGGTTTGTTTGGCGCCGAAGGCTTTTGCGGCGCGCTCCATGCTCTTTTTCAGTATGTCTTGCGGCTCCTGCAAATTGTCGGTGCCGTCAAGCTCGGTCAGATCAATGCGGAAGGCGTTATGCTTAAACCTGGGGTCAAGGCCTTCTCCGCCGTTGTGACCCGGCATATGGGCGCGCACCGCGTCCTTTTTTGAAAATTTGATAAGCTCATCAAGCAGCGTTTTTTCAAACATAACATTAGCTCCTAAACATAGTGATTAGAGATTAGCGAATAGCGAATACGCGGGAATACTTTAGTCGAAAACCGTTCGCATGTTCCCGCGAAATTTCACGGGCGGATAATATCCGCCCCTACTCTCCTCGCCTTACGGAAGGGAGACAGGAATCAGGCTCCCCTTCCGAAGGAGGGGGAGCTGGCGCCGAAGGCGACTGAGGGGGTGGCCTAGTCCCTAGTTGCTATTCTCTAGTCCCTACGTTCCCACCTCCGTCTTTTCGCCGATGGCGAAAATCCACCTCCTCCCGGGAGGAGGCAAACGGCGGTTTACCTAAAATTTTATCCTCTCGGCGATGTATTCCTTCAAATCCTCTATTTTGATTCTTTCCTGCTCCATGGTGTCGCGGTGGCGGACGGTCACGCAGCCGTCGTCGCGGGAGTCGAAATCATATGTCACGCAGAACGGGGTTCCAATCTCGTCCTGTCTGCGGTATCTCTTGCCGATCGAGCCCGCCTCGTCGTACTCGCACATGAAATCCTTGCACAGGTCGGCGTACACCGCTTTCGCCTCGTCGGAGAGCTTTTTCGAAAGAGGAAGAACCGCCGCCTTTATCGGGGCTATTGCCGGGTGGAAGTGCATAACAACTCTGGTGTCGTTCTTTTCGGGGTCAACGACTTCCTCGTCGTACGCCTCGACCAAAAACGCCAGCGCCACGCGGTCCGCGCCCAGCGAGGGCTCGATGCAGTAGGGAATGTACTTCTCGCCCGTCTCGGGGTCGGTGTACTCCATCTTTTCGCCGCTGTACTCGCTGTGCTGCTTTAAGTCAAAGTCTGTCCTGTCGGCGATGCCCCACAGCTCGCCCCAACCGAACGGGAACAGATACTCGATATCGGTGGTGGCGTTTGAGTAGTGGGACAGTTCCTCCGGGCTGTGGTCGCGCAGACGTATGTTTTCTTTCTTGATTCCCAGCGACAGCAGGAAGTTCTCGCAGTAGTCTTTCCAGTATTTGAACCACTCGAGGTCGGTCCCGGGTTTGCAGAAGAACTCAAGCTCCATCTGCTCAAACTCTCTGATCCTGAATATAAAGTTTCCGGGCGTGATCTCGTTTCTGAACGACTTGCCCACCTGGGCTATGCCGAAGGGTATCTTTTTTCTCGATGTTCTCTGTACCGCCTTGAAGTTCACGAATATTCCCTGAGCGGTCTCGGGGCGCAGGTATATCTCGCTGGAGCTGTCCTCAGTGACGCCCTGGAACGTCTTGAACATCAGGTTAAACTTTCTTATATCGGTGAAGTTGTGCTTGCCGCACTCGGGGCAGGGAATGTTATGCTCTTTGATATAGCTGACCATCTGCTCATCGGTCCAGCCGTCGGCGTTCTCGCCCGAAAAGTCTTCGATCAGTTTGTCCGCGCGGAAGCGTGCCTTGCACTCCTTGCAGTCCATAAGCGGATCCGAAAATCCGCCCACATGGCCCGACGCCACCCAAACCTTGGGATTCATGAGGATAGCCGCGTCCAGACCCACGTTGTAGGGGCTCTCCTGAACGAATTTTTTCCTCCATGCGTCTTTTACGTTGTTCTTGAACTCAACGCCCAAAGGACCGTAGTCCCAGGAGTTGGCAAGGCCTCCGTATATATCCGAGCCGGGGTACACAAAGCCCCTGCCCTTGCACAACGCGACGATCTTTTCCATAGTTTTTTCTTGGTTCTGCAATTTTATCAACCTTTCTTTTCTATTTTTCGGGCCAAAGCGGCGCTAAAGCCCGATAAATCTCCAAAATACCAATCATTATAAATTATAATATAAACACAAACTTTTTTCAAGAGTTTTTTTAATTTGTTATATAATTGATATAATTTTTATATGATTGACAGCCTTTGAAATATGTGATATTATTAATATGAAATCTAAAATAATTTGAAAGGTTATCAAAGATGCGTTTATAGTACAGCAGAGAAGCAGTAAAGCATATCGAAGATCTTGATAAGCCGACAAAGCTTCGTGTCAGGCAGGCAATAGAAAAATTGCCGGGCGGTGATGTCAAAAAACTGGTCGGTTATAAAAAAGATTACAGGCTTCGAGTAGGTAATTTAAGAATATTATTTTATAATGATAATGACATAATAATCATAAAAGATGTATTACCGCGCGGTGAGGCATATAGAAGATTATAGGAGGCGCTGTTATGAGTAAAGAGGCTCTTAAAGAATTAATTGATGTTATAGATGAAAGCGATCTTGATACGATCTTTCAGGTTTTAATAAGATTTGTTCCCGAGGATGAACCGCTACCCGATGAAATAGAAGCAATAGCGGCGGCAAATAAAAGCATTGCCGAATCGGGAACTGTTTCCCATGCTTCCATAAATTGGGATTGACTGTTTTAATTAAAGCTTACTTTTGATATGAATAAACAGTATTAAATAGCGGCGGCAGCCCTAAAAGGCTGCCGCCGCTGATGTTTTATTTGTTTTTCGGGAAGCGATTGAATATCGCGGCGGTCTCGGCTCCGGTCGCGCCCGCGAGAGGCGTCAGAGTGTTGTCACCGTTTTCGTGCATACAGTCTCAATAATATTGTTATAACTTCTTCTTTGGTTATGCTGTCTTTAGGCCTGAATTTGCCGCCATTTCCTTCGATCAAGCCGAGAGCCGTCGTTTTGTCGATAGAGCTTTTCGCCCAATCGGAGATCTCGCCTTGATCGGTGTACATTTTAGGTTTTGCGGACTCGGCATCAATTTTTAAAACCTCGGAGGCTTTCGCGAGGATTTTCGCAAATTCCTCCCGCATAATATAGTCATACGGGTAAAAACGGGTTTCGGTCTTGCCGTTAGTTATTCCCAAACTGTACAAATTTGCAATATTTTCATCGCTCGTATCGGAAAACGGTGATTTTTCGGTTTCGGCATTTTCCGCGTTCGGCATCAAATTATTCAAAAGGCGGCATGCGTCAAGCCGGGTTATATTGCCCGCATAATCAAGCTGATTTTCTTTTGGAACAAAACCGAGGGATATAGCCCTATCCACATCGGCTTTCGCCCAAGCCGAAGGCTCAAATGTAACCTCATGGTTTAACACAAATTCCTTTGTTTTAAACGCGGAAATTAATTCGAAGATCCCTTTCAGATCCTTTATGCCGTATTGCTTTTCGTCATTATAATGTATTCTTCCCGAAAACCAATCGAGAAATTTTTTGCTGCCGTCATTGTAATATACATATATACTGTCCGATCGGCCGTCGGCTCCGAATATCTTTTTCCCGTCATCTATTAAATCAAATGAATTAATAGTGTTAATTATATATTTAATTTCGTTTTGATCTCCGGTAATATAATTATTTTCGCCGGAGTGTCCGTTGCCGCTTGATCGGATTTCTATACGTTCAACACCGTTTATTTTGAGGCTCAAGCCCGCAGCAGCGTTATTTTCAGCCTCGTTCGCGATATTTTCATCAGCAAAACACAACGTGCCGAAACAAGTGGCTATGATCACAAAAGCTATCGCGACAGTCAAAAATTTTTTAAACATGATTAATCTCCTTTTTTGGTTTTTATTTTATTAGACGACAAATATAGTCCAAAAGTTCCCGAATATTAAAATTTTTTTAAATAAATTTACACTTGACAAAAGTTATCTTATATGATAACTTAATATATATAATATAATAAAACCGGAGAGAATATAATGGATTGGAATGTGGAGTTCTATCAAAAAGAAAACGGAAAAATACCCGTGTTGGAATATTTATTAACATTAAATTCGAAAATGCGGGCAAAAGTCTTTATGGAAATTGAACTTTTAAAAAAACACGGAATTAATTTGCGCGAACCATATACAAAACCCATATCGGGCAGTAAATATAAGGATTTGTTTGAATTGCGCGTGAAATTTTCCTCGGATATTTCAAGGATATTTTATTTTACATATCAAAACAACACTTTTGTTTTGCTTCACGGATTTACAAAGAAGGCAAATAAAACACCAAAAAACGAGTTGGAACGCGCGCTTAAATATAAGAATGATTATGAAAGAAGGAATGAAAATGAATAAAGTAGGCATTAAATTTGAAGCGGCAAAAGAGCTTTTGATGAAAGACCCCGAGTTTAAGGCCGAGTATGAAAGGCTTAAGCCCAGATACGAGATAATCTCTCAAATTATCGACGAGCGGGCCAAGCAGAACATAACTCAGGAAGAACTGGCACTCCGCGTCGGGACACGGAAATCAAATATTTCGCGGCTGGAAAGCGGGACGTATAATCCATCTTTGGATTTTCTTGCCAAAGTTGTCAGGTCTTTGGGAAAGGAAATACAGATAAACATAAAATAGCAAGAAAAACCGTAGCGTGTAAGAGCTGCGGTTTTATGTTCTTGGTATTGACTATGACGAAGCCCGGTATAGGATCCCGATTATTTGTCAAGACCGTAACGTCTTCTGAACTTGTCAACTCTGCCGCCGGTGTCAACCAGCTTCTGCTTTCCGGTGTAGAAAGGATGGCAGGCCGAGCAAATTTCTATACGGATGTCCTTCTTTGTGGAGCCCGTGTCAATAACGTTTCCGCAAGCGCATCTGATCTGCGTCTGCTGATAATTCGGATGAATTTTCTCTTTCACTGTGTTTCACCTCTTTCGGTTTTAATATGAACAAGAGCTTACGCTCCATTATTTACCCATCAAATTGCAACCAAAACATTATAACACAATATTTTCACGATTGCAACACTTTTTTTAAAATTTTTTAAAATTAATCTCCTAAGCACATGTGTACCGCTCTGGCGGCCTTTACCCAATAGCCATCTTTTTCAACAGCCTTGTTTTTGCCGATCACGTTTTCGAGCGAGGCATAGCCCAAATCGGCGCCGTTTAAGGTCACCATATTGCCGAACTTGCCGTTCATGAGCAGCTCCACCGCGTATGCTCCGTAGCGGGTGGACAGGATCCTGTCGTTGGCCGTGGGCGTGCCTCCGCGCTGTGTGTGACCCAGTATCGTGGCGCGGCACTCAAGACCCGCCAGATGCTCCAGCTGTCCAGCGATAACCTCGCCTATGCCGCCCAGCCTGATCGGGTCGGGGCTGTTCTCGATGATCTTTGATATAACGATATCGCCGTCCTTGGGCTTCGCGCCCTCCGCCACAACGACCAGAGCGAAGTTCTTGCCGCGTGCCCTGTTCGCTCTTACAGTCTCCGCGACCTTGTTTATATCATAGGGGATTTCGGGTATCAGGGCCGCGTCCGCGCCGCCCGCGAGAGCCGACGCGATGGCGATAAATCCCGCGTATCTTCCCATCACCTCAACGACGATTATCCTGCTGTGGGATTCGGCGGTTGTCCTCAGACGGTCTATGGACTCGGTGGCCGTGGCGACCGCCGTGTCAAATCCGAATGTGGTGTCGGTCGAGGACAAGTCGTTGTCTATTGTCTTGGGCACGCCGATTATCTTGACGCCCTTGCGAGAAAAATCCCTGGCCGAAGTCAAAGTTCCGTCGCCGCCGATTATAACCATGGCGTCGATCCCCGCCTTTTCGAGATTCTCAACGCCTTTGTCCGAAACGTCGCCGCGCTGCTGGTGGCCGTGCTCGTCAATATAGGTGTAGTCAAACAGGTTGTCTTTGTTGGAACTGTAAAGTATCGTTCCGCCTTTTGAGATAATGCCCGAAACGTCGTGCAGGCAGAGGGGCACAAACTCGTCTCCGCCCAGATAAAGGCCGCGGTAGCCGTGTTTTATTCCCACGACCTCAAGGCCGTATTCCTGTATAGCGGTCTTAACGACCGCTCTGATCACCGCATTCAGTCCGGGACAGTCGCCGCCGGCGGTCATAACTCCGATCTTTTTTATTCCGCTCATACAAAAAACCTCCGATATAAGCTGTTTAATCTTCTTTTAGTTTACTCCAATACGGTTTAAAATGCAAGCCAAATCAATATTTTTGTATATTATAACAAAAAGCGGTTTAAATAAACGGGCATTTTCAATAAATTACCGCATTAAAATTTGTTAAAATTTCCGCAAATCCCCTGCTTCGACGTTGACAATCGAGGAAAATCATTGTATAATATCTAAGATCGTTTAAATTAATACGAGGTGAGAATTATGAAATATGTTGTTATACTGACCGACGGCGCGGCTGACACTCCGGTCGAGGAGCTGGGCGGCAAAACGCCGCTTGAGGCGGCGAGCAAGCCGAACATTGACGCGCTGGCGAAGCTCTCGGAGGTGGGAATGGTGAGGACCGTGCCCGATAATCTGCCCCCCGGAAGCGATGTGGCCAACCTGGCGGTTTTCGGCTACGATCCGCAGAAATACTACACGGGCCGCTCGCCCCTTGAGGCGGTCTCGATGAACGTGCCTCTCGAGCTTACCGACACGACCTTTAGGACCAATGTCGTCACCCTGTCGGATGAGCCAAATTACGAGGATAAGATAATGGTAGACTACAGCTCCGACGAGATCTCCACCGAGGAGGCTCGCGAGCTTATCAAATATGTAAACGAGAACTTGGGCTGTGAGGAATACGAGTTTTTCGGCGGTTTCAGCTACCGCCACCTGATGGTGTGGCACAACAAGAAAAACGAGTTTGAACTGACTCCGCCCCACGATATATCCGATCGGGTGATCGGTCCGTACCTGCCTAAGGACGAGACTATTTTAAATTTAATGAAAAAAAGCTATGACCTGCTCAAAGACCATCCGATAAACAAGGCGAGGATCGAGCGCGGCCTCAATCCCGCCAACTCGATATGGATATGGGGAAACGGCACAAAGCCGAACCTGACGACCTATATCGAGCGCTTCGGCGTCAGCGGCACGGTTGTTTCGGCGGTTGATCTCATCAAGGGCATCGGCATCTGTGCGGGGCTTGACGTGCCCGATATCGAGGGAGCCACGGGCAATATCAACACCAACTTCGACGGCAAGGCCGAGGCGGCGGTAAGGGCCCTTAAAAACGGCGGCGATTTTGTCTATATCCATCTCGAGGCTCCCGACGAGGCGGGTCACAGACACGAGATCGACAACAAGGTCAGGGCGATCGAGCTGATCGACCAAAAGATAGTCGCGCCCGTGCTGGAGTATCTGAGTGGCTGCGGCGAGGATTTTCGCATCCTGCTTATGCCCGACCACCCAACGCCGCTGGCGACCCGCACCCATTCGGCGGCTCCGATACCCTACATGCTGTATTCGAGCAATGACGAAAAGTCGAGCGGCGTTAAGTCTTTCACCGAGGCCGAGGCCGAAAAGACGGGCGTGTTCACCGAGCGCGGCTTTGAGCTTGCGGACAAATTATTCGCTAAATAATCAAAGTAACGGCGTTTTTGATACGCGGACAAAATTATTTAAATATAAAGCGGCAAATCAAGAAAAATTTCTTGCATTTGCCGCGTTTCTGTGATAATATATATAGGTGTGTTTAAAAAAGGAGTGAACATTAATGTCAACTAAAATCGTAATAGGCGCCCAGTGGGGCGATGAGGGCAAGGGCAAAACCATTGATATTCTGGCGGGCAAAGCCGATGTGGTCGTAAGGACCTCGGGCGGAAACAACGCGGGCCACACCCTGATGGTCGACGGCGTGACCTACAAGTTGCACGTTATGCCGTCGGGAATCCTGTATCCGAACACGATGAACATAATCGGATGCGGCGTTGTTGTCGACCCCAAGGTGCTGCTTGAGGAGATCGACGGCTTTGAGGGCAAGGGCATATCCACAAAGAATCTCAAGATCGACGCCCGCGCCCATGTTATCATGCCTTATCATATCGAGCTCGACGGTCTCTCCGAGGCCGCGCGCGGCAAGGGTGACATCGGCACCACCAAAAAGGGCATAGGCCCCTGCTACACCGACAAGGCGGAGCGGAGCGGCATACGCATGTGCGATTTGATTGACCGAGATATATTCCCCGAAAAGGTTCGGGAAAACCTGAAAATAAAAAACAAGATGATCGAATTGGTATACGGCGGCACGCCTCTTGACCCCGAAAAGGTGATCGAGGAATACACTGCCTATGCTGACAGGCTGCGTCCCTACGTGTGCGACACGATACCGCTGCTTCACGACGCCATGGAGCAAGACAAGGAAGTGCTGTTCGAGGGCGCGCAGGGCATACTGCTTGACATCGACATCGGAACATATCCCTACGTCACCTCGTCGCATCCGATATCGGGCGGCGTTTGCGTGGGCAGCGGTGTGGGCCCCAAGCACATCGACGAGTGCATAGGCATATTAAAGGGCTACACCACCCGCGTGGGCAACGGTCCGTTCCCCACCGAGCTTGACGACGAGATAGGCGAGCAGATCAGGCAGAAGGGATTTGAGTTCGGCACTACCACGGGCAGACCGAGGCGCACAGGCTGGTTCGACGCGGTCATCGCCAAGTACGCGGTGCGCACAAGCTCGCTGACGTCGGTAGTGTTCAACAAGATCGACCCGCTGGGCGGGCTTGACAAAATCAAGCTTTGCGTGGCGTACAACAAAAACGGAGTGATAACCACCGACTTTCCGCCGACTCTCACCGAGCTTGCCGAGTGCGAACCGGTCTACGAGGAAATGGACGGCTGGAACGAGGATATCAGCGACATCAAGGAATTTGACAAGCTGCCCGAGGCGGCTCAAAAATACATTCTGAGAGTCGAGGAGCTGATCGGCTGCAAGATCTCGTCGATCGGCGTGGGCCCGGGCAGGGACCAGAACATTGAGCGTTAAAAGATACGGACTGAAAATACACAGTGAGAAAGGCAGGTTCGAATTATGGCTGAAAACACCAAAAAGGACGCTAAAGCGGCGGCTTCCAAGCCGA
Source organism: uncultured Monoglobus sp. (assembly GCA_947624775.1). GTDB lineage: Bacteria > Bacillota > Clostridia > Monoglobales > Monoglobaceae > Monoglobus. Next base: position 21,597 of record CANQLT010000007.1, read on the forward strand.
AAAAGAAAGCGGCGCCCAAAAAGAAAATAGCTATGACCGGAAACGAGTACCTTGAGTACAAGGGCAAAAAGCTGGTGAGAGTCGGCAACGAGATCCGCTACGGCAGCGCCGACGACCCGTATATCGCGTGTTTCCGTCTTGAGGACAACGAGGAGCTTAATGATTTGACCGTTTCAAAGCGGGTAATAATCGAGCTCAAGACCAACGAGGGCAAAGCGTCAAAGCTGATGCGCCAGGCCGAGCGCGACGGGCTCTACAGAGCCTTCGATATCGGCATGTTCTGGCTCGATCAAGCTTTGGAGGCCGCCAAGACAATGAAATAATTTAAAACGAGGGGCGGATATTATCCGCCCCTAAAGCATTATATGTGCTATATTCAAAGGGGACGGGCGCCCGCGACATCCCTATTGGCGAATGGTGAATAATTTTCCCGGTGTAGGGCCGGATGCCCACATCCGGCCGGCGGCATGTGGGCATGCCGCCCTACGAACGTAGAGACTAGGAAATAGATACTAGGTACTAGGCTCTCCCCTTGGGGCGAGGCAGACGGGCGGCCGAGGTCGTCCGCCCCTACGGATTTTGAGGGCGAGGCAAAAACGGGAGGATATCCGCCCGAGCAAAAAACCGCCTTTTTGAAAAAGGCGGTTTTTTGATGAAGTTTTTAAATTATTTAACTTCGGATGTACAGTGGGGGCACTTTGTGGCGCTCTTGTCGATCTCGCTCTTGCAGTAAGGACAAACCTTTGTCTTAACTTCCTCAACGACTTCTTCCTTCTTCTTGCCGAGGCTCATAACCTTGTTAACAGCCTTAACCATAAAGAAGATGATGACAGCCATGATCAGGAAGTTGATTATCGCGGTAATGAACGAGCCGTACTTGAGGTCAACGCCCATGATTTTAAGCGACAGATCCGAGAAGTCAACGCCGCCGACCAAGCCCAGAATAGGCGAGATGATGTCGTTTGTCAGCGAGTCAACAATTGTCTTGAAGGCTCCGCCGATGATAACGCCGACTGCCAGGTCCATAACATTGCCCTGAGCGATAAACTCCTTAAATTCCTTAATGATACCCATGAATTTCCCTCCTTGCCTGAAAAATTTATGTATTTTTGTTTTATTATAACATAACGATTTTTGCATATCAAGTATTTTTTCTTGAAAAACATAATATTTTGTGGTAAAATAGCTGTAATAACCACAAAATATGAGGTGATACCATGAATATACAGCTGATCGCGGGCCCGATCATGGGTCTGATCATCGGATATATCACAAACAGTATAGCGATAAAAATGCTGCTTCGCCCCTATGAGGCAAAATATATAGGACGCTTCAGGATCCCGTTCACCCCGGGGCTTATACCCAAAGAAAAAGGGAGGATCGCGGGCACGATCGGAAAGGTTATAAGCGGCGAGCTTTTGAGCAGCGATACCCTGCGCGATACCCTGCTTTCCGACAAACTCATCGGCGGCATAAAAAACATGGTGAGCGGCGGGATAGACAGGCTCAAAAGGAGCAAAAACACTCTCAGGCAGTCGCTCTACGAAAAGACCGACAAGGACCTTGTGGACAACATGGCGTCGCGCATGACCGCCGACATAACGGGATTGATACACGAGCGCCTGTCGAAATTCAACTTCGGCACCGAGATCGCCAAAAAGGTGATAACCTCGACCCGCGACAAATACGCCGAGTCGGGCAGTTTAAAGGCGGTGTTTGCCAAAATGGTGGACGACAACATGATAAACAGCATGGCCGAGCCGCTTGGCAAGACGATCGACCGTCTGGTTTCCGAGAATTCCGAGGAGATAGTGGGCGGTGCTCTGGGCGGCGAGGTTGACAGGATCATGGACACCGAGCTTTCGGTTTTGGGCGAGAGGCTGGACAGCGAAAAGCCTCGTCTTGAGCAGGCGGCGGTCGATATATACAGACGGACGATCGAGAACGACCTGCCGAAAATTCTGGCGGTCGTGGATATAGCCAAAATAGTCGAGGACAAGATCAACGGCTACGACGCGCGTATGCTCGAGGAGCTGGTGTTCTCGGTCATGAAAAAAGAGCTCAGCGCCATCGTGTGGCTGGGCGCCCTGCTGGGATTTATAATGGGCTTCGCCAATGTGCTGATCAGCTTATAAAAAATGACCTTCCCGAATTAACGGGAAGGATTTTTTAATTGGGAAGAAATTATATTAATTAATTTTTTTCGATTCGGGTGAACCGAGGGGCAGGGCCCCTCGATTTTATTTAAGGTCGTTTATCGAGCCGGCGTTGTAGATGTTCTTAAAGCCCTGCTCTTTGGCGATCTCAGCAGCTTTGCCCGCGCGGTTGCCCGATGCGCAGTAGACGATGATAGTCTCGTTTTTGTCCTGCGTGCCCAGCCACTGCGCAAACTCGTCGACAGGAACGTTAAGCGAGCCGTCTATGCTGTCCTGTGCGTATTCCTCGGCGGATCTCACGTCAACGGGCAGAGCGCCCGCCGCGATAAGCTCTTTGGCCGCGTCAGCCTTGATGTTCTCCTGTCTCGCGTCGGCAATGGCGATCTCGGCGTTTTGGCCGTTCCCGCTCAGATAAAGCGTCTCGCCGTCTGCGTCAAGCTCTTTAATGTCAAAATCGCATACCTTTTTGATAACGGTGCATTTTGTGCAGTTGTTCATTGTGATGAGCCAGCCTCCGTCGCAGCCCAGATACATCTGGCCGTCAGCTTCCAGCATGTCGTTGATCACCGGGTTCTCGGGCGCTCCGGGGTCGGACTCCGCGTAGTAGTCGGGTGTCGCGTCGATCCATACCGTTCCCATGGGGCTGGTGAGCAGCTTTGAGTTGCTGCCGCTCTTTGCCATAGCGGTCAACATTCCGTTCCAAACGGTCAGTTTCTCAACCGAGATGTCGCCGTATTCTTCGCTCAAATCGGCTGATGAGACCTCTCCGGAGTATTTGTTGACAGCAGTCACGTCGCTGCCCTGAACAGTGATTATCGCCGAGTCGTTTTCGGCTGTGAGAGACGATGCCGAATCGATCGACGCTGCTCCGGCATTTCCGTAGAGCAGCTGTATGTAGTCAAAGTTTCCGACATAGCTGCCGGGTGTCAAACCTCTCACAAACAGACCCTTCTTGCCGCCGATCGCCGCTCCGCGCACTCTTGTTTTATAATTCTCGTATGCGTTCCAATCTTTGCCCACGTTCAGAAGCTGAGTGCCGATCTTGTTGTCATCCGTCAGCTTAGAGCTTTGAGCCGCGTCGGGTGTTGTGCCGTTCATGTCAACGAGGTAATACTCAACCGAGACTCCCGACTGCTTGGTGCCCACGTTCAGCTCTATGCCTACCAGATTGTCGGTGTCGACCTCTCCGAAATAGAATGTATCTTTGTCCTTAGTGTTGTCAACAACTTTGCCGCCGCTGGCGCCGGCATTATCGCTGGTGGTTATCCTCTTTGAACCCGGTTCGGGCCAGCACTTGGTGTAATCCTCAAACTCAATGAATTTTTGGTCTACAACATCGGGCATAGGCTCAGGAGTGGGAGTAGCCGTGGGGGCAGGCGTCGGAGTCGCTTCAACGACCTCAGCTCCGGGCTCAAACAGCACGGCGTAAAGGTTCTTGTTAGAGCCGCCGCCGTACACGTAAACAGGTTTTCCGGCCTTGACGTTCATCTGAGCGGCGGATATGCTGCCGGTTCCGTATTGCTCGATCTTGTTGCCGTCCTCCTGGTCGATGTATATGCATCTCTGATCGTTGGCGTTAAATACCGCGGTCGCGACGCCGTCGCTGTCGGGTGTGAAGTAAACGCAGGTCGTTGTTCTGTCGCCTCTGCCGGCTTTGAGGCTTCGGGTAAACGTGATGGTCTTGCCGTTATATTTAAACGAGCCGCCCTTGTCGGTCGCCCAACCGCCGAAACCGTCAAGTCCCAGACCGCCGATAAGCTGTGCTCCGCCCGCGCTGTCAAAGAACGCGTCGTACGCGGGATCGCTCAGATTATAAACTATCATGTCTTTTTTGATAGGCTCCGAGTAAACCGTGTCGGCTTTTTTGCCGATGGGAGCCGCCGCATCGGTGTTGTTCCACTCAAACAGCGATATTCTGTCGCCGTCTTTGAAACCGTCAAACTTGTATTCTCCCGCAGAAGAGATGGGTTTTACGCTGCTTGCGGTCAGCGCGCCCGCGCTGTCGTATGAAGCCGCGAGAAGCGTTCCGCTTGCCGCGTCGGCCGTAACGCTTACCGTTCCGCCCGTCTCGTTTGTTACGGTCATATTTGAATTGTTGTATATCGGGATGATATAGTCAAGGAACGCGCCGTTTGTCTGGACGTAGATCGTGCCGCAGCCGTTCTCGTCAAGGGTAAGTCTGTCAAGTTCCGCTTTGGTAACGCCTATGTTGACTTCCTCCCATGTGTCGTATGAACCTGTGGCGGGAATCGTGCCCGTTGCGAACAGCCAATCCGTGTTCGGCATCAGCGAAACGTTGATCACGCTGTCGACGGATTCCTTTGAAACTCTGGCGGTGATACCGGTCAGATTTTTGAGCATAACGCCGTCGAATCTCATCCATCTGGTCGTCGTGCTTCCGGCGCATTTGCCGCCGCTGGCGCCGGCATTGCCGGTGTTCAGGTTCGCGCCGCTGCCGTCGTCGGCGTTTTCGCCCTCAATCTGCAATGCCGCGTAAATCGTTAACTCGCCGCACTTACCGTTTGGATAGTTGGCGGCGGTGATTTTATAAACGCCGTTGGAGTATAGCGTAAGCTCACCGGTGCTTAAATTGATTTCCGGATCTTTTCTGCCGGAGCCGTCCAGACGCTCAACGGTCCAGATCAGGGCGTCGCTTACGGCGCTGCCGCCGCTCATCGCGCTCAACGAGATCTTCGCGGGATCGCTCTCGGTGATAGTTCCGCTGATCGACGCGGAACCTGCGTTGATTTTTCCGATTCCGTTTTCCGAATACTCTATAACGCCGTCGGTTATGATTCCGGCTGACGCCTCGATTGTGTAGTCGGGCGAGAGCTCGATCTTGGGAACGGCCAGCATCGCTTCGATCGCTTCGCTGACAGCCAGTTCAAGACCGTCGTCTATCAGCGCGCCTTCAACTGTGGAGTGGATCTCGCTGTAAATATCGTTAAGTTTCTGCCAATTCTCAGTCGTGTATGCCGGCTCCGGGCATGCCGCGTATGCGGCGTCCAAACGAGCGAGATAGTCCGCTTTTTTATCGGCGCTTATGCCGTCACGGTATTGCGATACGACCGGGAACGAATAGCTTGCCGAGCTTCCGTCCGCTTTTGACGCGGTGACGGTGATCGTCGTGACGCCTTCGGCGGCGCCGGCCGTAACCGTTCCGTTTTCGTCGACTTTGGCAACGTTCTCGTTGCCGCTCTTGTACGCAACGGTGATGCCGTTTGCCGCATAGTCGGTTATAACTTTGTCGTTTTTGAGCGTCACGCTGGCGTTCGCGGAAATGCTGTTGGCGGCGTTCGCGCCGTTGTTCACGCTGTACAGCTTGAGACCGGAGGGGATCGCGTAAACGCTGTCGACGGATTCCGATATGTCGCCGCTTACTGTGAACTTGATCTCCTGCGCGTTCGCATCGTTGGCGTTTGCGCCGACTTTTGCGGTATACTCACCGGGGATAACATAATTCTGCTGCTTTGCCTCATCGAAGAAGTAAACGTCCGCGATGTTGAGGCTGAAGGTCGCGGTCTTGGTTTCACCGGGATTTAATGTCAATCTGTCAAAGCCCTTGAGCTGCTTGAGCGGCAGCTTTTTGCCGTCCGCGCCGGGAACGGTTATATAGAGCTGAGCCACCTCATCGCCCGCAACGCTGCCTGTGTTTTTAACGTCGGCTGTGATCGTCACGGTGTCGTTGGCGTTCGCCGTTGTTTTATCGATTTTTATGTTGGAATATTCAAAGCTCGTGTAGCTCTTGCCGTAGCCGAACGGATAAACCGGAGTGCCGGTGTAGTACTGATAGGTTCTTCCGGGATAATCGGCGTCGGGGTTATTGATATCCGAGGACAGCTCGTAGTTTGTGAAATTGTATCCGATGTTGTCCACGGTTGTTTTGCTGCTGCCGAGAGGCATCTTGTCAAGATCCGACGCGGCATACCATGTGGTCGAGAGTCTGCCCGAGGGATTCGCGTCGCCCGTGAGTATTTTGCCCAGAGCGGTGCCCTGCGTCTGGCCGTTGTAGGATGTCCACAGCAGCGCCGCGCACTTGTCCTTAAAGCCTTCAACGTTCATCTGTCCCACCGTTTGCAGCGCGACGATCGTTTTGTCGGGATATGCTTCGCAGATCTGCTGAACATGCGCCTGAGACGAGGGCAGGCTGATGCCGCTTCTGTCGTGCGACTCGGAAGCGTCAACCGTGCCGAGGCCGTCCTGCTTGGGGACAGTGCAGCCGTAAGCCACAATAAAGTCCGCGTTGTCAAGCTCTGTCTTATAGCTCTCAACCGTGAACGGCTTGACCGCGGGCGTGGCCGAGATGATCAGATGCGCCGTCGCTACATATCCGCCCAGCGCGCCGTCATAGGGCGCCTCGCAGGTGGCATATGTGGCGATGTTGTCGGTTTTCTGCGCTTCTATGTTAGCCACGTTGATTCCGCCAACGCCGTCCTCGCTGTAAGCGATGTTGACCGTGCCGCCCATTCTGTCGCCGGTGGCTATTTCGGCTCTTATGGATTTAACGTCTTTGAAATCAACGTCTTTAATAACGGCATAAGCTTTGGGGGTCATATCGTTGAGAGCGGTGCCGGACTGCGTCATTCCCGCGACATTCTCGGCCTTTGAAAGATCAACCGCTCTTGTTTTTCCGTCGTTCAGAACCAGCGTCAGGCTCTTTAAGTTGAACAAAAGCTCGTCGTCCGAAACGGCGCCCAGATGGTTTATTTCGGAACCGGGGTATTTCTTTTGTATCTCCTCTTTTATGCCCTCGACGGGGGTCTTTGTCTTGGTCGGAGAACCCGAGTAGTCGCCGAGAACCAGCTTGTCTGCCAAGTTTCCGACAACCGCGACTTTATATCCGCCGTCTTTTCCTTTCAGAGGCAGAGCGTTGTTTTTGTTCTCGAGCATAACCCAGCTTTCCTCGGCCGCTTTTTCGGCGACGGCAACGCTTTCGTCCGACTCGATAACATCTTTTGATATATCCTTATACTTGGGATTCTTGTCAAACTCGCCCGTTTTCATGCGCTGCAAAAACAGCTCGTATACCATGATGTCCAAAGCTTCCTCGCTGAGCAGACCCTGCTGGACCGCGGACGCCACCTGTGTCGTGCCTGCGCCGCCGCTGTTGCAGTCAAGGCTCGAGCCCGCGTTCACGATTTTTGAAACCGTCATGGGCGAAGTGATTTGGTCAAGAGGCAGGTCGGGATAGAGCTTCTTTCTCAGAGGCTGCTGTCCGAAAGCGTTGTCCCAGGCTCCGCAGTCGCCCACAACAAAGCCGCCGAAACCGTAGGTCCTGCGCAGCAGATCATTCAAGAGATAAGAGTTGGCGCTGGATGCTATGTAGTCGATCTTCTGTCCGTCCATCGACGTGAGTATTTGACCGTTTCTGTACACGGTGCTTCCGTTGTAAGAGCTCATAACCGCCGCGGGATCCGCGTTTTTGGTGATGTCGCGGAAAGCTCTCGTGTAATATTCGCGCATTGTGCGCTCGTTCATGATTGAGGTTCCGCTGAAACGCTCGCCCTCAACGTTGTTCGCTGCGTAGTGCTTGAGCGTTGTCATTGTTTTCAGGTATTTGTCATCCGTTCCCTGCATACCGCGTACCGCGGCGCTGCCTATCTCGGATGTCAGATACGGGTCCTCGCCGTAGCTTTCTTCGTTTCTGCCCCAGCGCGGATCGCGCGCCATGTTGATGGTGGGGTTCCAGTAGTTTAAGTCCTTGGGATTAATTGCTCTCGCCTCGGTGGACGTGATGTCCATTGCGGTCTGCATAAGAGCGGTGTCCCATGTGTTCGACATCGCGAGGCTTGAGGGGAAGCTCGTCGCTTTTCCCTGACGGGCCACGCCGTGGATGCCTTCGCGCCAGTAGTAGTAGCTCTGAACGCCCAGACGGCTGATGGCAGGAGCGTTTTTCGCCGCTGTCTGCGCCGCTTTCTCCTCAAGGGTCATGCGGGATACCAGATCGGCCGCTCTCTCCTCAAAGCTGAGCGACTCGTCCTGATAGGGCAGCAGATCCGCCGCAGTTTGGGCTTCGGGAGCGATTTGTTCGCTTTGAACTGTCTGCTCCGCGGTCTGCTCGGTTTGGACTGCCTGCTCCGTCACGGGCTGCGGCTCGGCGTTATCGTTCGTCGCCGCAAGCGCCGCCGCGTTCGGAGCGCAGGTCAGCAGCATCGCGGCCGCCGCGAATGCTGAAATTGTTTTCCGTACTTTCATGTTTTTTCCTCCTTATTATTTGATATTTAACACATAATTAATATTTTCCTACTTGAAATATACCACAAATGCTGATATAATTAAAGTCATAAAATATAAAATTTAAGACAAAAAGTAAACAGAAAGGGGAGACGCGGAAAATGCTTCCGGTATATGAGATAAGACCGTCCGATCTGACGGTCAAGCGCAATGATTATCAGCTGAGTTATCCCGAGCATATGCACGATTACATAGAGATAATATATGTGTATAAGGGCGTTCAGCGTCTCAGCATCGAAAGCGGCAGGTTCGAGATCCGCGAGGGCGGTCTGGCGGCGGTGTTCCCCGAAACAGTCCACTCGTTCTCCGCGCCCGACGGACAGGACAAAAAGAACAACGAGGTGCTGATACTCATGTGCGCGCCCAAAATGTTCGGCGGGCTGTTCCCTAATCTCAAGGATTTCAGGCCCGAAGACCCGACGCTCGACAAGTCGGAAATATGCGATGAGTTCCGCTGCGCCCTCAATAACATAAAGCCGGGCGACAGCTTTGAAACGACGTTTTCATGGGCCTGTGTGATAATTTCATATTTGCTCAGGGCGCTGACCTTAAACCGCAAGGCGGAAGGCCCGGTCACCGATATTACCTACAAGATAATAAAATATATCGAGCAGAACTTCACCGAGACGGTGACGCGCAGGAGCCTCGCCGAGCATTTCAATGTGAGCGAGACCTATATATCCTCGATTTTCAGCCGAAAATTCAAAATGAATCTTCGGAATTATCTCGGATTGATACGCGCTGAGTACGCGGCGGGACTGATCCGCTCTACCAACGAGAATTTCACGGTGATAAGCCAGCAGGCGGGATTTGAAAACACCAGGACGTTCAACCGAATGTTCAAGGCGGTATACGGCCGCACTCCCGGGGAATACAGAAAGAATATAAGTCAGCTTATTAAGGAGTAAACTGTACTTTGGTACGGTGACAGCGGATTTACGGAGTGTTATAATAGATATGAGGAGGTACAGCTTATGAACGGCGGCAAACTGATTATCAGGACGCGGCTTATTGAAAAGCTGAACAAAGAACTGAAACACAAAAAAATCGTGTATTTCGGAGCGAGTTTGGGTTGGGGAAAGACCACTGCCGTCAGGCAGTATCTCGACTTAAGCAATTATGACTACCTTTATGTTTCCGCGCGGACGAGCGATTGGTTCAGTGCGGTCCGAGAGGCCGCGGCGGACGGAGCGGAGCATATAGTTATAGACGATATACATACGGCTTTTTCAAAAGGCGTGGAGCTTTCAGAGCTTATCGCCGCTTCGGTTCCGAAAACCGCGTTTTATATTATCGGACGAGCGCCGCTGCCCTCATACTTAAAAGCGTTTTACAGCACCCGACAGCTCGCTGTCTATAATGAAACTCTCTTTGCCTATAAAGACGACGAGCTGAACGCTTTGATGAGACTGTACCGCCTCGATTTAACCCCGAATATCCTGCACGAGATTCGCGAGTTTACCGGCGGTTGGATACTTGGTCCGGTATTCTTGTTCGAAAAGGGCGGAGACTTCAGCGCGGGCTTTACCGAAGAGCAGAAGCAGCTGTTAAGTCTCGACGTTTATCAGTATGCGGATCACGCGTTTTTCTCGGAGCTTCCGCCCGAAGTGCAGGAGATTTTGCTGAACGTTGCTCATGTTGATGAGTTCTCGCTGGTCCACGCCCAAATGCTGTGCGGCGACACAAGCATAAAACTGTGGCTCGAGCGGGCGCTTGACCTGAGCGGTTTTTTATGTTTCACCCCTCCCGACAAATTCGAGTTTGAAAAGCACGCGGCTCCATATATGAAATGGAAGCAGCAAAAAGAACTGAGCGGCGACGCGCTGGCGAGACAGTACGAGATATCGGCGCTCTATTACACGCTGCATGACGACATAAAGAGCGCACTTAAATTTTACAGAATGGCGGGAAACACTCGAAAGATCGCCGAGCTGCTTTTAAAAAGCACGCGCAGCAACTCAAGCATGAGTTTCTTTTATGACCTGCGCGAATACTTTTTCGCGCTTCCCGACGAGACGGTAGAGCAGTACCCCGAGCTTATCAGCATGATATCAATGATATATTCCGGAATGTGCAATGTGGATGAGAGTGAGCGGTACTTTGATATGCTTGTGAGCATCGAAAAGGACAAAAAGAGCGACGCCGCACTTAAAAAGCGCGCCCGTGAGGAGATAGCGTATCTCACAATTTCTCTGCCCCACCGCGGCTCAAACAGTATTGTCAAAATAGTAAAGAGTTTGGCGGCGATCATATCCAGCCGCGACATGAGCCTCAACACCATGAGCGTCACCGGAGACATGCCCGGCCTTGTCAACGGCGGCAAGGATTTCAGCGAGTGGACAAAATCTGACAAATTTTTATATAAAACCATGCGCGTGCCCCTTCAGACGGTGGTCGGAAAAACCGCGCTGGGCCTTCCGGACATAGGTATAGGCGAGAGCCTGTTTTTGCATAACGCTGACGACAACTTCACCGAGGAGCTGACCTATCTAAGCCGAGGATTTTATGACGCGGAAAAATGTGGGAATATCCAGCTGCAGTTCGCGGCTCTGGCTGTCATGGCCAAGATACGCATAATCCGCGGAAATTTAAACGACGCTCTTGACCTGATAGACAGATTCGAAAAGAAAATACCGAAGACGGCGGAAATCAGAAAAAACATGAGCGCTTTTTTGACAAATATCCGCATGCTTTTGGGCGAGGACGAGAGCATGATGACGTGGCTCAAAAACGAGGCGCCCGACGAGCTTGAGCCGTTCTGTATAAGTTACCGCTATCGCTATATGACAAAGGTCAGGATATACATCGCGATCGAAAAATACGACGAGGCGCTGGCACTGCTCAGCAGGTGTGACAAATACTTCACCGAGTACGACAGACCGTACATGCACATCGAGGCGCTTATAATGCGGGCCGTGATCCTGGATCGTCTTAATGACGCGTCGTGGGACGAGGCTTTTTCCGAGGCGCTGAAAATGTGCGAGGAGTACCGTTTTGTGCGCGTTCTGTCAAATTTCGGAGTGGCGGTCCTGCATTTGCTGCGTGCCACAAAAGCCGACATCAACAAGCCGTTCAAAAAGTCGCTGCTCGACTGCACAAAAAGGCAGGCGGTGCTTTATCCCAGATATTTGCAGCCAGTGACGAAGATCGATTATAATCTGAGCGAGACCGAGCGCATGGTGCTCAAGCTGCTGTGCGACGGGCTTTCAAACGAGGAGATCGGCGATATAATGAATATTTCGCTCCGCACCGTCAAGTTCCATCTAACCAACATATACGGCAAATTGAACGTCAAAAACCGCTTCGCGGCCATCCGTGAAGCGCAGGTCAAAAAAATAATTACGCAATAAAAGCGCGATATCCGCGCTTTTTTTGTATTTAGGGCTTTAAATTCTCAAAAATATATGTTATAATGTTCCATATATAACTTTTTAGGAGGTATGAACATGAGACATTGCACAGGTTTTAACAGAGCGCTGTGCGCTTTTACGGCGATTATTTTCCTCGCGTTTTCATTGATGTGCGTCCCCACACTCGCGGCCGATGGCGGGGAGGCTTATTATACCGCGGATCCGGTCATAACCGACGGAAAAACCGTTACGGCGGAGATCGCGAACGACAGCGGCGAGAACGTGCTGTTTATCGCGGCGGCGTACGAGAACGGAATCGTGACGGACGCCGAGACCCAAACGATTCCCTCGGGAGAGGGAAACACCGAGGCGCGCGTCGAGTTTGACAAGGAGTATACCGATATAAGATGCTACCTCTGGTCTGAGAGCAGCATAGAGCCTTACGGCGACGTGACTGACGCGCTGCCCGATCTGCTCGCGTTCCCGGGAGCCGAGGGCGGCGGAAAATTTTCACCCGGAGCCAGAGGCGCACTGCCAAACGGCAAGCTTGAGGTTTATCATGTGACAAAGCTCGAGGACTCGGGCAAAGGTACCCTGCGCGACGCGGTCTCAAAGTCGGGCAGGATCGTGGTGTTTGACATAAGCGGCACGATCGAGCTCAAAAGCGATATAAATATGAACAAAAACAACGTCACGATACTGGGTCAGACCGCGCCCGGCGATGGCGTGACCGTCAGCGGCGGCTCGATAGTGACAGGAGACGGAGTTAAGAATATAATAATAAGATACTTAAAGGTGCGTCCCACCGACAAAAACGGTCTTGAGCCCGACGGGATCGGCGGCAGATACGGCACCGACATTATATTCGACCATGTAAGCACCTCGTGGTGCGTCGATGAGCTTTTGACGCTCTATGCCGGCGCGGCTCAGGACGCCAAGGCCGACAAGCCCGTCGGTAATCATCTGACAATCCAGAACACGATCGGCAGCGAAAGCCTCCGCATGAGCAACCATACCAAGGGTGCCCACGGCTACGGCGCGATCTGGGGCGGCACATACGCCAGCTATCTGAATAACCTGCTGGCGCATCACGACAGCCGCAGTCCCCGTCTCGACCGTCAGCTTGTCGCCACCGATGTGAGCAACAACGTAATATACAACTGGGGCCAGACAAACTCGGCGTACGGCGCGGAGCCGTATTCGAGCGCCAACGAGAAATCGACCGCCGACCAGAGGAACCCTTCAAACGTGAACTGGGTCGGAAATTACTACAAATCGGGCCCCTCCACCAGAGCGATGCTCAAAACAAGAGTGTTCGACGTGACCGAGCCTCTGACAAGTACCGACAGAAAATCGGTGTTCTATTTCGAGGACAATTATATTGACGGCATGGGAACGGTTAGCGACTACAAGAACAACAGCATAGTAAACAATTATATCGGAGCGGATTTTGCCGACAACGAGATCGACATGGGCTACTACAAATACCGCCAGACCTCGGCGGAGGAGGCCCTTGACCGTGTTCTGAGCACCGCGGGAGCGACCCTGCCCAGGCGCGACGCCAACGACGCCAGGGTAGTTAACGATGTTATAAACGGCACGGGCAGAGTTATCAACAACGCCGGAGAGGTTGGCGGCCTGATACCCGTAGAGTCCGAGACGAGAGTGTTTGAGATACCCGCCGATTGGCTGGCAAGCAGCGGCTATACCGGCAAGGCCGAGACCGACATCACGGACAGCGGATACACGGTTATCGAGGAATATGTTAATTATTTGACCGAGGAGCTGAGCAAGACCCCGCCCACCAACGCGAATATTATTGTGCAGTCGCCCGCGATCGCGGCGCTCAGCAACAATATTGAGGGCATGGAGGTGGACAACGGCGAATGGGCGGTCATCACCGAGGGCGAGCCGCTGAGATATAAGGCGACGGCGATCGCGAGAGGCGGAAACGAGGTCACCAACATGGAGCTCTATGACCGCAACGTCAAGATCGGAGATTATGACGGCTCCGCGATAGATGACGAGATAAGCCTTTCCGCCGGAACCCATTATCTCACCTGCCGCGCTGTAAACACCCGCGGCGAAAAGACCCAGAGCACGACATCTATCGTTTATGTCAAGTCGTCGGCGGCTCCGGGCAGCTACTCATTTGAGGAGATCAAAGAAAGCGGCTACAAGGGATATACCGGCAAGGGCGGTGCCTCGATGGATGAAAAGGGCGTTTACACGATATACGGCTCCGGAAGGCTCACCACCGACTCAAGCGACAGCTGCGGATTTATGTATAAAGAGATTAGCGGCGATTTTGACGTGACCGTCAGGGTCGAGGAAATACCCAAGTTTGAGAACCAGCAGGTTAGCGGCCTCATGGTGCGCTCGGGCTTGAATCAGGGCGACATAATGGCTATGATAGGCGACGGCTGGGTAAAGAACGGCGAAAACGCCAGGATCTTGACCCGAAAGAGCGAAAAGGGCTCGTCTCAAGAAATATATTTCAAAGACAAGAGCGGTGCGGCAGTTGACAATTCCGACGACAAGCACAGCAAGAGTATGCCGAAATATATGAGGATCGAAAGAAAGGGCAACTCCCTGACATTCAGCGTTTCCAACATGGGAATTGATTGGACCGACAACGACCGCCAGCCCGTGACGATCGAATACGACAATCTGCCCGAAACGATGTATGTGGGTCTCGCGACCGATTCGGCAAGCGGAGTTTCGGTAAAAGAATATTTCTCGACCGCCAAGTTCAGCAATCTTGTGTTAAACGGCGAGAGAGACGTCGAGCCTCCCGAAAAAGGCACGGTTCCGTTCTACGACGAGGAGTTTACCAATTCCGATTGGTTCTTCCCGTCGGGCAGCGGCTCAAAGAGCCTGGCGGAAACGCCCCTTGACGGAAACATCGGTGAAGCGGCTCTGTTCTGGGGTCCCTGCTCCAGAGACTTCAAGCCTCAGAGCGCGGGCGTTGTCAAGGCGACGGCCGACTTCTTCACCAGGACCACGCCGAGGGTGGACCCGATGGCGGGCGCCAGATTTATGCTTCAGGGCATAGACGAAAACGGCGAAACGGTCAAGATAAAGAGCGTATACGCGCAGCACTCGCTGGGATTTTTCGAGGACTACGACGATACACCCTCAAACCCGACGATCACTCCGACATCCGACGCCAAATATGATATCGAAAAGTGGTACAAGGTCGAGATGACCCTTGACTATAACACAGGCAAGGGAACGTATGCCTTCAAGCCTTATACCGAGTATAACTCGTCAACCGAAAAGTATGTGACGGGAGACTCGATATTCGACCTTGAATTCGACTTTGACACGAGCGTGGCGGTCAGTCAGCTGCATTTTGAGCGCCGAGGCGGATTTGAGATGTATCTCGACAACGTCGGCGTGAGCGTTGAATAATATTTTTGAATACTATAAATTTAAAGAGGTAAAGTTATGTTTGATTTTGACAATTTTTGTTTCAGGTGCATGGGAAAGACCGAAAATGGAGTTTGTAAATCCTGTGGTTTCAACAACGGCGGGTATGAAACGCCTCCTCATCACCTGAAACCCAAAACAATTCTAAACGGAAAATATGTGATCGGAGCAGCCATGGGCGAGGGCGGATTCGGAATAACCTATGTGGGATACGACCTCAATCTTGATATAAGGGTTGCGATAAAAGAGTATTTTCCGAGCGGTATGGTTACCCGCGGAGCCACAGGGGAGGGCAGCGTGTCGTTGTATACCTCCGGCGATCCTCAGGGCTATGAGAACGAAAAGAACAAGTTTTTGTTTGAGGCCAAAACATTGGCAAAGTTCGACGATCTGCCGGGTATCGTGTCGGTGAGGGACTTCTTTAACGAAAACGGCACCGCGTATATCGTCATGGAGTTTATAGACGGAGTAAGTCTCAAGGACTATCTAAAGCAAAACGGCGGAAAGATAAGCGTCGACCAAGCCCTGAGAATGACGGAGCCCCTTTTGAGGTCGCTCAGTTTGATACATAAGAGCGGAATAATCCATCGCGACATAAGTCCGGACAATATTATGATAACAAAAAAGGGCGAGATAAAGCTGCTTGATTTCGGCGCGGCCAGAGGCGTTTCTCCCGACGGCACCAAGAGCATGTCGGTGCAGCTTAAACACGGCTACGCCCCGGAGGAACAGTACAGGAGCCACGGCAAGCAGGGCCCGTGGACCGATGTGTACGCCATATGCGCCACCATCTACCGCGCTATAACAGGGCAGGTCCCGGTCCAGTCGCTTGAGAGAATGTACGAGGATCATCTGGTTCCGCCCTCAAAGATGGGTGTGAACATCGATCCTCGGCTCGAGGCGGCGCTGATGAAAGGCATGGCGGTTTATGCGAGCGCCAGGTTCGAAAACGTTGACGACCTGTATAACGCGATATACTGCGGGGCGGCGGTCGAGTATGATCCGAGCCGCCCACCTGCGGGACCCGACCCGAGTAGGAATATAAGCGCGGGGCAGGGTTCGCCGAGAGGCGGATATCATTCTCCCGAGCAGCGGCCGCCAAAAAAGAAAAACTCTCCCGTTTTGATTGCGGTCATCTCCGCGATGGGAGTGGTTGCCGCGGCGATAATAATTGGTATTATTCTTATGTTCGGTTCTTCGGGCGGCGACGAGCAGGATCAGACTGTCGCGGTAGTTACGCCTACGGCGGCGCCGACACCCACTCCGCCCCCGCCTCCGGTTTTCAGCGACTACAGCGCTTCAAGCACCAGAGGTGTTGACTATACCGCGGGATATGCCAATAACTATTATGCCTCGTACGCAATAGACGGGGATATGACTACCGCTTGGTCGTGTGACAGAAACGTGGAGCTGACGCCCACATACACGCTCAAAGCGGACACAAAGCAGCACGTGAGCGGCATAAAGCTCACAAACGGCTATTGCAAGTCAAGCCAAACTTATTATAAAAACAGGAGAATAACGCAGATACAGATTACGTATGAGGGCGGTAGCCAAGTCGCTGATCTTCAGCAGGACGCCTACAGGGTCATGCAGGATATACCGCTCACAGTCCCGGTCGATACCTCGTATATTTCAATAAAGGTCTCAGACACGGTCTACGGCGACTGGAAGGATATAGCAATCAGCGAGATATCGGTATATTAGGAGGCAATATGGGCAGAAAGAGAGATATTTCAACAGGTAAAGCCGTTATAACGGGGATCGTGTCGGGCGCTCTGTTGGTGCTTGCCGCCGCATTGGTTATAACGGCGTTCAGGCATGGCGGAGCGAAGGAAGAAGCTTCGGCAAATAACGGAAACGCGGAGCCGAACATTCGGGCGGAAGAAGCGGCCGTGACCGAGGCGCCGACCTCGGCGCCGGCCAAGACCCCCGAGCAGGTCGGAGAAAGAGGAAGTTGGCAGCCGATCCCCGAGAGCGTGGTTTCGGAAATAACCGGAACATCATATCCGGCGGACGGCAGCGCGGTTATATCGCTTGACGAGCTGGCGTATCTCACAATACCGTACCGCGATTTTGACGGCGGCACTCAAACGGGCGAGATGATCGTGGCGAGAGATTTGGCCGACGAGGTGCTCGACATATTCGCTGAGCTCTACGAGATCGGCTATCCGATCGAGCGTATGAGGCTGGTGGACAAATACGGCGGCAGCGATTTCGCGTCAATTGAGGAAAACAACACGTCGGCCTTTAATTACAGAATGTCGACCGACGGAGGAACGTCGCTTTCGAAACACGCGTTGGGCCGCGCCATTGACATTAATCCGCAGATAAATCCCTATGTCAATTCAAACGGCACAGGCTCACATGAGAACGCGGCCGAGTATTGGTCAAGAGACGTCAGCACATGGCGCGACGAGACAGCCAAGCAGGCGTATATCGGTCCCGGCACGGATATATACAGGATATTCGTTGATGAGCACGGCTGGGAATGGGGCGGAAGCTGGGACAGCTACCGCGACTATCAGCATTTCCAGAAATTTAATTAAAGAGAAACACGATATGTCGGAGGTTATATGAATCAGGATTTCACGCGCGGCGCGATTCTAAGCAAGCTTATCGGGTTTGCTCTGCCAATGCTGCTGGCCCTGTTTTTGCAGGCGATGTACGGCGCGATAGATCTGCTGATCGTGGGCAGGTTCGGAATATCCGCCGATGTTTCGGCGGTGTCCACCGGAAGCCAGATAATGCAGACGGTCACGTTCATGATCGAAGGCGTGTCAATGGGCATCACGGTCCTGGCGGGCCATAGGATAGGCGAGGGCAACAACAAGGAGGCGGGCCGCGTGATAGGCAGCGGCATAGCGCTGTTCGCTATAATTGCGGTCGGCGCTACCGCCGTTATGCTCGTCTGCGCCCGTCCTTTGGCGGCGCTCATGCGGGCGCCCGAGGAAGCGTTTGGCAGGACAGTGACTTATATATTCTTATGCTCCGCGGGCATGATATTCATAGTGGCGTACAACCTGGTCGGCAGCATATTCCGCGGCGTGGGCAATTCCCGCGTCCCGCTTATGACCGTGGCGATCGCCTGCGTGTTTAACATAATCGGCGATCTGGTTTTCGTCGCAGGCTTTAAGATGGGTGTCGCGGGCGCGGCGCTTGCGACCGTAATGGCGCAGGGCGTCAGCGTGCTGCTGTCGCTTATTATAATAAAGCGCGTAAAGCTTCCGTTCCAGCTCACCCGCCGCGACATACGCCTGCGCAAAAGAATAGTCAAGCGTATTCTTTTTCTCGGTATTCCGATAGCACTCCAGGACCTGCTCGTCAGCATATCGTTTCTGGTTATTCTGGCGATTGTCAATTCTTTGGGGCTTGTGGCGTCGGCGGGAGTCGGAGTGGCCGAAAAGCTGTGCGCGTTCATCATGTTGGTGCCTTCGGCTTATATGCAGTCGATGTCCGCGTTTGTGGCGCAGAACATCGGCGCCGAGAGATACGACAGGGCAAAGAAAGCGCTGCTCTGCGGCATATTGTCGTCGCTGGCTGTGGGCGTTGTGATGTTTTACGTCTCGTTTTTTCAAGGGGATAAGCTTTCAACGATATTCACAAGCGACCCCGAGGTCATAGCGGCGGCCGCGAGCTATCTCAAGGCGTATGCGTTTGACTGTATACTGACGTCGTTTCTGTTCTGCTTCAGCGGATATTTCAACGGATGCGGAAAGACGATGTTCAACATGGCTCAGGGCGTGCTGGGCGCGTTCTGCGTGCGCATACCCGTTTCGTACTTCGTGAGCCGCATAGCGGGCGTGCCGCTTTTCTACATAGGTCTCGCCACGCCGTGCTCAACGATGGTGCAGATCGTTCTGTGCCTGATATATTTTATGATAACCGAAAACAAAAAGCGCGTCGGGGCGCTTGAATAAGGGTGATATAATGACAAAAATTTTTCTTTTGGGCGACTCGATTGTGACCGCCTACGGAAAGGATTCGGAAAACATAATCGGCGGCTGGGGCGACCACCTCGGCTGCTTTTTCGGGGATGAGATTTTGGTGATCCCCTGCGCCAACGGCGGCAGGAGCACCAGAAGCTATTTAAACGAGGGCAGATTTATCGACAACGGAAAATTCACAAAAGATATGTTTCCATACGGCGTAGGCCCGTGCTATGATTTGATGAGCCGAGGTGATTGGGCACTGATAGAGTTTTGCCACAACGACGACGATTCCGACCGCCGCGAAAAGCGAGAGGCGCGCCACACGCCGCTGGGAGAGCCCGACGAACGCGGGATATATCCGAGCGTTATGCCCGAGGGAGACGCTCCGTATTCTTTCGGTTGCGGCGCAACATATAAGGGTTACTTAAAATTTTACATAAAAAAGATTCGCGAAAAGGGCGCGAATCCCGTATTGGTGACGCCTCCGCCCAGAGGCTGCTTTGTCGGCGGCATTATCGCGTCTGTGCCCGGCAACCACGGCGGCTCGGACAAATTCGGCGAATACGCCTACATACGCGCCATAAGGCAGACGGCGGAGGAAGAGGATGTTCCGCTGATCGAGTTGTTCGAAAAGGCAAAGGGTTTTATTGACAATCTGGGCGAAGGTAAGTTCAAATATCTTCAGTCGATAAAGGACGCGGAGGGCAGGACCATCGGCGAGGCTCGGCTGGGCAGGCCCAAGCGCTGGCCCGAGGACTACGACAAAATCATGGAAAGCGGAGAATACTACGATATCGACAATACCCACCAGAACCGCTATGGCTCATATGTTTACGCGAGATTCATCGCGGAGGAAATAAAACAAAAAATCCCCGATCTTGCCAAATATCTATCGGACGTTCCATCAAAAACGATTCCGAAACCCAAAGGCCTCAATTAAATAAAAAACCGCGGCGGCGCCGCGGTTTTTGTTATGCGTTGTTTTGATTTTGGTGCGTTTCCATGTTTTTGGGGAGAACCAGGTTCAGAATGACTGCGGTCAGGAATACCACCGCCACGCAGTTTTCGGCGAAAACGCTGTTGATGATCTTGGGAAAGATCGCGAATATCTCGGGCACCTGGGTGAAACCGAGGCCGATGCTCAGCGAGAGCGCGGCTATCGTTATATTTCTTTGGGTGTAGCCGCAGTTCCCTATCATTTGCAGACCGCTGACAACGATCGTGCCAAACATCATTATCGTGCAGCCGCCCAGCACCGCGTCGGGCATGGTAGCCAGCAGCGCGCCGAATATCGGGAATATTCCCGCGAGTATCATTATAACGGCTCCTGTCGCAATGGCGAAGCGGTTCACGACCTTTGTCATCGCCACCAGACCCACATTCTGGCTGAACGAGGTGATCGGCATACAGCCGAAGCAGGCCGAGAGTGCGCTGATAAATCCGTCACAGGCGATAGAGCCCGAGATCTCCCTGTCGGTGACGTCGCGGCCCAGACCGCTCGACGCCAGCGCCGAGGTGTCGCCTATCGTCTCGGTGGCGGAGACCAGAAAGATCAGCGTCACCGAAATTATAGCGTTGAGATTAAAGACCGGTTTATACGGCAGTATCGAGGGCAGCGCCACGACCGAGGTGCCCTTGAGCGATTCGAAATCCACCGCGCCTATGACCGCCGCGAATATGTATCCCACAACAAGTCCGAACAGGACCGAAAGCTGCTTCCAGTACGACTTGGCGAAAATGTTAAACAGTATGCATGCCAGAAGCGTTACGCCGCCCAGTACCCAGTTGGTGGCTGAGCCGAACTGCTCACTGCCGCTGCCGCCTCCGAACGAGCTCGCGCCCACCGAGAGCAGCGAAAAGCCGATGGCGGTAACGACGCAGGCCGCGACTATCGGCGATATGATCCTGCGCCAGTATTTGGCGAACAGACCCAAAATTCCCTCAACGATGCCGCCTATCATGATGGCGCCTATCGCGGCCTCATAGCCGTAGGCGGGGCCTATGTAGCAAAGTATCGAAACAAACGTGAAGCTGATACCCATAACGATCGGCAGTCCCGAGCCCAGACGCCAGATCGGGAAAAGCTGGATAAGGCTTCCGACTCCTGCCACGATCATGGCGGTTTGGATAAGCCGCGCCGTGTCGTGGTCGCTAAGGCCGCAGGCTCCCGCCACGATGATTATGGGCGCGATATTCGCGACGAACATCGCCAAAATGTGCTGGAGTCCGAACGGCACCGCCTTTCCGAAAGGCACTCTGCCGTCAAGCGTGTATATATTCTCGACCGAGGCGGGTTTTTGCGCCCTATTTGATTTTTCTTTCTTCATAAACTATTCCCCCTGCTCTCTGAAAATAACTTCTCCGGTGTCCGCGTTCATGCCGTCCACAATGGCGAGGGACTCGAGGTCATATCCCATATCGCGTATGAGCTTTCCGCCGGGCTGGAACCCCTTTTCGACCGCGATACCTATGCCCTCAACGCTGGCGCCCGCAGATTCGGCTATCGAAATCAGCCCTTTGAGCGCGCAGCCGTTGGCGAGAAAGTCGTCTATTATCAGGACCTTGTCACCCTCGTTTATAAACTTCTTGGACACGATCACTTGGTTTGTGCGCTTGTGTGTGAACGATTCGACCTCAGCGAGATACACGTCTCCGTCGATATTGATAGATTGAGATTTTTTGGCGAACACCACCGGCACCCCGAAATGTCTCGCCACTATGCAGGCGATGCCTATGCCCGAGGCCTCGATGGTGAGTATTTTGTTTATCTCCTTGTCCGCGAACCGATTTTTAAACTCTCTGCCCATTTCCTCAAACAGATCAATGTCCATGCAGTGGTTCAGAAAGCTGTCGACCTTCAGAACACCGCCTTCTTTTACCACGCCGTCCCGCGTGATCCTCTCTTCCAAAAAGTTCATAACTGCCCCGCCTTTCCATAGAATGATGTTAATTAGAATTATACATTTTTTGCAATATATTGTCAATAAATAAATACGGCTTTTTGCTCGAATTAAGCAAAAAGCCGCATGAGGAGTTATTATCTTTTTTTGTACGGATCGGCGGAGGAGCTTATTATTTTGAGGTCGGGGAACCGCTCTTTGAGAAAGTCCTCCATAAAGCCGCATATGATGTTCTCGGTTTCAAAATGTCCCGCGTCGATCAGGTTTATGCCCAGTTCCAGTGCCAGCTGCGCCTCGTGGTGCTTTATTTCCGAGGTAATATAGACATCGGCGCCCGCGTTGTAGGCGCAGTAGATCAAATCTCCGCCGCTGCCGCTGCATACCGCCGCGGTGGTGACGACCTCGGACGGGTCCCCCACATAGCTTATCGCGGCGCAGCCCAGCACGCTCTTGACATAATCAACATAGTCCGCCAGCTCGGTGGGAGTGTCCAGCCGTCCGACCCTGCCGATGTTGTCAAGGGGCTTGCCGCCGCCGTCGACGCACTCCGAGTCAAGAAAATGCCGCGTGTCCACTATGTCCAGCTTGTCGCAGAGTATGTCGTTCATGCCGCCGTCCGCGATGTCAAAATTGGTGTGGGCGCTGTAGAGCGCGACATCGTTTTTGATAAGATTGATGATAACGCTGCCTGTAACATCCTGCTCGATAACGCGGTTTACCGAGGTGAAGATCAGTGGGTGGTGGGTTATTATCATATCCGCTCCCCTATCTATCGCCTCGCGGACATTGCGGCTCGTGCCGTCAAGCGCGATATAGACCGTGTTCACTTCCTTTTCAAGATCGCCGACCATCAGCCCCACGTTGTCCCAGGGCTCGGCCAGCTCACGCGGAGCCAGGCGCTCGATATGGTCCGCGATCTGTTTAACGGTTGTTGACATAAGATCACTCCTTTATATTTTACGATTGTTGTATTTATCAATATATGCGGGCGGATAATATCCGCCCCTACCGAAAGCGGCGAATAAGCTAAGACAATTTCGACAAGATATCTTTTGTTCGCTCAAGCTCGGCTTTTGCCTCGGGCGACGTCGCGCGGCTCAATCCGTTTATTTTCGCTTCAAGAGCGTTTGTCAGATTTTTGAGGTATTTGTCGAAATGCTCGGGCCGCCGCGCCGGCAGGTCACGGCCGACAAGGCGCTCGTGAGGCTCAAGCGGAGCGTTGGTAGTTTTTATCGGCGACATTGAGATTATATTGTATATCTTGCAGCCTTCAACCGCCAAATGTTCCCGTATATTGGAATATCCGCTTTCGTATATATAGTCGCGGAACTCGGGCACAGATGACATGGGCTGCGCTATTATCAGCTTTGCGGCGTTCACAATTTTCGGTGAATTTTCGAGTATTTCCGCGATCGTCTCGCCGCCCATTCCTGCGATAATGATTGTGTCCGCCATGTCTATGGGCGTCAGAGTTTCAAGCCCTGCGCCCAAGCGCAGCGAGATCATGTCGCTCATGCGGTGTTTGCGCACGGTCTCGGCGGCCCGCATGAGAGGGCCCTCGGCTATGTCCGAGGCGATCGCCCTTTTCGTTTTTCCCCGCTCGATCAAAGACACGGGGAGATACGCGTGGTCGGTGCCGATATCGGCGGTCACCTCCGAATTTTTTATGAGCTCCGTTATGGTTTCAAGCCGCGGCGTTAGTTTTATCATATAAATTTTCCTTTTCTTCAATAATATAATTAATATATAATAAAACGGATAATTTGTCAACGCGGAATAAATAAAAGGAAAAAAGGATTTTTTGTAGAATATTAAACATAGGAGTGATTTTATGAATGTCAGAGAGATGATAGAAAACCGAGAGCGCGAGTATTTGTCCGCGGGAGCGGTCCTCAGCGCCGAGTCAAAGGGCAGACGCGAGAGCGAGGAGCCTTGCGAGCTGCGCACTTGCTTCCAGCGCGACCGCGACCGTATTATCCACTCAAAGGCGTTCAGACGGCTCAAACACAAGACGCAGGTGTTCCTGTCGCCTCAGGGCGACCACTACAGGACACGCCTCACCCACACTCTCGAGGTGGCGCAGATTGCCAGAACCATCGCGCGTGCGCTTTGTCTCAACGAGGATCTGACCGAAGCGATCGCCCTCGGGCACGATCTGGGGCACACTCCATTCGGGCATGTGGGCGAAAAGGTGCTCAGCAACATCTGTCCCCAAGGATTCAGGCACAACGAGCAGAGCCTTCGGGTGGTTGATGTGTTGGAAAACGGCAAGGGTCTGAACCTGACCTACGAGGTGCGCGACGGAATAATAAATCACACGGGCAGCCGAAAGGCGGAGACCCTCGAGGGCAGGATCGTCGCGCTGTCCGATCGGATAGCCTACATAAATCACGATATCGATGACGCGGTTCGCGGCGGGGTTTTAAACGAGAGCGACATACCGTCCGACTTCTCCGCGGTGCTCGGCAGCCGCCACTCGGTCAGGATCGACACCATGATAAAAGCTGTTATCAGCGAGAGTGAAAAATCGGGAGATATTGCCATGGAGCCTGAGGCCCACGCGGCAATGACCGGGCTTCGGCAGTTTTTGTTCGATCGGGTATATACCAATCCCGAGCTGGAGATCGCGTCCGAGGATGAAAAAGCGAAGAATATTATAGAGAGTCTTTATGAAAAGTTTTTAAACGATATTGATTTGATCCCGCGCGAAACGCGGGAAAACAGCCGCACTGACGATAAGCACATAATCACCGCCGACTACATCGCGGGCATGAGCGACCCGTTTGCGGTCAAGCGGTACGAGGAACTGTATGTTCCCAAATTCTGGGTAAAATAAAGGAGGTGTGCCCGATGGCAAATACTGATTTTCAGAGTTTTCTCGACGATGTCGTGAGGGAAAACGACATTGTTGATATAATATCGGGTTTCACCACTCTGAAGGGCAGCGGAAACAACATGATGGGTCTGTGCCCGCTGCACAACGACAAAAAATCCCCGTCCCTTTCGGTCTCGCGCGACAAGCAGATATTCCACTGTTTCGGATGCGGAGCCGGAGGCAGCGTGATACAGTTTGTCGAGGCGGCGATGAACCTTGATTTTATGGACGCCGTTAAGTATCTGGCGGATCGGGCGCATATGGAGATGCCGAGCACTCGCGGCGGAGGCGACAAGCAGAAACAGCTGATGCTCTCCAAGAAAAAGGAGCGGCTGTATCAAATAAACGCTATGGCGGCGCGGTATTATTTTGACTGTTTGTCAAAGCCGGAGGGAAAGCCGGGGCTTGACTATTTAAGAGAGCGCAAGCTCAAAAATTCTACTATAAAAAAATTCGGCATAGGCTACGCGCCCGAGGGCTGGACAAATCTTTATGATTATTTGAGAGCGCAGGGCTGCTTGGAGGGCGATATGGAGGCCGCGGGCCTTGTCAAGCGCAGGCAGAACGGCACGTACTACGACGCGTTCTACGACGGCAGGGTGGTGTTCCCGATAATCGACGTCCGCGGCAGGGTGATAGCCTTCGGCGGCAGGATAATCAAAGACGGAACAGAGGCGCCCAAATACTGGAACACGCCCGAGACGCTCATCTTCAAGAAAAAGGATAACCTGTTCGGACTGAATCTCGCCAAAAACGACAAGTCGGGACGGCTGCTGCTGATGGAGGGCTACATGGACGTTGTGGCGCTGCACCAGAGCGGATTCGGGAACGCGGTAGCCTCGCTGGGCACGGCGTTCACTCCTGAGCAGGCGCGGCTTGTCAAGCGTTACGCGCCCCGCGCAGTTCTTTGCTACGACAACGACGAGGCGGGCATCAAGGCAACGCTGAGAGCGGGCGACATACTGTTTGATGAGGGCGTCAAGGTCAGGGTGCTGACCATCACCGACGGCAAGGACCCCGATGAGTTTATCAAAAACAAGGGCCCCGATATGTTCTCCGTTCTGATAGAGCGGTCGCGGCCGCTGATTGAGTATAAAATCGACGGTATCAGAGAAAAATATAACCTAAATGATGTGGACGATAAGGTGGACTTCACCCGCGAGGTTTCGGAGGTTCTGGCACGGATAAAGAATGCCGCCCAGAGGGAGATATACGTCGGGCGCCTGGCGGAGGAACTCAATATAAGTGCTGCGGGCATCATGGCAGGGATTTCGGAGATTGAGCTCAAAAACGCCGAGACCGACCAAAGGCGCCGGGAATCGGAGAGGCTGCGCAGAACGATACACAAGCCGCTGCCTGAGGAAAAAAACGTGCGCGGCGTGTATGGGGCGGAGCGGTTTCTGCTCAATCTGATGTGCGACAAGCGGGTGATAAAAAAGGTTCTGGAAAGCGGCCTGACTCCCGATGATTTCGCGACCGAGCCGACGCACAAGCGGCTGGCGGAGCTTTTGATAAGCCTTGCCGAGAGCGGCGCGGTGCCCGAGCCTTTAGATATAATAGGAAGATGCGCTCCCGAGGACGCGGGAACGGTCTCGGATATACTTATAAACGACAAGGAAACAAAGGACAAGCTTCTCGCTTGCGCCGGTCCGATCGGAATTCTGATTCGGGCAAAGGAGGAGCGCCAGCGGCTAAGCGCCGCGCAGGATGACGAGCAGCTGAGACTGCTCTTTGAGAAGAAGAAAAATAGGAAAAATGCAGCCGGAGGTGCAAAATAATGAGCAGTAAAAACGATGACATGAACAAAAAGACGCCGGAGACCAAGCCCGATATCAGTGTCGCCAAGAAAAAGGCGCAGATTATCCAGGGCCTGCTCGACGAGGGCAAAAAGATGGGTATGCTTGAGTACAAAACCGTGGCGGACAAGCTTGAGGAACTTGAACTTGAAGCCGATCAGATGGACCGTATCTACGAGATAATCGAGAAGCAGGGCATCGAGATTGTGGGCAGCATAGACCCCGAGCCGGTGGTTGACGAGGCGGACCGCGTGACCGAGGAGGAGCTCGAGGATATGTCGGTGCCCGACGGCGTCAGCATTGACGATCCGGTGCGCATGTACCTCAAGGAGATAGGCAAGGTAAACCTGCTGACCGGCGAGGAGGAGGCCGAGCTGGCAAAGAAGATGAGCGAGGGCGACGTGTACGCCAAGCGCAAGCTGGCAGAGGCGAACCTGCGTCTGGTAGTCAGCATAGCGAAGCGCTATGTGGGCCGCGGAATGTTGTTCCTTGACCTGATACAGGAGGGAAACCTGGGTCTTATCAAGGCGGTTGAAAAATTCGACTACACCAAAGGCTACAAGTTTTCGACCTACGCCACATGGTGGATAAGGCAGGCCATCACAAGAGCGATAGCCGACCAAGCGCGAACCATCAGGATCCCGGTTCATATGGTCGAGACGATAAACAAGCTGGTGCGCGTTTCGCGCCAGCTGGTTCAAGAACTTGGCCGAGACCCGCTGCCCGAGGAGGTCGCCAAAGAGCTCAATATGCCGGTCGATAAGGTTGGCGAGATCCTAAAGATCGCCCAAGAGCCTGTCTCGCTTGAGACCCCGATAGGCGAGGAGGAGGACAGCCATCTGGGCGACTTCATCAGAGACGATGACGCGCCCGCGCCCTCCGAAGCGGCGACGTTCACGCTGCTAAAGGAGCAGCTGGTTGACGTGCTCAGCACCCTGACCCCCAGAGAAGAAAAGGTGCTGCGTCTCCGCTTCGGCCTCGACGACGGCAGAGCCAGGACCCTCGAGGAAGTCGGCAAGGAGTTCAACGTCACCCGCGAGCGCATACGCCAGATCGAGGCCAAGGCGCTCAGAAAGCTGCGCCACCCCAGCCGCAGCAAAAAGCTGAAAGATTATCTGGAATAGTTTTTAATAATTTTTATATATTTAATCACAAAACACGGTCTTTCGGCATACATAAACATAGAGATTAGTGATTAGCGAATAGCGAATACGCGGAGATGATTTGGTAAAAATCATTGGAATTTCCCCGCGTCATATGTCTAGTACCTAGTTACTAATCCCTAGTACCTATGTTGGGCGAGGCAAACGTGGGCGGCGAGAATATAGAGAGGAAAAAGAGAGGCTGATACAAAAATGGCGGACAATTCTAAAAAAATAATAATGCGCGTGTCGAACGTCAGCATTGTGATAAACATGCTGCTGTCCGCCGTCAAGCTGGTCGCCGGATTCGCTGCGAATTCCGGCGCCATAATCAGTGACGCGATACATTCCGCCTCAGATGTTTTCAGCACGATAATCGTTATGATAGGCGCGGGCGCGGCCGCCAAAAAAGCCGACCACGACCACCCCTACGGCCACGAGCGAATGGAGTGCATCGCGGCGGTGATTCTGTCGGCGGTGCTGTTTGTGACGGGCCTCGGCATAGGCTTTGATGGTGTGAAAAAAATCGCATCCGCGCGGTTTGAGACCCTCGCGATCCCGGGCGCGCTGGCGCTGGGAGCCGCGGCGCTCTCGATCGTTGTCAAGGAGGCCATGTTCTGGTACACCAGATACTACGGCAAAAAAGTCGATTCGACCGCCCTGATGGCGGACGCGTGGCACCACCGCAGCGACGCGCTGTCGTCTATCGGCTCGTTTGTCGGAATCCTGGGCGCGCGTCTGGGCTTCCCGGTGTGCGACCCTATCGCGAGCGTTGTGATCTGTCTGTTTATCCTCAAGGCCGCCTATGACATATGCAAGGAGGCGCTCGACAAAATGGTCGACAAATCCTGCGACGACGAGACCGAGCGCGAGATGGCGGAGATAATCAAGCTACAGGACGGAGTTATAAGCCTAGACCTTTTGATGACAAGGATGTTCGGCTCCAAAATATACGTGGACGTGGAGATCTCGGCCGACGGCAATATCAGCTTGATAAGGGCCCACGCCATAGCCGAGCAGGTCCACCACGCGATAGAGCGCAGCTTTCCCAAGGTCAAGCACTGCATGGTCCATGTCAACCCGTACATAGAAAAAATAAATATGTAAAGCGGCGCCTCAAATCACATAAACTTCATATTTTAACGACTTGATTATATAATTTACAGAAAGGAGTTGTGCTTATGCGCTTTGACGGAGAAATTACCCGAATAAACGGCGAAACCTTTGACGAGGAGAGAGCCTTATACGGATTACATAACGCGGAGATAGCGGACTCACAATTCAGCGGCCCCGCGGACGGGGAATCGGCGCTCAAGGAGTGCGGTAACCTTGTAGCGCGCGGCTGTGATTTTCGGCTGCGCTATCCGCTCTGGCACGTGACAAACGCCGAGATCGACAGCTGCTCCATGGCGGACACCTGCCGCGCGGCGCTCTGGTACGATAAAAATATATACATAACAAATTCAAAGCTGGGCGGCATCAAGGCCCTGCGCGAGTGCGATAACTCAACGCTAAAGAATTGCGATATAGATTCGGTCGAGTTCGGCTGGTTTTGCCGCGGCCTGAGTATCTCGGACTGCGAGTTAAATTCCGAGTACCCGTTTCTGCTCAGCCGCGATATGGAGATCGACAACCTGACAATGACCGGGAAATACTCGTTTCAGTATGTGGAAAACGCGGTGATCAGAAACTCGAATTTCAACACAAAGGACGCGTTCTGGCACAGCAAAAATGTCACGGTGTACGACAGCGTGATAGACGGCGAATATCTCGCGTGGTACAGCGAGAACCTGCGCCTCGTGCGCTGCAAAATAAGCGGCACCCAGCCGCTGTGCTACGCCAAAGGCCTGATCCTTGAGGAATGCGAGATGTGGGACTGCGACCTGTCGTTTGAAAAGAGCGAGGTGACCGCCGATGTGCGCGGAGAGATCACAAGCGTCAAGAACCCGCTGAGCGGCACCGTCACAGCCGACACCATAGGCGAAATAATCTTCGACGAGCCCTGGGCCAAGGGCAACGTAGTGACTAGGGATTAGCGAATAGCAAATAGGTCACCCCCTCAGTCGCTCCGCGACAGCTCCCCCT
>CANQLT010000008.1 GCA_947624775.1 uncultured Monoglobus sp.
TGGGTTCGGCCGTTGTGTCAGGCTCTTTAGAGGGTTCGGCTGTTGAGCCGCCGGGCACCGCGCGAACCGATATGCCGGCAATATTTATGTCGCCCATCGGGCCCGCGATATAGAGCGCGGAGCCAACATTCTCAAAGTGATAAGTGAACGAGTAGTCGCCGCCGCCGTGGTCGGGAACGCACACCGCATCAGGCTCGCCCGAGGGGTTCAGATGCAGACCCAGCGTGTTTTTGCCGTTTGAGTAAAAGTAAACGGTGATCATGCACTCGCTTTCGGGAATGATATAGAATGAGCGGCTGTCTACGCTCTTTGCCTGATAGCCTCTTGTTATCGAAATCCCATCCACGCTGAAACTGTTGCTCTTGTAGCTGTTGCCGCCGCCTTTGTAGCAGCCTACATATCCGTCTGCGGATATGTCGCCCGCCGACATACTCTGTCCGCCGTTCCAGTCTTTGGCATAGCTGTCCGTACCGACGGGTATCGGCTTAACATCTCCCTCTGGAGGCGCAACGGGCGCGCTTGTGGGCTTTGCCGTGGCGCTTGGGTCGGCTGTGATAGAAGGGTCGGGCGTCGCGGTCGGTTCGGGCTCGGGCGGGATCAGCGGAAGTCCGCCGCCTACCGAGACCACGCTCGATTTGTAGTTCGTTATCTTGTCAAGCAGAGCCTGGTTTATGCCGTGGTGAGAGTCATCGATCGCGTTGTCAAACGTCCACTCAAAGTCTCCGCCCTCAACGCGTCCCGCGTATTTCTTAACGGTATTGACCGCCTCTTCCGCTGATTCCGATGTATATTCATACATAACGTCGGGATTTGTGTCAAAGTTGTTGTAAACGCCTTTGCCTCGGTCGTCGCCGACTTTTGCCTGCACAGTGTCGGGAACTGTCTCATTGCGGTCTTTGACTGTATAAACGTCAAACTCGCCTGTGTCTTTTTCATTTCCATAAGGCCACCAGTTTTTCTGAGGCGTTATAAACACATCGCCCCAAGACTTTACCATGCCGCCCATCTGACCCGAAAGCGTGCCCTTTTCGGGATAGGTGTCAGTCGTGCTGTCATAGACGTCGCTGCCCTGAGAGGCTATTATTATCGGCCGCGGCACATTGCGGTAGTAGTTGCACTCGGAGAAAACCGAGGTTTTCATCGCCGCGCCTATGCCGTACATGGCAACTCCGTCATAGTAGTTGTTGTAAACATGGTTGTCGCCCACCACACAGCGAGGCATACGCGCGTCTCCGTGATCGAACCAGTTGTGGTGGTATGTGGCGTAGTAGTGCGATTTTTCGCTGTACATATTGCTGTTTTCGTTCGGGCCGCCAGAGACAAAGTTTTTGCCCAGATCCCACATATGGTTATACGAGACCGTCACATAGCTTGAGCCCGATTTGAACGCCACCGCGCCGTCGCCTTTCGCTTGGTCGGCGTCCTTTCCGGGCGCGTTGTACAAAAAGTCGCAGTTGTGTACCCAGATGTTAAAGTTGTCGGTGTCCATTTCTATTGAGGACGCCTCGGCTCCCTCTCCGGCGTACATAACCGCAAGGTTTCGTATCTCAACGTTGACCATGCGTTTCAGGCACATCAGCCAGCCGTACACCGCGGCATCGTCTCCCACGCCCTCGATCGTAAGGCTCTGGCCTACCATGGGTGTGGTTTTCTGCTCCCAGCCCTGTATCTGGACAGTGTGGCGCGTAAGCCCCGCGGGGTCCTCGACCCTGCCTATAAGGCGCACCGCCAGAGGCTTGGTGATTTTTTTCTGCTGGCGGTAGTGCAGTATCTCGGGCAGTCCTATTCCCTGCGAGGGGTCGCCGTTTACCGTCACCGTGTCCTTGTTGCCGTTTGTGACATAGATCACGTCGGCGGTTTCTTTTAATGTTCCGTCGTCGTTATAGGCTCCGCTCGCGGTGCCGACGGGCGAATTTTTCGAAAACGCGAATCCGCTTCTGTCATACGCCGAAACTGTGAGATTCTCGGTCTCCGCCGCCGCGTCCGCGATCTCAGCGCCGCCCTTTACCGGGACGATTTTAAGCGTATATTCGCCGGCAGAGAGTCCGAGCGCGTCGGCGCGGAAATAATCGGGATACTCGCGCACAAGCGGAGCGTCCAGCTTAACATACTCGCCGCCCGATTTTTTGCTGTAAACGTTGTAGCCGTCGGCTCCGTCAATCGGCGTCCACTCGGCGTAGGCCGATTCAAGCCAGCCGTTTGAGGCCGTTATCACGACCGTGTTCGCCGCGCCGACGATCCCGCAGGGAACCGACGCCAAAATCATGAGCATTGACAAAATCAAACATATCTTCTTTTTCATTTCAATACCTCCGTTTATATTAATTATTATTTATTTCAAATTTTTCACACAGCGGCTTTATCTTGTCGGTATCGCTCCAAATAAACAAAACGATGTTTTCGCCGTTTTGTGCCGCGAAGTTTTCGATAAAGTATTCGCCGCTTCCGTTTAATTCAACCGTGTCACTAAAGGCGGTAAGCGCGCCGTTTTTGTATTTCGCGGCAAGCAGCTTGGCCTTCGGCGCCGCACCTGTACCGCTGTATTCCACAGCCGCGGTCAGACCGCTGTTTGAACTGTCGACTCCTTTTATCGAATATCCGCTGTTTTTCGGTTCCTCGGTCGGCGCTTCAGTCGGTGGAGCGTCGCTCGGCTCGGTTGTTGTCGCGGGCTCCTCGGTTGGCGGAGCGTCGGTCGGCGCAGCGTCAAGAGTCAGCGCCATGTAGTATATAAGCTGCTCGCCGCTGTTTTTGGTGATCTTATAACTCTCGCCGCTCTTTACGGGAAACGTCAGTGTGTTTCCGCTGCCCGTCAAAGCCGTACCGTTGAGCTTTACCGTCGGCGTGCTCGATGTGCCGAAAACCAAAAGCATTTCGCCGTCTTTTGGAGCGGTGAAGCTTATGCTTGAACTGCTTCCCAGCTTAAAAGCGTTTGTGAGCGTCATGCCGCCGTATTCCAAAGAACCTCTGTCCTTTGATGTTGCGCCGCTTATTGTGTAAAAATCGCTCCGCATATCGCTTTCGGTGAAATTATGTATATATCCGCCGCTTGCGGGAATATCGGGAGAGTCTCCGCTCGGTGTTTGTGTCGGATCACCCGGTTTCGCGGTGGGCGCGGTTGTGGGCGCCTGCGTGGGGAGCGGCGTTATCATCGGGCTGTTCGGGTCATATTCCAGAACCAGATAGAACAGATACGAAACGCTGTCTCGAGTGATGTTATACGTCACGCCGGGCTCGACGTTAAATTGTATAAGCCCCGTTTCATGGTCTCCGCGGACGACCTCGTTGTTCACTTTGACGTTGACCGAACCGCGGTACGGATTGGTGAGCAGGGTCATGATACCGCGCTGTACCGCCGTGAATTTTATATATGAGCTGCCCTCGAATTTGAGAGATTTTGTCAAATTGACCGCGTCGTACCGCATTATGCCGAAAAGGTCGGTAATCGAGCCTTTTATTTCAAACACGCCGCTCGCGGTGCCTTGGGTCGTAAAGTTATGCGTAATCCTGTCGTCTGACGGCTCGGGCGGCTGTTCGAGAACGAGCGACGCGTCTCCGCCGACTTTGGAAATCGGCGGATCATAGTTTTCAACCAAGGTCTGAAGCTCGGGTATCGTGTCATAATTTTTGTCCTGAATCGAATTGTCGAATGTGTATTCAAAATCTCCGCCGTTCATTCGGCCCGCGTATTTTTTAACGGTCTCAACGGCGCTTTCGGCTGTCTCGGCGTTGTAGCCATACATATCCGCCGCGGTGTCAAAGTTGTCGTACACGGCGCCGCCTTTTAGCGCTTTGACGGTATCGGGAACCTTTTCGTCTCGGCTTGAGACAAGATAGCAGTCAAAATGACCGGCGTTGCCGACGCCCGGAGCCAAGTCGCTCGGAGTGTCAAGCTGAGTGAAAAATCTTTCATATTCTCCCATATGATTGCCGAAGGATTTTATCATTCCGCCCGACTGGCCCGACAGCGTGCCGTCGCCGCTGTAATTCTTTTTGCTCGAGCTATAAATGTCGCTGCCCTGACTTGAGATTATCATGGGCCTGGCGCAGTATCTGAAATAATTGTTCTCGGCGAATATGCACGAGCCCTTGGCCGCGCCTATGCCGTATTTTGAAACGCCGTCATAATAGTTGTTGTACATATGAACGTCGCTTCCCACGCATCTGGGGTGGCGCGAATCCGAGTGGTCAAAGTGGTTGTGGTGATAGGTGACGTGCGTTTTGTCAGAGGCGCCGTCGGGGCTGTCGGTAAATGTAGTTTTTCCAGAATCCCAGAAATGATTGTATGAGATCGTCACATAGTCTGACTGATTTTTCATGTCAATGCTGCCGTCGCCTTTGCCCTGATCCTCGTCGGGGCCGTGAGCGCCGTAGAAGTATTCAAGGTTATGTATCCAGATATTGTCGTTGTTTCCGTCAAGGGCCGTGGCGTCGCTGTCGGTGCCGCCGCCGTACCACATTATCGCAAAGTTGCGCAGCTCAATATTCGAGGATTCCTTGAACGTTATTCCCCACCCGTGTATAGCCGCGTCCTCGCCGACGCCTTCTATTGTCACATTTTTGGTGTTGCGGATACCGAGCAGATATTTTTGCATGCCCTCGGGCATGTCAACTCTGCCGATAAGGCGCACGATCAGCGGCGTGGTGATCTTGTTCCGCTCGCGGAAGTCGAATATGCTCACAAGTCCGACGCCGTCTTTGGGTATCCCGTCTATCATAACGCGGTCTTTGTTGCCGTTTGAGACGTAGATTATGTCCGCGCCGTCTTTGGGCGTTCCGTCAGGCTTATAGCCGCCGCTCGCGTCCTTTTCGGGGGATTGCGAGCTGAAAGCGAATCCCTCTCTCGGGAAAGATCCGACCGAGAGTATTTCGGTTTCCGCCGCGAGACTTTCGTCCTCGGCGCCGTTCTCCGCGGGAACTATTTTTATTCGATAGCTTCCTGCCGAAAGCCCGACCGCGTCAACGCGGCAGGTTCCGTTTTTGTATTCGCGCAAAAGCTCGCGGTCGATAGGCGCGTATTCGCCTCCCTCGGGTTTGATATATGCGTTCACGGCGTCGATGCCCAATCCGCTCCACTCGGCGTAAGCCGATTCAAACCAGCCTGAGGCTTCGGTAATCGTCACGGCTTCGGTTTCCGAAAACACCGCCCGCGGCGCGGCCGAGACCGCCAAGATCAAACACAGCATTGCGGATAATATTTTTCTCATAGAAATACCCCCTATGATAATATTATACAAGCATTTTAAGCCGGGGGTAAAGTAGCAGATAACAAAAATTTTTATGGTAGCAGAAAAACAATTTTAAAGTAGATTTAATAAAAATCTTGACAAAATCAAAACGATAATATATAATAATAAAAGAGAAACGGCAGAGCGTAAAAACGGTTTGGCCGCTTCAGATTTGTTTAGTAAACAACCGATCCTTGGCGGCTAAACTTTGGATCGGTTGTTTTTTATTGCACCACAGGCGCAAACGCTATAAGTATTATAACGATAACAAACAGCATTACCGCTGCTTTTAAAGCCCAATGTTTCATAGGCATCGTCCTCCTTCGTAAGCTGAAACAATTATGTTTCGCAAAGAAGAAGCGGCCAACCGTCCTTACGTTTCTATGTCTGCCTTTTAAATTGACATATTTTATTTACATCAAAGTGTTTCTCCGCACGGAATATACCGCACTTGCAGCAAAAACTGCCAATTACATAATACCACAGTATTACAATTTTTTCAAATTAAAATTCGGTTACACAAATAGGCGGTGTTAAATCGACGACCAGATGTCGAGGAGCTTGTTTGCTCCGAGGATTATGTCCTCGTCCGACAGCTCGCCGAAGCCTAAGATAAAAAGTTTGTCCGAGATTATCGGGTTGGGCTTTTCGAGGGCGTTTTTGATGAATGAGAGCTTAACGCCGTTTTGGTGGGCGATATCTATCAAAAATTCCTCGTCCGCGTCGATGAGCGGCCTGAGCAGCAGCGTTGTGCCGCAATCGGCGTTTATAATCTCAATGTTTTTGCCGAACGGATGACGCTTTATCGCGCCGATCAGGAGGTCCCTTTTTTTCTTGTATATCCTGCGCAGGCGGTTTATGTTTGAGTAATAGCTGCCGTCTCTTATGATTTCGGCGATAAACGCCTGGTCCTGCCTGCCGACGCATGAATGATAGGTGTAGAACACTCTTTTCCATTTCGCCAGCATAAACTCGGGCAGTACCATGTACGCGGCGCTCAGCGATGGCGAGATGGTCCGCGTAAAATCCCCCGCGAAAATGACGTTTTTGTTTTCGGTCATGGAGAAAAGCGGCTCCGACGGATTTGAGTAAACAAAGTCCATATCGTAGTTATATTCTATTATGTATCTCTCGTCTCCCGCCCGGTCAAGAACCGCGCGCTTTTGCTCATAGCTCATTTTATAGTAGAGTGGGTAGTGGTGGAAAGGCATCAGGAAGAGAACATCGGCGTCAAAGTTCTTGAGCGTTTCGGCATTTATGCCGCTCTCCGGGATATTGAGGTAATTCACCTTGTGGGCTCCCAGGTTCATAAACTGCGCAATTTTGTTGTAGGCGGGATTTTCGAGCCCGAAAACCGAATCGCCGCCGATAACGCGCATCAGGCAGTCCAAAAGTCTGGTTATGTCGGTGCCTATTATTATCTGAACAGGGCTCGCCTTTATTCCCTGTGTTTTGTTCAGCATATATGAGATCTGCTTGCGCAGGTCATAGTCTCCGTTATAGTCGGGATATGTGAATTTGTTCTCGTCAAGCCTCGCGGTCTGTCTGTAGGCGCGCCGAAAAGCCGAGGGAATACTCAGGTCAGTTCCGTTTCGGCTGAAGTTATAAACATAAGGCGCATTGCTGCGCCACAGGCGGTCGGGCACGTCGGCGGTCTTTTCCGCGCTCTTGACATAATAGCCCGAGCGTTCCGCCGCCGAGACATATCCGTACTGCGCCAGCATATTATAAGCGTTCGTTATCGTGTTGACCGACACGCTCATATCCCTTGCCATTTGCCGCTGCGACGGCAGCTTTGAGCCGGGCTCTATCTCGCCGTGATTTATTTTGTCCGCTAGTTGGGTGAACGCCTGTATATAAAGCGGCTCGCCCGAGGCTTTGTCAAAATTAATGTAGATCATGCTGAAATATCGCGCTAACTGTTTTTCACGATTTCCATCGCCTCGCCCATGACTTCGGCTATGGGCTCGCGGATTACTATGTCGGCGCGGGAATCGGCGGGGGTGGCGCTCTTGTTTATTAAAATAAGAGTGTGGCCCGAAAAATCGTGGATAAGTCCCGCGGCGGGGTACACGTTGAGTGACGTGCCGCCGATTATCATGGTGTCGGCCTTGCGGATGGCGCGCACCGAGCCGTCTATGACCTTTCCGTCAAGGCCTTCCTCGTAGAGCACAACGTCGGGCTTTATTACCGCTCCGCATTTTTCGCATTTGGGTATGACCTCTTTTGAGTTCACGATCGCGTCAAGACCGTAAAAGGTTCCGCATTTTGTGCAGTAGTTGCGATGTATGCTGCCGTGGAGCTCGAACACGTTTTTGCTGCCCGCCGCCTGGTGCAGGCCGTCGATGTTCTGGGTTATGACCGCCTTGAGCTTGCCCATATTTTCAAGCTCCGCCAGCGCGATGTGCGCCTTGTTGGGTTTCGCGTCCTCGTATATCATTTTTTCTTTGTAAAACTCATAAAATATCTCGGGGCTGTACACAAAAAAAGTGTGGCTCACGATCTGCTCAGGCGGATAGCGGTATTTCTGATTGTAGATTCCGCCGCTGCTGCGGAAATCGGGGATCCCGCTCTCGGTGGAAACGCCCGCGCCGCCGAAAAATACCATGTTATTTGACTTTTTTATTGCCTCTGCAAGAAGTTTAGCGCTTTCGTTCATAAAGACATCTCCTTTTAATTTAAAGAAAGAGGGGCAACACCCCCAGGCGGCATTGCCCCAATCCGAAGAAAATTTTAATATTTAAGGTTTCATTAAAATGTAATGCCAATTTTATTAAATTGACATTAATATAATACACCAAAAAAATTAAACAGTCAATACCCTTTATGCTTATAATAAAAATTTGTAATTTTTTTACAATATATGCGCCCGATAATGCCGCGGCGGCGCAGGTTTTTTGGATATTTTTTAATAATTTAAAAAATTTTGAAAAAAGGCTTGACAAATGGTTACTACAAGTGTAAGATAGTAGTATGAGATTTACGCTCGTAATTAGATAAAATTATAATAAAAATAAATAATAAATTTTAATGAAAGGGGAATAATCATGTCAAAATTACCGCAAATTTCTCCGGCCGAGCTTGAGGTCATGAATGTGCTCTGGAAGCACGGCAGTCTCATGGGAACCGAGATAGTTAACATAGTCTCTGAGACCAACGACTGGAACGACAAAACGATAAGAACGTTTATTAACCGTCTTGTTGCCAAAAAAGCTCTTTCGATCGAGAAGATCAACGGACGCGCGTTCCGTTATTCGGCGGCGATCGACGAGGAGGAGTACAAGTCAAATGCCACCAAGAATTTTATCAACAAGATGTATGACGGCTCGCTCAATATGATGCTGACCGGATTCATCAAAGACAACGACCTTGACAAGGAAGAGATCGACGAGCTCAAAAAAATTCTTGAGGGATAATCCCACCGGGTGAATGATATGATTATAAAACAACTTTTTTTGCTGTGTCTAAGCGCGGCTCTGTACGGCACTATCATGGGCGCCATAGTCTGGGCTTTGGGCAAGCTTTTGAAAAAACAGCTGCCCGCCTCGGCGATGTTCATGTTCTGGGTTATAGTGACCGTTAGGTTTTTGTTGCCTTTCGCGCCCGAAAGTCGATTCAGCATGTTCAATCTGCTGCCCGGCGGCGCGGAGACGGCGAATTTGAAAACGGGCAGCCGCGTCCTTGAGAGCGCGGGAATATCCGCTGCAGCGCCTGTCGGCGTGCCTGTTGTGACGGTGTGCGCCGTGATTTGGTTTGTTGTGTGCGCGGCTGTTTTCCTGTGGTTCGCGGTGCCGCAGATCATCATGCAGATACAAATGAGTATGCGTCCTTCGGGCGGCGACGGCAGGATATCGAAAATTCTGGACGAATGCTCAAAGCGGCTCCATATAAGCCGCCGCGTTTCGTATGTGTTCCAGACGCGCTTTAAGACCCCGGCCCTGATCGGTTTTTTTAGACCTAAA
Organism: uncultured Monoglobus sp.; assembly: GCA_947624775.1. GTDB lineage: Bacteria > Bacillota > Clostridia > Monoglobales > Monoglobaceae > Monoglobus. The sequence goes on from CANQLT010000008.1 coordinate 9,188, forward strand.
ATCCTGCTCACCGAGGAGGTTCTCGATTTTCCCGACGAGGAAATAAAGTACATATTTATGCACGAGCTGTGTCACATGAAGCGCCGCGATATTCTCTATAAATATCTGGTGATCATCGTGCGCAGCCTTCATTGGTTCAACCCGCTTGTGTGGCACTTCACGGCCTGCGCCATGCGCGATGCGGAGCTTGCCACTGATGAGAAGGTCATGATGTACATCGGCGCGGGCGAGAACAAGGACTACGGCAGAGCGCTGATAAACACCTCGGCGCGGCTTTCGATCCACAATTTTGGCGCCGTTATGGGCATGGCCGACAAAAGGAGCAATCTGCGCCGCAGGATAATTAAAATTTCGAAATTTAAACGGCCCTGTGCCGCGCTGCGAATCATCGGAGTGACGGCTGTTCTTGTGCTGGGATTCACCGGGCTTACCAACGCCAAGCTTCCCGAGGCGCTGCAGCCCGAGCCGTTGTTCGGAGGGATAGCCAAAAGCTTTTCGCCCGACGAGCGCGAGTTTTCGCCGCAGGAGCCGATAGGCGCCGAGAGCGAACCGCAGCGAGAGACCGAGCTCTATGCTTTTATCGACGAAACGGAGGAAGAACCGTATTATGAGGAAGCATCGGTCAAAAAAACGGTTTCGGTCCCCGACGGCGGCCAAGCGCATTCGGGTCCGAATTCGGGTGCGGCGGACATTTCCGCGCATACGTGGGAGACGGTTCCGCAAACCGCGGACGGCTCGCGGACCGAGGAACGCACAACGGTTATAGATACCGAGGCCGACGAGGAGACCCAAACACAGGACGACGCGAACTCGGTTTTCGCGTCCAGAAACGATCTGCTCCCGGGCACCACGATCGACGATGTTGAGAGCGAGCACCGGGGCGCCAAACGTCGGACCGTAACAGCGGGAGACAACAGCATCGGCGTTAAAAGCGGCGCCGACGGAACGATCAATTTCTATATCGACAGCCGCACTTCGGATATGATAGGAGCGCGTATCGTCTCCGGCTCGGGCGAGACGCTCAACAGAATATATTTTACTCCCAGAGCCTACAATTCATACACGATAAAAGGCCTCAGTCCGGGCGGAAGCTATACTCTTGAAATACACACATCCGCAAGGGCCGAGATATTATATTACTGAGGGGGTGAGCTGATATGAGATTCAAAAAACTTATCGCGGCGTCGGCGGCGCTGGCGCTGGCGGCAGCAGCGGCAATTCCGGCGTTCGCGGGCTCCGAGGCTGACAGATATATAGAGTGCAGCCTGAGCCGAGGCGGCAGCGTCAATCTTGTCAACGCCGAGCGCTATATCGAGGAAAAGGCCGCGGAGCCGATCTTCACGCAGGGCGAGGACGGAAAATACGGCCTCAAAATAGGCGATAAAATAATTTGCGAAAACGAGTGGGACGATATCCAGCTCAACACTTCGGTCGGCAGGCTGCTCGCCTCGCTGGGAAGTGAGAATCCCAAGCAGAGTGGCGCGTCCGCCTCACTCCAGGGTGATTTTGAGTCCGACCCCGAGACTGTTTCGGTCAAAAGGGACGGCATGTGGGGCGCAGTCAGCAAATCAGATGGCGGACTTTTGATCGCGCCTCGGTATAACGAGGTCTGCGAGGTCAACGGAATAATCCGCATTATGGATTTCAATGGCAACTACGGCTACGCCGCCAAGGACGGACAAGTTATTATCGAGCCGAAATACGATTATGTTTCGGCCTTTTCACGCTCTCAGCTGGCGGAGTTCGACGGCGATTATTCCTGCGACACTACCGTGGTCGGCAGAGACTACGGCTACACGGTGCTTGACCTGAGAAACGGCGAAGAGATAATCCCGCTGACGACCGACACGATCAAGATACTCAGCAACGACTATTTCACGGTCACAAACGAGGATGAATTCGTGTCCAAGCTGTACGACAGTGAGGGCAGTCTCCTGCTTGAGCTCGACGGCTGCGCGGGAATAGAAATGGTGCGCGACGACAGATTTCTCGCGGCGATGCTGACGTTTTCCGAAAGCGAAAGCGGCGAAAAAACAATCGGCGGCGAGAACGATATGCTCATAGACTCAAAGGGCGATGTTATACTGGACGGAAGCGAATATTATTCGCTGAACTATGTCGGCCTTGGCGGTTCGCGGCCCGCGTTGGTTTGGGCTGACGGCGCGGAGGCTCGGCCTGTGTTCTTTGCGGGCCGCAGAGGAAGCGAAATGACCGAGACGCCCGACGGTACGGCCTTGTCGGGATATGACCTGCTTGACACCGACGGAAACCTTTTGACCGCCGTTGACGCGGGAGAGGCGAGCGTGAACTGCGGAACGATACGGGTCTATAATAGCGGCAAATGGGGCCTGATCGGAACCGACGGACAGGAGATACTGCCCTGTGAATATGACGGGATAAGCTTCCCGTTTGTAATGAAAGACGGAAAAATCGGCGTGACCGACAACGCGGGAAATATTATAATCGAGCCCACATGGGAGACCGACAGACTTTCGGGCTGCCGCGTGATCGACCTTTCGGGCAGAGTGTTTTTCACGTTCCGCGCGGAGGATGGCGGCATGTATCTTGCTGACGCGCGCGGAGAGGTCATAGCGGGCCCGTATACCGATATAAGCTCGAAGGACGGACGGCTGCTTATCAGTCTGCCCGTTTCGGGTTACAAGGTGCTGGCCGACGTGGCGGAGGAGCCCGTGCCGGTTCCGATGGTCGATATGGCCGACGAGGCGTTTTCCGAGACAGAGGAGTATCTGAAAGAGCTTGATATTATTGACGGAGCGGCTCCCGAGACCGTCACCAAAGGCGAGTTTATAAAAATGCTCGGCAAGGCCGCCGGGCAGGGCGATATCGCCGCGGCCGACGTTTCGGGCATGGACGAGCCTTTGACCGAGGGCGATGCGCTGAGCATAGCTGCGGATTATATAAGAATTGGCAAGTCGACCTTCGGCTTGGATGCGCAGATACAAAAGAGCGAGATAGAGCCGTATGTTTCGTGCTATATGCCGACGGATTTCGCGGCCGACCCCGACAGAGCCGCCGAGCCCGAGCACGCGCTGGGACTGATCCAGGCGTACGAGCTTTCGATGGGCAGCCTGAGAGACGAAAAGACCGATTCCGAAAACCCCATAGAGAACATAATCGCGTATTATTTCTTCTAACGTAGGGAATATAGCCCGCTCATTTTTTATATTGACACGAACCTTATTTTGGGGTATCATGGTTATACTGAAAATATGGCGTATTATAATATGAAAGGATGACAAAAATGAATATACTTTTAACCGGCGGCGCGGGATATATCGGCTCGCATACCGCGATCGAGCTGCTCGACATGGGTCACAGCGTTGTGATAGCCGACAACTTTTCAAACTCCAAGCCAGAGGCATTGAACCGAATCAAAGAGATCACGGGTAAGGACTTCGTGTTCTGCGAGATCGACGTCTGCGACAGCGAGGCCGTGGACAAGCTGTTCTCGGAAAACAAGATCGACTGCGTTATCCATTTCGCGGGTTTAAAGGCGGTGGGCGAGAGCTGCAAAATACCGCTCAGGTACTACAGAAATAATATCGACTCGACCCTGACTCTGCTTGAAGCTATGGAAAAGCACGGTGTGAATAACTTCGTTTTCAGCTCGTCCGCCACGGTGTACGGCGATTCCGACAAGATGCCGCTGACCGAGGATATGCCGACGCTCACCAGCGGCAGCCCCTACGGCAGGACCAAGCTGATGATAGAGCAGATACTGACCGACGCCTGCGCGGCGAATCCCGAACTGAGCGTCGTGCTGCTGAGATACTTCAATCCCATCGGCGCGCACAAGAGTGGCAGGATAGGCGAGGACCCTGACGGCATACCCAACAATCTTATGCCCTATATCTCACAGGTAGCGGTCGGCAAGCTGCCCAAGCTGGGAATTTTCGGCAATGATTATCCGACGCCCGACGGCACCTGCGTCCGCGACTATATCCATGTTGTCGATCTCGCCAAGGGTCACGCCAAAGCCATAGACTACGCGGCAGCGCACAAGGGTGCCGAGGCGTTCAACCTGGGCACCGGAGTGGGCTACAGCGTGCTCGACATAGTAAAGAGCTTTATCAAAGTCAACGATATTGACTTGAATTACGAGATGCAGCCTCGTCGCCCGGGCGATATTCCCGAGTGCTACTCCGACCCGTCAAAGGCGGAGCGCTGCTTGGGCTGGAAGGCCGAGCTCACCATAGAGGACATGTGCCGCGACACCTGGAACTGGCAGAAAAACAACCCCAATGGCTTGAATTAGGACGAAAAAGGCTCCCATAATCGGGAGCCTTTTGATATGTTATTTTTAATCGGTAACCGAGATGAACACGTCGGCGCGGTCGAAGTCATCGTAGCAGACGGATGGCAGGGTAATATTTTCGCCCGCTTTGAGATTCGGCAGATCGTTTGAGTCAAAGCCTGTCATGCTGCTGCCGTCAAAAAATATCACAAGATATTTCAGGTCGTCGGCATCGTCGGCGCCGTTGTTGGTGACGGTCAGATTAACGCCGCCCTGCGCTCTTGCCGCCCTCGCGCCTATCTCGCTTATATGCGTGCCGCGCAGCGAGCTTTCCTTGTAATCAACGGTGCGCACGATCGTATCCGTGTCCTTGTCCAGCTCAAATCCGACATAGCTGCGCTGGCCGCTTTCCAGATTTTTGAGGGTCTTGCTGTCCTTGCCGAGATTTTTGTCACTTGAGTCTTTGCACTCGATAGAAATATCTGCATCAACGTCAAAGGCCGAATCGTTGTCAAACACAAAGAACGCGAACTTTTTGCCGTCGTCGTCCAGATAATCATACTCAATGACGTCAATATCCTCGCCCACGGTGTCGGAGTCGAATTTTTCTTTGCTCTTGTCGTCATCGTCGGAGTCTCTGTCATCGCGATCTGGCTGCTCGGTGGGTCTTGGGGTGGCCTTTGAGGCTCTGTTTGAACCCGACGACGCAGTGTTTGGAATATCCGTGCCGTACATATCCTCAAGAGCCGCGACCCGCTCCTTCAGGCTGTTGAATTCCGACTTCGAAACTCCGCAGCCGCTGAGAGACGCAACGGCCACCGCCGCCGCCATAACAATAGCGGCGGTCTTAGAAATTAATTTTAGTTTCATAACATAACCTCCATAGGGTTTAATCCCAAATTATATAGTTTTCCTTGCGCGGCTTGGGCTCGGGGTATTCGCAGTCGCGATAGCCCAGAACGCAGTTGCCGACGCCGACGAAGTTTTCGTCAAGTCCCCATTTTTTGAGCATTTCTATGCCCTCGGGAGTTTTGAAAGTCTCGGTGGCGCGGTTTATCCAGCACGAGTCGACGCCCAGCGAGTGTGCGGCCAGCATCAGATTGCCCATAACAAGGCTGCCGTCCTGCATCGCGTTGTTCCCCGAAAGGCGCGTGTCCGCCAGAACCACGATCACGGTTTTAGCGCCGTAGAACGGGTGTTCATTCGCGGTAAAGCTCGCGTTGATTTTTTCCATTTTGTCGATCATTTCGGGGTCGGTCACGACCACCATGACGGGCGCCTGTCTGCCCATAGCGGTCGGCGCGTAGGTTCCCGCCTCAAGGATCGCGTCAAGCTTGTCCTTCTCGATCGGGTCGGGCTTAAACTTGCGAATACTGCGGCGGGATATGATTGTTTTAATGGTTTCGTTCACATTTATCACTCCGTTTCAGAATATATATGATAATTATAACATAATTCGATAAATATTTCAATGGTTTTGTGCAAGAAAAAAGAGCAGCGGCGCTGCTCCGTGTTTGTAGAGTTTGTGATGACTTCAAGTGTCAGATGCCGCGCTCCTTGCGGCGCGGGCGTGAAGTCGAATTATTCGCGGCGTTTGCCCCGCCGCGGGGGTTTAAGCTACGAGAGCTTGTTCATCATGTTTGCGTACTGACTCTTTCTGCGGGCGGCGGTGTTCTTGTGCAGAATACCCTTTGCCACGGCCTGGTCAGTCTTTTTAACAACCGCTTTATAAGCTTCGGAGGCAGCGTCCTTGCCCTGCTTCAAAGAATCCTCAAACTTCTTGACAGCGGTCTTGAGCTGAGACTTGTTCATTTTATTTCTGAGAGTCTTTGTCGCGATAACCTTAACTCTTTTTTTAGCTGATTTAATGTTAGGCATTTTTTCACCTCCAGACAAATTTCAATTTGATTTTTACATCAGTAACTGGTATTATACCACTATATTTTAAAGATTGCAAGAGTTTTTTGAAAAAATTTTGCAATATTTTTCCGCGCCGCGAGTACCGCTTTACAATATAATGTATAAAAACCGCGCCTGCGGGCTCTCAAAAATTTACACCCGAGGCGAAAAAACCATTTGACATAATAAGGATAATGTCATATAATTATATATACGAATGATTCAAGGAGGAATATAAGTTTTGAAACAGTTTAACGTTGGAATTATCGGAGCCACGGGAATGGTGGGACAGCGGTTCATCACCCTGCTTTATAACCATCCCTGGTTTAATATAAAGCTGCTGGCCGCCTCGCCGAGAAGCGCCGGCAAAAAGTATACCGAGGCGGTCGGAAAACGTTGGTCAATGCCCGTTGATATCCCCGAGTCGGTGCGCGATATGGTCGTGTATGACGCGGCGGCGGACGTTGAAAAGATCGCCGAGCAGGTCGATTTCGTGTTCTGCGCGGTCGATATGAAAAAGGACGAGATCAAGGCGCTTGAAGAAAAATACGCCAAGGCCGAGTGCCCTGTTGTTTCAAACAACTCGGCTCACCGCCACACTCCCGACGTGCCGATGATTATTCCCGAGATCAATCCGCAGCACCTTGAGATAATAGAGGCACAGAAAAAACGTCTGGGCACCAAGCGCGGCTTTATCGCGGTCAAGTCCAACTGCTCATTGCAGTCATATCTGCCCGCTCTGGCGGTCATAAACGAGAAGTATCCGATCGACAAGGCGCTTGTTACCACGTATCAGGCGATATCGGGCGCGGGCAAGACGTTTGAGAGCTGGCCCGAGATGGTAGACAACCTGATTCCCTATATCGGCGGAGAGGAAATGAAGTCTGAGGTCGAGCCCAACAAGATACTGGGCGAGATCAAGGACGGCGAGATAGTGCCATCAGACAAGCTGAGCATCGAGTGCCAGACCTACAGAGTGCCCGTTTCGGACGGTCACACGGCCGCGATATTCTTCAGCTTTAAAGACAGCGCAAACAAGCCCTCGGTTGAGGAGATAGAGAACATGTGGAGAGAGTTTGAGGGCGAGCCGCAGAAACTTGAGCTGCCTCACGCTCCCAAGCATTTCATATATGTGTACACGGAGAAAGACGAGCCCGATATGCCTCAGATCAAAGAGGCCCGCGAGATAGACGGCGGAATGGCCGTATCCTGCGGCAGACTGAGAGAGTCGTCGCAGTACGACTACAAAATGGTTTCGATGAGCCACAACACTCTGCGCGGCGCGGCCGGCGGAGCGGTGCTCATGGCGGAGCTGCTTGCCGCCAAGGGTTATTTGGACTGATATATTTTTGACTGATATATTATATAATAAGAAAGGATTTTCGTATATGAAAGAGCCTATTTTCACCGGCAGCGGCGTGGCGATAATCACGCCGTTCACCGAAAACGGAGTTAATTATGACAAGATGGGCGAGCTGATCGAGATGCACATCGCTCAGGGGACCGACGCGATCATCGTGTGCGGCACCACGGGCGAGTCGGCCACCATGCCCGACGATGAGCACAAGGAGGTTATCCGCTACACGGTCGAGAAGGCCGCGGGCAGGATCCCGATCATTGCCGGCACCGGCAGCAATGACACGGCTCACGCGGTCGAGTTGAGCAAATACGCCGAGAGCGTTGGAGCCGACGGACTTCTTATCGTCACTCCGTATTATAACAAGACGACCCAGAAGGGACTTTACGAGCACACAAAGCTGATCGCCGAAAGCGTTAAGCTCCCGATAATACTTTACAATATCCCGAGCAGAACGGGCGGCCTCGGATTCAAGATTGAGACGCTCAAAAAGCTGGCGCAGCTGCCCAACGTCAACGCCATCAAGGAAGCCACGGGCGACCTGGCGTTTGTGGCCGAAGTTGCCGCCGAGACCGACCTCAACATCTACGCGGGCAACGACGATATAATCGTTCCGGTTATGTCGCTCGGAGGCAAGGGCGTTATTTCCGTTCTCGCCAACATACTGCCCAAGGAGACCCACGACATATGCGCCCTGTTCGAGGGCGGCGAGCTCGAAAAATCCAGAGAGCTGTTTTTAAAGCATCTTGATTTGATACACAAGCTGTTCATCGAGGTAAATCCCATTCCGATAAAGACGGCCATGAACATGCTGGGCTACGGCGCGGGACCGCTCAGAATGCCGCTCTGCGACATGGTGGACGACAACAAGGCGGTTCTTGAGGACGCGCTCAAGAGCATGGGCGTCAGCTGCAAATTAAATTAATTCCCGGGGTGATACAAATGACAAAGATTTTACTTAGCGGAGCGGGCGGCCACATGGGAAAAGCTGTGGCGAGAGTCTGCGAGAAAACCTCCGGCGTTGAGATCACTGCCGGATGCGACATACATACCGACGGCAGCGAAAAGTTCCCGGTTTACTCAAAACCGAGCGAGGTCAAAGAGGAGTTTGACGTTATCATCGACTTTTCACACCCGTCGGCGTTTGACGGGATAATCGACTGCGCGGTCAGCACAAACACTCCCGCGGTCATCTGCACCACGGGCCTCAGCGACGAGCAGAAGGCCAAAATGGCCGAGGCGGCAAAGTCGGCGCCCATATTCTTTTCGGCAAACATGTCGATCGGGATAAATCTTCTGATCGACTTGGCCTGCAAGGCGGCGAGGCTGCTTGAAAACAACTTTGATATAGAGATAATAGAAAAGCACCACAACCAGAAGCTGGACGCGCCCAGCGGCACGGCGCTGGCGATAGCCGACGCGATATCCGAATCCGTGAGCATGAGCCCCGAATATGTCTACGACCGCCATTCGGTGCGCCAAAAGAGAGGCAAGACCGAGATCGGCCTCCACGCGGTGCGCGGCGGAACAATTGTAGGCGAGCACGACGTGATCTTCGCGGGTACCGACGAGGTGATCGAGCTTAAGCACTCGGCAGCTTCAAAAGAAGTTTTCGCGGTGGGAGCCGTCAAGGCGGCGGCGTTCATGAAGGGCAAGCCCGCCGGCATGTACAGCATGAAGGATCTGATTAAAAACTCTTAATTCAGGAGGTTATATTATGATAAAAACCATCACAGATATTAAATTTTTCTCGGGCATCGCTATCGTGACGCTCAACAACGTTCCCAACGACCCGAGCAGCGTGGCACGCATTTTGGAAATAATCGCCGAGAACGGCATAAGCATTGATATGATAAGCCAGACTGCGCCCTATAAGGACAGCATCAACCTGTCGTTCACTTTGTCGGAGGACGACCTGGCTGCGGTGATCGGCCTCACGGGCAAATTTAAGTCACTGTCGCCCAAGGTTTCGGCTGACATAAACGGCAACAACACCAAAATCCTGCTCAGCGGCGAGGGAATGCGCAGCGAGGCAGGCGTGGCGGCGCAGCTGTTTGCGCAGCTTGCTGAGGAGGATATAAGGGTCAAGCTGATAACCACGGCCGAGACCGAGATATCATGCCTGATAGACATCAAAGACGCCGAGACCGCCAAAAAGATTCTGGAAAAATAATCACAAAACAAAAGCGGCATACCGAATTTTTTCGGTATGCCTTTTGTATTATTTTTTAAATTCAACGCAGTCGGTGAGCGGTATCGGATTTTCGTAATTTTTCAGAGCGAATATCCTGATTATATCAAAGTCTCCGTTTTTCGCGGCGCCGCTTAATGATATGTTAAAATTCTCCGCGCCGCCGTCGGCGGTTATCATCTCGTCCTCAAAATCCACAAGCAGCTCGTTTCCGTCTATTATCTTATACGCGGCGGCCGCTATGTACGGCTCGATCTGCGCGTCGGTGTTGTTTTCAAAACGCACGTTGAACATGCCTTCGGTCTCGTCGTCGGCAGCGGCCGAGAGAACATATTTAGCGCTCGGCTCGGCTGTAGGAGCCGCTGTAAAGCTCGGTTCCGGTGTGGGAGTTTCCGTGGCGCTCGGTTCGGGTGACGCGGTCGGATAATCGATCGGCGCTCCCGAGAGGTCGGCGCCTATGTTTTTCTCACGGAACACTGTGCCCTCGGCTGTTTTAAGAAAATCGCCCAGATTTATCGAGCCGTCCTCGTTTCTCCAGAGCTTGTGGACGTCGGCGCCGAGAGGCGGAGCCTCGACCGAAACGAACGTTGATTCCGAGACGGTGTCCATTGTGTCCGAGGGCAGGACTTCGCCCAGCTTGTCGTTCCAGTTGGTGATCGGCGGAAAATCCTCATAGTAGTAATAAAGGCCCTTGCTGTTGTTGTACACGACCGAGTTCTTTATCGTGCCCAAAAACTTGTCCGCCGCTATCTTCTGTGAGGTGTAGGACAGGCAGTTTTCAATCGTGTTGTTTGAATTTTCTTTATCTCTGGCAAAGTCAAAATTGCTTTTGTTTGTGCCGCCCTTGAGCGCGTTGTTGAAAGAGGTGCAGTTGTAAAGATATATCGGGCCGGGGTTCGAGTTGTCGGTAAAGCCGTGGTTGGCGTTTTCAAACGAGATGCAGTTGTACATGTAGTGGGTGACCGCTATTTTCGCGCCGCCCATCTTAAAGCCGTTGCCGTCGCTGTTGTCGGTGAAAGCTCCGTCGGTGGTCTGTCCGTTGCGGAACGACACGCAGTTGCGGAATACCAGAGTTCCGATCGGGCCGGTCTCCGATTTGGTATAGCAGTCCCAGCCGTCGTCGCAGTTGTTGTAGGCGATGCAGCCGTCAAACACGTTGCCGTTTCCGCAGGTCAGCTTGGCGGCAAAGCCGTCGGCGTTCTCGCCCGTGTCCGGGTCAAAGCTGTTATAAGACGTGCAGTTCAAGATCAGATTGTCGCTCGGCCAGTCGCCAAAGTTAGATTGGTCGGAGGAGCGGCGGCTGATTTGTATTCCGGTGTCGCGGTTGGCGTTGCCGCGGCACAGTTCAAGCGTGTTGTGCTTGCCCGTCACATAAAACCCGTTGTCCGCTGCCATGTAGACCTCAAGCCCCTTGATGTGCCAGTAGTCGCCGTCCATTTGCAGGCCTCGGGCGCTGCCGTTGCCGCCGTAGGGCTCATAGGAAAAGTCAAACACAGTGCCGTCGGGGCACTCGATGCGCTTTTCGGCGCCCTCCACGCCGTTGTTGCCGAACGGGATATAAAGGCAGTCGTTAAACATATATCTGCCCTCGCAGTATATAACTCCGCCGGGCGCGATGTTGGCGATTGCCGAGGCCACGCTCATCGGCTCATCCTTGGTGCCCTTTCCGTTTGCGGGCGCCAGCGGCGCGGTGTATATCTCGCTCAGCTGCTCGCCCGTCACGGGCTTTAAGTCCTCAAAATCCGGGTCGGGCTCGGGCAGGTCATAGGACAGCTTTAAATAATATATGTTGATTCCGCCGCCTTCGCTTACAAAGGCGTAGTCTCCGGCCTCCTGCACAAAGAATTTGTAGTATGCCATGCCGGGCAGAACCTCTTTTGATTCAATAACATTGTTATTGCTGTCGATAATCTTGCCGGTGCGGCTGTCCTTGCTGTTGGCCGAGCCGCAGTCGAGATAAAGCACCGCGGGACCCTCGGTCGAAAAGCGTACGGCGCGGTTGGTATAGCTGCCGGTCGCGCCGGTCTTTAGGCGCTTGGTGTACTTGATCTTTGTCACCGAGCCGGTCTTTTTGCTGCCGTCGATCTTGACGACTTCTTTGCCGCCGTCGGTGGCGGGAATTATCGTGAAACCGCCCATCGGCGTTTCCTCGGTTATGTTGGCGGAGGCCATGTCCGACACGTTGTATTCCGAGTCGGGCGGGTACGCCGCCGCGGGCAGCGCAGGAACGATCAGCGCGATACACAAAATTGCTATTAAAAACAGACGTTTCATAAATACATCTCCCCGATATTATTAATTTCCAAATTAAATTATATCACCGCCGCGCCGACTATGCAAGGCGCAGATCCGCAATTTTTTCATGGGAGCAGATAAAAATTAAAACAAGTCGCTGTGCGTTCCGGTACGCGTCAAAGTAAGCGTCAATATATCCTGTTCGATTTTATAGATCAACAGCCAATCGGAAGTTATATGACATTCCCGATGTCCGACGTATTCGCCTTTTAAAGCGTGATCACGATATTTTTGCGGCAGGGGAGTTTGATCTTGCAGCAGCATAACAACTTCTCTAAAGAGATTTTGGTCATAGCCGCGCTTAATAACTGCAAGTTTATAATCTTTTTTAAATTTGTTTGAAAATCTGACTTTAAGCATTTAAATCCCTCATTAACTCGTCGATATTGTCATAGGCCTTACTGAGATTCCTGTGGTTGTTCACATCGTCGATCGCGGCGAGGGTTTCGGGGTTGGGCTTTTCGGCCGCAAGCTCAAAGGGGATTTTGCCGCGCATTACCGCCTGGCGGCAGAAAACGCCGACAGCCGTGGAAAAGCTCAGTCCGAGCACCGAGAACAATTCATCCGCCTGATTTTTTAAGTCCTTGTCCATTCTGATAGTGACATTTGTCGATGCCATAAAAATCAACTCCTTTAAAATTTAGTATTTATATTATAATACATATTATGCGCAATGTCAATAGCTTGCAAATAAAATTATCGTTTATTGTCCGATTTTACAGGTATTTAATATGAAAAATTAAATTATTTATAATCTTGACAATTATAATAAAATATGATAAAGTTATATTGCCGTACTAATTGAATAATATGCTTTGATTGGAACAAGCTTTTTGTAGCAAAAAATGCTTGCTCTTTATAACGCTTGTTCTATTCAATGCTAAATACGGTTAGTACGGCAACTACCCGGAGCGAAGCGTTTTTTGGCGCGGCGCTTCGGCGGCGCGCTTTTTCAGTTAAAGCGGCTTGGTTGCAGCACAAATTTAACCAAAAGCCGGCCCCCTGAAGGGGGCCGGCTGTGTATTCCGATTATTCGTCAAGCTCGATCAGGGCGTAGTTTCCGTCCTTTCTCTTGTAGACGATGTTGGGCGTCATTGTGTCGGGATTATTGAAGATAAAGAACGAGTGGCCCAGCATGTTCATCTGGAGGATGGCCTCCTCGGGCATCATCGGCTTGGCGGAGATCCTCTTGGTCTTGATGATCTTAAACTCGGTCTCTTCCTCGACCGGTTCGGGCTCGGGCGTTATGGCCACATACTCGTCGAATCCGCCGCCGCGGAGACGCTTTGAGAGCTTGGTCTTGTTCTTTCTGATCTGTCTGTCGATGGCGCTGAGACAGTCGTCAACCGCGGTCAGCAGGTCGCGGTTCTTGTCCTCGGCGCGGATAATGAATCCCTTGTAGCGGAAGGTGATCTCAACGATTATGTCGTCCTTAAACTCCGAAACTATGATCTTGCACTCGTTGGAGTTATCGTCAAAAAACTTGTCCAGCCTCTTAACCTTCGAGAGGATCTTGTTTTTGCTGGTATCCGACAAACTGAATTTCTTTGTAATAATGTTGTAAGTCATGATAATACCTCCGGTCTGTTGTATAATTTAACTAATAAACTTTTTTTGCAAGCTTTTGTTATGTTCATATTATATAATATTTTTGCGCAAATAGCAATAGTAAATTATAAAATTTTTGAAAATTTTTAAATATTTGGTTTTTTGTTGCATGAGACGCGGCGTTATGATATAATATTTTTAATAATGCTTTATTGAGCCGCGGTCATGAGCGAAACGTCGGAGATCGGCGCGGTGCTTCCGCCGGGCGAGATGTCCGAGATGTCAGCCGCGATTATGTCCGACCTGTACACAAAGACGTCGGCGCGTATCCTGCCTTTGTCCGAGCCGCTGTGATTTGTGACCTTATAGGAGTAGCGGGTGACGGTCTTGCCGCGGTAATCGGTGAGCGAGCTGCCGCCGACCGCCGAGATCTCCGAGTGTATCAGATACACGCCGCCCATATCCTCGGGCACGGTCATGTGCGATATGTCCGCCGGCGCGCTGTCCACGCGCCAGCCGAACGACTCGATAAACTCGATGTTGCGGCGGTTCTCGGCGCCGTCCACCGAAAACAGCGCGAAGATCACCGCGATCAAAGCCGCAGCGGCCGCGATGAATATCAGCTTGTACTTATACTTTTTGAGAAATTTTTTCATGAGCCGCACTCCTTTGCAAACGGCGTATAGCTCGGCGCCGTATATAAATTAGTATATTGAATTTTCGGCAAAAATATGATAACGGCGGAAGTATATAAATAAGGATATAAAATGAGACTTGATAAATATTTGTCCTCTCTGGGGCTCGGCTCCCGAAAGGACGTCAAGAAAATGATAAAGGGCGGCAGGGTACGCGTTGAGGGCAGAGAAAAAATATCGCCCGAGACAAGCGTCGACCCTCAGCGCGACAAAATATACGCCGACGGAGCTCTCACGGTCTACCGCGAGTTTGTGTATATAATGCTCAACAAGCCCAAGGGCTGTGTGTCCGCCGCTTGGGACAAAAAATATCCAACGGTTATCGACTTTGTTCCCGAGGAACTGAGGCATTTGAGCCTGTTCCCCGCGGGGCGGCTGGATATCGACACCGAGGGTCTGTGTCTTATCACCAACGACGGCGCTCTGGCGCACAGGATACTCAGTCCCAAAAGCCATGTTCCGAAAACGTATATCGCCGAGCTCGATGCCGCGGTGACGGAATCGGACATAGCGGCGTTTGAGCGCGGCGTGACCCTTGACGATGGTTATGTCTGCAAGCCCGCGGAGCTTGAACCGATTGGCGGCCTGTCCGCGCGCATAGTTATATACGAGGGCAAATTTCATCAGGTGAAGCGCATGTTCGCGGCGGTTGGCAAAAACGTTTTGAGCCTGAGGCGGGTCAAAATGGGCGGCCTCAGCCTTGATGAGAGACTGAGACCCGGCGAGGCGCGCGAGCTTACCGAGAGCGAGCTGCGGTCGATTGAAAACAATTAAGATTGGAGACATAATATAATGGAAAACAAAATACACAACGCGATACCGCGGGTCTGCGCGGTGCATGACCTGTCGGGATTCGGCAAGGTCTCGCTGACCGAGGTCATCCCGATCATATCCGCGATGGGGATCGAGGTCTGTCCGCTGCCGACGGCGGTGCTGTCGACCCACACATATGAGTTCAAGGACTACACCTTCTGCGACCTGACCGGGCAGATGCGCGGCATAATTGACCACTGGAACAAACTCGGCCTCAGGTTCGACGCGGTATACAGCGGATATATGGGCAGCCCCGAGCAGCTCGGCATACTTATGGACTTTATGAAACAGGCCAAGGGCTACGGCGCGCTGACCGTGGTCGATCCCGTCATGGGCGACAGCGAGCTTGTAAACAACGGATTTTATTCAGAGAGCGTGGCGGCGCTGCTGGACGGTATGAAGGAGCTGTGCGGCGCGGTGGACGTGATAACGCCCAACGTCACCGAGGCTTGCCTGCTGATAGACGAGAAATATCCGGGAAGACCCGTAGGAAATGCAATGATAAAGCATTACTTGAAAAAGCTGTCGGAGCTCGGCGCCAAGCACGTCGCGATAACAAGCGTGATGGATTCCGAGAACTCGATGTGTGTGGCGGTGTACGACGGAGACACGGGTAAGTGCTACAAGGTGGACTGCGGATATGTGAACCGCCTGTTCCACGGCACGGGCGACGTGTATACCTCGGTGCTGACCGGCGCTTTGCTCAAGGGCGAGAGCATAATCGAGGCGGCGAACATAGCCGCCGGATTCGTGTACAAGGCGATACAAGCCACGATCCGTCATCCGGAGATCAAGATACGCGAGGGTGTGCTGTTTGAGCCCGTGCTGGCGAGCTACTTCAACAAAACCGAATACGATAAGAGATACGTTGAGATATAGAGGACGGTGAAAACATGATTACAAAAATCAACAGCTGCGGTCTCAGGGGCATGGACGGCTACATAATCAGCGTCGAGACGAGCGTGAGCGGCGGATTTCCCGCGTGGGAGATCGTCGGTCTGCCCGACGCGCCCGTGCGAGAGTCCAAGGAGCGCATCAGAAGCGCGATGAACACCGCGGGCTATGTGGTGCCGGGCAAGCGTATTGTGATAAATTTGGCGCCCGCGGACGTCAAAAAAGAGGGAGCCTGCCTCGATCTTCCTATAACGGTCGGACTGCTTACCGCGTCTGAGCAGGTTTTCTGCGGAAATCTTTCAAAGGCGATGTTTTTGGGCGAGCTCTCGCTGGACGGAGCGGTTCGCGGAGTGGACGGCGTGCTGCCTATGGTTATAAAGGCCTACCAGTCCGGCATGAACGAGGTGTACGTGCCCAAGGCCAACGCCGAGGAGGCGGCGGTCGTTGAGGGCGTCACCGTGTACGGCGTGAAAAATCTCAAACAACTGGCCGACCACCTGACTGGCCGCGCGCGAATCAGGCCCACAACGATAGATATAAAAGAAATTTTCGGCAGGGCTGCGGCTCACCCTTATGATTTTTCCGAGGTCAAGGGTCAGGAGAATGTAAAGCGCGCCATGGAGGTGGCCGCTGCGGGCGGACACAATATTCTGCTTATCGGACCTCCGGGCTCGGGCAAAACCATGCTCGCCCAGAGACTTCCCACTATCCTGCCAGACCTGACGTTTGACGAGGCGCTTGAGGCTACAAAGATACACAGCATAGCGGGCAAGATGCCCAAAGGCGCGCCTATGATAATGACGCGTCCGTTCCGCAGTCCGCACCACACGGTTTCGGCGGTGGCGCTGTCGGGAGGCGGCAGCAACCCCAAGCCCGGCGAGATCAGCCTGTCGCACAACGGCGTGCTGTTTCTGGACGAGCTGCCCGAGTTCCGCAAGGACGCTCTTGAGGTAATGCGCCAGCCGCTGGAGGATGGCGTTGTGACGATAACCAGGGTTCAGGGCTCGTTCTCGTACCCCTGCAACATCATGCTGGTAGCGTCCATGAATCCGTGTCCCTGCGGCTATCACGGCGACAGGAAGCACGACTGCACCTGCACCCCGAAAAAGATACAGCATTATCTGAGCAAGATAAGCGGCCCGCTGCTCGACAGGATCGACCTGCATATCGAAGTCCCCGCCGTTGAGTACGACGATCTGGACAGCAGAGTAAAGCCCGAATCCTCGGCTTCCATCAAGGAGAGGGTGAACCGCGCGAGGCAGATACAGACCGAGCGTTTCAGAGGCAGCGGAATATATTCAAACAGCGGCCTGACGCCGGCCATGTGCGAAAAATACTGCGTCTTGAGCCGCGAGGCGAACTCGATGCTCAGAGCCGCCTTTGACAGCATGGGCATGAGCGGCAGAGCCTACAACAGGGTGCTCAAGGTGGCGCGCACCATCGCGGACCTCGGCGGCAGCGAGAGGATCGAGGCGGAGCATATAGCCGAGGCGATCCAGTACCGCTCGCTCGACCGCAAATTCTGGGCATAATTTTATAAAACGGAGATGTGAGATTTGAAACTTCATATAGTGCTGGTGGAGCCGGAGATCCCGTCGAACACCGGCAATATTTCAAGAACCTGCAGCGTTATCGGAGCGGCGCTGCATCTGGTGCATCCGCTGGGGTTCGACATAAGTGAAAAACGCGTGCGCCGCGCCGGACTTGACTATTGGTCCGAGCTTGAACTCTATGAGTACGGCTCGTTCGACGAGGTGCTTGAAAAATATCCGAGCGGCAGCTTTTACTACTGCACCACAAAAGGCAGATTGACTTATTCGGACGTTGACTACAAGGCGGAGACCGACAAGGGAAAAGAGATTTTTCTGGTTTTCGGCAAGGAGACCAAGGGCCTGCCGGAGCCGCTGCTGAAAAAGCATTACAAAAGGTGTATCAGGATTCCGATGCGGAATAAAATGCGCTCGCTGAATCTGTCAAACGCGGCCGCGATAATAGCATACGAGGTCCTGCGGCAGCATGATTTCGCGAACCTGCGGACCAAAGGAAAGCTGCGCGGACAGAAAAAATAAAAAGGAGAAAAACAATGATAAAATTAATGATTGACAGAGGAGCGGACATACCGGTCGAGCTTCTTGAAAAATACGATATTCGCGTGCTGCCGTTCACGGTGAATTTAGACGGCAAAAGCATAACCGCGGGCGGCGACTTTGAGGCCGAAGAGTTTTATGAAATGGTAAGAGGCAGTGAAAACGTGCCCACCACCAGCCAGATGTCTCCCGAGGATATGGAGGCGATGTTCCGCGAGATCGGCAAAGAGAATCAGATAATATATGTCTCGATCTCCGCAAACGGCAGCGGCATAAACAACACAGCCCACATGATAGCCGACAGCCTAAAAGATGAGGGCTTTGACATCTCGATAGTAAATTCAGAGATGTACACCATGGCGATTGGCATGCCGGTCCTTGCGGCCGCCGAGATGATAAAAGACGGCGCTTCAAAGGATGAGGTCGTTGAATTTTTGGAGAATACATACAAGCGCGACACGGCCTACTTCGTGGTCGACGATCTGACGTTCCTCAAAAAGGGCGGCAGGATCAAGGCGACCACCATGGCGATCAGCGCGCTGCTCGACATCAAGCCGATACTAATGATAACCGACGGTCTGGTCGAGGCGTGTAAAAAGGTGCGCGGCCTCAAAAAGGCGATGTCGGTCCTCGTGGGCTACGCCGAGGAGCGCATGGACAGCCCAGGGGAGAACGAGGTCATAGTTATGGACACCGACGCGCCCGAAAAGGTGGAGATAGTGAAAAATCTGCTCCGCGAGCGGGTTGCCCCCGCCAAGATCACCCACTACAAGATCGGTCCCGTGATCACGGCGCACGCGGGCTTGGGACTTGTGGGAATATATTTTAAGCACAAGCAGCCCTACACCGAGTATGATAAATAATTTAATGTTTGGTGATTAATATGTTTTTGGAAAAAGATGAAATGAAATTCGCGATCCTCTACACGCTGAGGCAGTATCCGCACCCTCTGTCGCTGACGAGGCTTACGGAATTGCTGACCTGGGACGAGAACGTGATGAGCTATTTTGACCTGACAATCATGCTCGGCGAGCTGATCGATGACGGCTTTATTGAGCGGCTGTTTTACAAAAACAGCGAGTGCGTGAAGCTGACGGGCCGCGGTATAAACACCGACGATTTTTTCAGCGGCAGGGTCCCGGCCAGCATACGAAAAAAGATAACCTCGGCCGCGAGACGCGAGGAATTTGAGAATCTTGTGAATCCCAACGGCGTAACCGCGGAGGTAATTCCCGCGGGCGGAGGGCGGCACACTGCGGCGATCACCATGCTTGACGGAGGCTCGCCGATACTTGAGCTTAAAATAGATGCGGGACACAGACTTCAGGCGGTCAGAACTGCCGAGGCGCTCAAGGAGCATGCCGCCGAAATTTACAAGTATATCTGCAAAACTATTGACGGGGACAAATAAAATTGGTATAATATCTATTTAGTGAAATTTATAATTTGAAGCAAGAGGTAGATAAAATGGAAAAATTAGGTTTAAACGAAATACGCGAAAAGTTTTTGAGCTTTTTTGAGAGCAAGGGTCATCTGCGCCTGCCCTCGTTTCCGCTGGTTCCGCAGAACGACGCCAGCCTGCTGCTGATAAACGCCGGCATGGCGCCTCTGAAGCCCTACTTCACTGGCAAGGAAGTGCCGCCCGCGAAGCGCGTTACCACCTGCCAGAAGTGCATCAGAACGCCGGATATCGAGCAGGTGGGCCTCACGTCGCGCCACGGCACATTTTTTGAAATGCTGGGCAATTTCTCGTTCGGCGATTATTTCAAGATGGACGCCACCAAGTGGGCGTGGGAGTTTATTACAGAGGTTCTGGAGATACCCAAGGATCGTCTCTGGGTCAGCGTCTATGAGGACGATTACGAGGCCGAGGACATCTGGGTGAACCATGTCGGAGTTTCAAAGGACAGGATCGTGCATCTTGGCAAGGATGACAATTTCTGGGAGATAGGCACCGGCCCCTGCGGACCCTGCTCCGAAATATACTACGACCGCGGCGAGGAATACGGCTGCGGCAGTCCCGATTGCGCGGTTGGCTGCGACTGCGATAGATACGTTGAGTTCTGGAACCTGGTCTTCACTCAGTTCGACAAGGACGAGAACGGCACGTACAACAAGCTTGACCATCCCAATATCGACACCGGTATGGGTCTTGAAAGAATAGCCTGCATTATGCAGGGCACCACGTCGATCTTCGAGGTCGACACCATAAGGCGCGTGCTTGACGCGGCTGCCGAGATGGCGGGCGTCAAATACGGCGAGGACAAACACACCGACACCTCGCTCCGCGTTATAACCGACCATATCCGCAGCACCGTGTTCATGACGGCCGACGGCGTGCTTCCCTCCAACGAGGGCAGAGGCTATGTGCTGCGCAGACTTTTGCGCAGAGCCGCGCGCCACGGCAGACTGCTGGGCATAGAGGGCACGTTCCTGTATAAGCTGGCGAGAGTCGTCGCCAACGAGTCGATGAGCGCGTATCCCGAGCTTGACACCAACTTCGAGTATATCGAGAGCGTTATCAAGAGCGAGGAGGAGCGTTTCAACAACACCATCGACCAGGGCATGCAGATAATCAAGTCCTATATAGAAGAAATGAAGGAGAGCGGCATAAGCGAGCTTGACGGCGAGAGAGCGTTTAAGCTTTACGACACCTACGGATTCCCGATTGACCTGACCCGCGAGATCATGGGTGAGAACGGATTTGTGGTGGCCGAGACCATGTTCAAAGAACTGCTCAACAAGCAGCGCACAACCTCAAAGACCGCCCGCGGCAACAACGACGACACGGCCTGGGAAAACGACATATTCATCGACATAAAGGACGCCACGATATTCGAGGGCTATCAGAAATTTAACGGAAAATCCAAGCTGCTTGCTATCGCCAAGGGCGACGAGCGCGTTCAAAAGGCCGAGAAGGACGACGAGGTCGTTATCGTGCTTGACCGCTCGGT
The DNA here is from genome assembly GCA_947624775.1 of uncultured Monoglobus sp. Classification (GTDB taxonomy): domain Bacteria; phylum Bacillota; class Clostridia; order Monoglobales; family Monoglobaceae; genus Monoglobus. The sequence goes on from CANQLT010000008.1 coordinate 30,176, forward strand.
GCTCTATGCCGAGAGCGGCGGACAGGTGGGCGACACGGGTTATATAAACACCGACGCCGCGTCGGTGCGCGTTAATGACGTCACCAAAAAGAACGGCAAATTCCACCATCACTGCGTTGTCCAGAACGGCGAGATCTCGGTGGGCGAGACGGTCAGCGTCAGCGTCGATGCCGAACGCCGCAAGGCGATCATGCGCAACCACTCGGCGGTGCATCTGGTTCAGGCGGCGCTCAGACAGGTGCTCGGCAAGCACGTGGCTCAGGCAGGCTCGTATGTAGACGAGCACAGGTTCCGCTTTGACTTCTCGCATTTTCAGGCTATGACGATCGAGGAGCAGCTCAAGGTCGGAACATTGGTAAACGACAAGATAATGGAGTGCATAAAGATAGACTGCTTCGAGGAGGATATCGCCACCGCCAGGACTATGGGCGCGATGGCGTTGTTCAGTGAGAAGTACGGCAAGCGCGTCCGCGTTGTCCGCATGGGCGATTTCAGTATTGAATTGTGCGGAGGAACCCACGCCGCCAACACCGGAAACCTGGGAATCATGAGAATACTCAGCGAGTCGGGAGTGGCTGCGGGCGTGAGACGTATCGAGGGCACTACGGGACACAACGTTATTGAGCTGTGCCGCAACCAGTCGCTGTTGCTCTACGATGTGGCAAAGACCTTAAAGACAGGACAGGCCGACCTGCTCGGCCGCGCCGAGGGCGTGATGAACGAGCTGCGCGACCAAAGACATGAGATAGAGAGCTTAAAGAGCAAGCTCGCCAAAAGCAGCCTCGGCAACGTTCTTGAGGACGCCGAGGAAGTGGACGGCATCAAGGTAGTGACCCAGTTGCTGGACGACGGCGTTGATATGAACACCATGCGCGAGATAGGCGACAACCTCAAGGCCAAGCTGCCCAACTCGCTGATCGTGCTGGCGTCAAAGGCCGGCGAAAAGGTCAACCTTATCTCGATGACCTCAAAAGAGGCTATCGAAAAGGGCGCCCACGCCGGAAAGGTAATTTCCGAGGTCGCAAAAGAACTTGGAGGAGGCGGAGGCGGAAGACCCGACAGCGCCCAGGCCGGAGGCCGCCTGCCCGAAAAGGTCGAGGAAGCCCTGAAAAACGTCAGAAGCATACTTGAAAAACACATCAAGAAAGATAAATAAACGGAGGTATAATATATGTCGGATTGCTTATTTTGCAAGATAATCGCGGGCGAAGTCCCGTCCACAAAGGTGTATGAAGACGACAGCGTCTACGCGTTTTTGGACATCGCGCCCCAGGCGCCCGAGCATATTGTGATCGTGCCCAAAAATCACATAAGCTCGACCAACGAGATCACCGCCGAAAACTCGGCTGTGATAGGCAAAATATTCGAGGCCGCGGCCAAAATAGCCGCGGAGCGCGGATTTGCCGAAAAGGGCTACAGAATAGTCAACAACTGCGGAGAGGACGGGGGCCAGACCGTCGGCCACCTGCATTTCCATATGCTGGCCGGCCGAAATCTGCAATGGCCGCCGGGCTGAGCGGCGGAAATCCCTACGCTTATTCATGCCGCCGCAAAGCGGCGGCACTCACCCGCTTCGGGTTTCCGCCGCTTTCCCACGAAACGCGCTTCGCGGGAGCCCTGGCATAAAACAGGCTCCCCCTTGGGGGAGCTGGCTGCGGCCGGAGCTGCGCAGCGGGTTCGTGGCACTATCGTATTCCGATTGCACAAATAAACGAGGCCACAAATCATTAACGTAAGCGGATATGGGGCGTATGCCCGCCTGAGGGGGGAACCGATTGAACTGGATAAAAATTAACATAATCACAACGTCCGAGGGGCTCGATCCGGTCTGCGACGCTCTGACCGATTTGGGCATAACCGGGGTCGAGATCTCCGACAAGGTCGACTTTATCGAATTTCTCGAAAACAACCGAAAATACTGGGACTATGTGGACGAGGAGCTCGAGAGGCTCAAGACCGCCGACACGAAGATCACTGCCTATGTTGCGGACGACAGCGACGGTCTTTTGACCCTATCCGAAATCGAAAAGAAAATGGCGGACATGAGAGCAGCCGATAAAGAGCAAAAATTAGGCGCGCTTAAAATCGTCACCGCGCAGGTCAAAGACGAGGACTGGTCCGAGAACTGGAAACAGTATTTTAAACCCATTGAGATTGGAGCCAGGGTCCTGATACAGCCCGAGTGGCTCTCGCTTGAAAAAGAGACCGACAGGGTGGTTTTCCGCGTCAATCCCGGTATGACGTTCGGCACAGGCACCCACGACAGTACCAGATTCTGCATCGAGGCGATCGAGGAAAATCTAAAGCCCGGAGACACCATGCTCGATCTGGGCTGCGGCAGCGGCATTTTGTCGATCATCGCGCTGCTGCTCGGCGCCTCCCATTGCGACGCGGTGGATATTGACCCCGCCGCGGTGGATGTGGCCTACGACAATCTGGCCCTAAATAATTTGGACCGCGGCTTGTACAGCGTGAGCAGCGGTGATATAATCGCAAATAAAAAGGTGCGGGATCGCTTTGGCAAGTACGATTTGGTTGCCGCCAACATTGTCGCCGATGTTATAATTGCACTCGCGCCCTTTGTTCGAAGCTTTATGAAACCGGACGGAATATTCATATGTTCGGGAATTATTAACGAAAGAGCGAATGAGGTAAAATCCGCGCTTGAGGCCGCGGGATTGGAAATTATCAAGGAAAAACGGTCAAATGAATGGACGGCCTATACTTGTGCGTGATTATGTTAATAAAATAACAAAATCAGTCAACTATTTGTTAAATTGCTGTTGACAATTGCAGAAAATTGTTATACAATAAGTATAATAGAAAATAGCAATAAAATTTGGAGAAAATAAATGAAAAACAGATTAGTGATTTTTTTGACGATTGTGGTTTTGGCTCTGGCCCCGTTCGGTATGATCTCGTACGCCGATGAGACCGACGCGGAGTCTTTGCCGATTGAAACGTTGGCCCCCGAGGTTTTGCCTCCCGAGGAGACGCAAAATTCACCCGAAATTGTTCCTCCCGCGGAAGCGGCGGAGGAAATACCTCTCGCGGACGGAGAATATGACGCTGAGGAATTGCCTCTCGCTTCGGAAGAACCCGAGGTTTCCGAGGCTGAAGGCGATGCAGCTTCGGAGGCGCCCGTGCAGGAGGCGGTCGGCGCGAACCGGATAACAAGCTACACGGTTAATTTCACCGCGGCTCTTGACGGCTGGCCCAGATACGATTACGCGGTGTTTAATCTCTACTCGGCAAACGATGAGCTTTTGGGCTCACACACGGAATACATAAACAGTCTTGACGGTTTCAGTCTCACTTATGATGTACCCGCGGCGCCTGTCGGCACGGTGTATTATCTGGACGTGTCGGGTATAGACTCGATCGACTATTATGCCGATAACTACACGCTGCCGCTTTCGGAGAAGCTGCCGCTTTACACATATGTGAACGACGACGGCTCGGTATCAAGCCATGCCGACATGACGGCTCACATAAGAACGCAGGACCCGATAAACATTTACGTTGACGGAAAATATGTGCCGCTCACGTCGCCCGCAATTTTTGAGGGCTCGTCGATCATCGCGCCTCTCTCCGAGGTGGCCGAGGCGATCGGGATAACCGACTGCACCTATTATCCTCAGTATGACAGCGTTAAGGTAAAGACCGGCGACAATGAGATGCTGGTCAATATAGGTTACAGTTATATAACGGTTTTCGGCGAGGACAAATCGCTGAATGTTCCGGTCTCAAACATCAACAGTCTGACATATATCGAGCTTCGTCCCTTTGTTGAGAGCTTCGGAAGCGCTCTGGAGTATTTCGACGCGGGCGAGTACATAGACATTCATCTGACAAAATCACCCATGGCGCTTGAGTCGATAGCGGCTCTTGAGAAAAGAGCGAACGAGAGCGGAGTGGGAAGCTCCACAAACTACATGATCTGGGTAAACAAGCAGAAATTCAGATGCACGGTTTTTGAGGGTTCAAAAGGAAATTGGAAATGGGTCAAGGATTTCACGGTCGGAATCGGAGCCGAGGGCAGCGAGACGGTCACGGGCACGTTTGAGTATTTCCAGGCGCAGGACAGATGGGCCTACGCGAATTACTATGTGGGTCCCGTAATGGTTTTCTACGGAAATTACGCGCTTCATTCGACGCTGCTGAGATACGACGGAACTCCGTATAACAATAATGTAGGTGTTAAATTATCATTGGGCTGCGTGCGCTGCCAGGCTAAGTACATAAACTGGCTGTCCGCCAACATGCCCTTTGGAACACGAGTATATATTACAGAATCGTAAAAAGGAGGTATTGAGATGGACGACTTGACAATGCTTATAAAGCAGGAGATCAAGAAGCAGTACCGCAGTGTGCGTCAGTTCGCGTTCAGCGTGGGTATCGCTCAGACAACTGTGGTAAGCGCTCTCAAAAACGGCATTTCGGGCACAGGTTTTAACACTGTTATGAAGATGTGTAAAGCTCTTAATATCAAAGTGTTCGACTATGAAATCCCGCTTGTTATTGATGACAGCGTTGTCACACTTGTGCAAAAGTATAACGCTCTTGACAAACTCGCAGAGCATACTGTTCAGACTGTTCTTGACGTTGAGTATGAACGCTGTAAGGCGGACGCCGTTAAAAGCCCGGCGAAGTAGTTTTGGAGTGCGCTTTTGCGTGTACGGGAAGGCGTTATGGTATTACGCTTTCAGACTTGAAAAACGAAATAACAACTCACCAAAAGAAACAGAGCGGAAGCATTTTGCTTCCGCCTTTTCTTTTGCATTTTTTGCCGCGCCGATTATTTTTTCGCCGCTTCCGCAACTGCCTTCGCCACGGCTTTGGCGATCCTCGGGTCAAAGGCCTTCGGAATGATATATTCCTCGCTCAGCTCGTCGTCTGAGATAAGTCCCGCGATGGCGCGGCAGGCGGCTGTTTTCATTTCCTCGGTTATGGCCTTTGCTCTCGCGTCCAGCGCGCCTCGGAAGATCCCGGGAAACGCGATAACGTTGTTTATCTGATTGGGGAAGTCGGAGCGTCCGGTGCCCACGATCCTGGCGCCTGCCTCTTTGGCGAGGTCGGGCATGATCTCGGGCGTGGGATTCGCCATAGCGAAAACTATCGCGTCATCCGCCATTGATTCCACCATGTCCTTGCTGACTATATTCGGCGCCGAGACGCCGATAAACACGTCGGCTCCGATCATCACGTCGGCAAGGCTGCCCGACTTTTTGCCTCTGTTGGTTATTTTCGACATTTTTTCCTGCTCGGGGTTCAGCCCGTCCATTCCCTCGCATATCGCGCCGATCTTGTCGACCAGAACAATATTCTTGGCGCCCATGTTCATCAACATTTTGCAGATCGCGATACCCGCGCTGCCCGCGCCGTTTATAACAATGTTCACGTCCTCGATCTTTTTGTTCACAACGCGAAGCGCGTTGATGATACCCGCCGACACCACGATCGCGGTCCCGTGCTGGTCGTCGTGGAAAACGGGAATATCCAGCGCTTCCTTGAGTCTGCGCTCCACCTCAAAGCAGCGGGGCGCCGCGATGTCCTCAAGGTTGATGCCGCCGAAACCGGGCGCTATGTTTTTGACCGTCTCGACGATCTCGTCGGTGTCCTGCGTGTCAAGGCAGATAGGGAACGCGTCGATGTCGGCGAAGTTTTTAAACAGCACGCACTTGCCCTCCATAACCGGCATGCCCGCCTCGGGGCCTATGTTGCCGAGGCCCAGAACCGCGCTGCCGTCGGTCACCACAGCCACCAGATTGCCCTTTCGGGTGTAGTCGTAAACCAGACTCTTGTCCTTGGCGATTTCGCGGCAGGGCTCGGCCACGCCCGGAGTGTAGGCGACCGAAAGCTCGTCTTTGTTGGTCGTGGCCGCCCGCGACGCGACCTCTATTTTTCCTTTCAGCTCCTTGTGGAGTTTTAGCGCTTCTTTGTTGTAGTCCATTTTATTTCTCCTTTTTATTTCTCTTTGTTTTTGTCGTAAAGTATTTTAAGTCCGTCAACTGTCAGCATGCTGTCGACGATATCTATCTCTTCGGATTCCTGCGCGATCATTTTCGCCAGTCCGCCCGTGGCGATAACCGAGGCGTCCTCGCCTATTTCTTTTTTAATCCTGCGCACAATGCTGTCGGTCATGCCCGCGTGGCCGTAGAGCGCGCCGCTCTGTATCGAGTTCACCGTGTTTTTTCCAATCGGCGAGGGCGGCTTAACTATCTCCACCTTGGGCAGCTTGGCGGTGCGCTCAAACAGCGCGTCCATCGAGATCTTCATGCCCGCGGTGATAACTCCGCCCACATAGCAGCCGCTTCGGTCGATAGAGCAGAATGTGGTGGCGGTGCCGAAGTCCACGATTATCAGCGGCGGCTTGTATTTGTTTATCGCCGCCACAGCGTTCACTATCCTGTCGGCGCCCAGCTCTCTCGGGTTGTCCATTTTTATGTTCATTCCGGTCTTGATCCCCGGCCCCACTATCATGGGCTTGCAGCCTAAATATCGCTTGACCGCGTTTGTCAGCGAGTGCATGACCGTCGGCACTACCGAGGCGATCATAACGTCGTCGATTTGATCGGGCTTTGTGTTTTCACTCCTCAAAAGCTGGCACAGCAGTATTCCGTATTCGTCGCTGGCCTTGTTGATATCGGTGGCGATCCTCCAGCTGCGGATAAAATTATCCCCGTCGTAGAGCGCCGCCACAATGTTTGTGTTTCCTACGTCAATAGCAAGCAGCATAATATTTACCTCGTTATTATAAAATATGTTATATCAAAGAGTTTTCTTTATCTCGGCCTTGGCGTGTCCGTTTTCGTCCACCTCCAGCACCGCGTAGCTCATCCACGCGCTGCCCGGGTTCAGCATCAGCACTCCCGAGACCTTCTCAAGATACGGGCGGTGGGTGTGGCCGAAAACGCAGATGTCGGCGCCTTGCTCCCTCGCCTTTAGCAGCAGAGTATTCAGCCCGTACTTCACATGGTACTTGTGGCCGTGTGTCATGAACACCCGTTTGCCCGCGAACGTGAACGTCACGTCAAAGGGCACGTCCCGAACCGACCAGTCGTTGTTGCCGAGAACGACCGCGACGGGTATCCTCGGGTACTCCCGCCTGATGGCGTCCGCGTCGCGCTGCACGTCCCCCGCGAACATTATCATTGAAACTCCGCCGTTTTTTATTTCGGCGTCGACCGCTTTTTTAAGCTCGCCGAAGCTGCCGTGGGAATCGCTGAGAACTACCGCCTTCATAAAGCCAACCTCCTTTGGTAACTACTGATCAAATACCGCCTTGCGACGCACCATATTTAATCAGTACTTACCTATGTAGCCACCGGAAAAATTATCCGACTGACCCATTATATCACATAAATATTTTTTTGTCACTATTTTTATAAAAATACATAGAATGTACTGTAGTATAATTTGATCCGAAAGGCGGAATGTTTATGAACATAAACGATATGACAAAAAATCTTGACAAAAACAAGCTTAATTCCATGCTCGGCGCTCTTGGCGGCTCGCTGTCCAAAGAGGATATGAGCGCGCTCAAAAAGGCGCTGGAGAGCCCCGACCTCGGCAAAAATCTGAGCAAGCTCAGTGCGGCGGATTTAAACAAGGCGGTGAGCGAAAACAGCGGCGTCAAAAAAGCTCTGAACTCAAACCCCGAGCTGATGAGAAATTTAAACGCTTTTCTTAAAAAATAACGGAATACATATAAGGGCGGTGATTTGATGAGCGGCGAGCTTGACCTGAGCGGCGCGGTTGAAAAGCTGAAAGAGATGATGAGCAGCGGCGAGGGCCGCGAGCAGATAAGCGGCATAATAAGTGCGCTATCGGGCTCTGAGGGCAGCGACGAGAAACCGCCCGAACGGACGCCGATGGAAGAGGACGCGGCGGATTTTGAGATGATGGTGAAAATGGGAAAGGTCCTTGAGAGTGTAAAGCGGCGCGACACGGGCCGTGAGGCCGAACTGCTCTACGCGCTGAAGCCGTATCTTCGCGAATCGCGCCGCAAGAAAACCGACACCGCCGTCAGGATCATGGGAATGATCAAGGCTTTTTCGGTTCTGCGGGAAAATGGGTTCGATTTCGGATTTTAGGAGGCCGCTATGTACAGACGTTATAATTCAAACAGTCCGCCCCGCGGCGGAGGTTCCGCGCCGCAGGCAAATCTTCGGGATTCTTCCCGCGGAGCGCAAGGCAGAGGTGCGGAATCGCCGCGGACGGGAAATGCGCAGGCAAAAAATTCCGATCGCGCAAAGCGAGAGCCGGAGCACTATGCCGCGCCGCCTCATGCTGAACGGACCCCGGAGAGCGGTTTTCTCGATTCGCTGCTGGATATTCTGCCAAACGAACTGTATAACCGCCGCACAAAAAAGATACTCGGCCTGGTAACGGCCGAGGATCTGCTGCTTTTGGCACTTATCCTGCTTGTCGCCGACAGCGACGACGCCGACAAGGCGCTTATTTTCGCTTTGCTCTATATTCTCGCGGGGTGAATCTCCGCGCGAGAAAATGTTAGAAATTTGTAATATTTTTGTGTTGACACGGTGCACTGTTATGATATAATAATATTAGTTATACTTATTGCTAATAATTGTGATATTATTCGATAAATTCGGAGGGTTTACAAATGAAAAAAATAGTAGCATGCGTTTTGCTTGCTGTGGTGCTGATAGTTTGCATGGGCATGAAGGGAATTGTTCCTGTGGACGTCAGCGACACAAGCGGCGAGGAAATGGTGACAATGTACACCGAGGACGGCCGCAGCGAGCAGTTCACGCCCAGCGAGGCGGAGGAACAAAAGACTGTCGGCTGGTACGATAATTTCAATGATGTTCTCACCACTATGTGGAAAGAGGACGGCAGCAGTATTGTCGTGTATAACGCCGACGTTAACGAATATGAAAAGAACGGTTACACCTCAAACTACTCGTCCATATTCGCGAAGGTGTTTAATCCCGAGACCGAGGAGGTCAAGGACGTGCTCAAGAGCGAGGTGCAGTCCTATGTGGACAGCGGCTGGAAGCGCGGCAACGGCAAAATCGATCCCGACGCTCCGATGATAGCGCTGACCTTTGACGACGGCCCCGGCGCAGAGACCACTAAGCGCCTGCTTGACGCGCTGGAGGAAAACAACGCCCGCGCCACATTCTTTATGCTGGGCGACCACATGAAAGGCGCGGCTGACACCATAAAGCGCATGCAGTCTCTGGGCTGCGATACGGCCAGCCACACCTACGACCACACGCAGCTCACATCTCTTTCGGGCGACTCACTCAAGAGCCAGTTCGAAAAGAGCACAAATAATTTAAAAGACATCATCGGCGAGGGTCCGTCCACCGTGCGCCCGCCCTACGGCTCGTATAACGACTCGGTAAAGAGCATCGCCAAGGAGTATGATCAGCCGATAATCCTCTGGTCGGTCGACACTCTCGACTGGAAGTCCAAGAACGCCGACGCGGTGTACAGCAACGTTATGTCAACCGTTCAGGATGGAGACATTATTCTGTTCCATGATATTTACGATTCGACCATCGACGCGGTGGTGCGTCTGATACCCGCACTTATGGACGAGGGCTATCAGCTTGTCACCGTGACCGAGATGGGCGAGGCGAAGGTAGGCGGTTTGGAGCCCGGCAAGGTTTACACCGATTTATGGCCGTCGACCGTCAAGTCGATCACAGGCTCATCGACATCGGGCGGCTCGGAAAAATCCGAAACTTCAGAAAAGACAAATAATAACTAAATAAATAAAACTAAAACCAAACCAAAAAATCGCCGCTTCGGGACATTTTCCGGAGCGGCTTTTAACAATCAAAAGCGGTATATTTATCGCTTGCGGCGGGAGATAAGAGAAATTGAAGCAAATAATAAACATAAGCGAGAGCGGAACGCCGCGGGTCAAGGAAATGATGCTCACCGTTATAAGGCTGAGCATTCCCGCGATCATGGCGCAGATAAGCTCTATAATCATGCAGTATATAGACGCGGCGATGGTGGGAAGCCTCGGCGAGAGCGCCACCGCCTCGATAGGCCTGATAAGCACCACAATGTGGCTGATCGGCGGGCTGTGCGTTTCGCTCGCCACGGGCTTTTCTGTCCAGATAGCCCAGCTCGCGGGCGCGAGGGACAACGAGGGCGCGAGGAGCGTATTTCGCCAGGGCCTTATCGCAGCGCTTATGTTCGGCGCGCTTATATCGGCGGCCGCTCTGTCGATAAGCCGCTCGCTGCCCGTTTGGCTGGGCGGCGTCGAGGGCGTGACCCAAAATTCGACGCGCTACTTTTTCATATACGCCTGCGCGCTGCCGATCATGCAGATCAGAATGTTGTGCTCAAGCTCGCTCCAGTGCGGCGGCGATCTGAAAACGCCCGGACTGCTCAATATCCTGATGTGCGTGCTTGATGTTGTGTTCAATTTTATATTTATTTTCCCGACCCGCGCGCTTTCTGTTTTCGGCGCGCCCGTCCGTCTGTTCGGCTTCGATCTCGGCGTCGCGGGAGCGGCTCTGGGCACGGCCTGCGCCGAGCTGTGCGCCGCGGCTCTGATGTTTTATTCGGCGGCCTTCCGTTCCGAAATATTGTCGCTCAGGCTCAAGGGCTCGTGGAAAATCAGGCTCAAGTGCATAAAGGCGGCGCTGCGCATCTCTATTCCCGCGGCGTTTGAGCACACGGTAATGTGCGGCGCTCAGGTGGTCACCACCTTGATCGTGGCTCCGCTGGGAACCGCGGCGGTCGCCGCCAACTCTCTGGCGATCACGGCCGAGAGTCTGTGCTACATGCCGGGCTACGGCATAGGAACCGCGGCCACCACGCTGGTCGGCCGGAGCATAGGGGCTGATCGCAAGGATATTGCCAAGCGTTTCGCCGTGACAGCGGTGGTTCTGGGCGTCGCGATAATGTCGGCCGCGGCGGTGCTGATGTACGCGGCGGCACCGTTTATGTTTTCGATGCTCACGCCGTCCGAGCAGGTCCGCGCGTTGGGAACAGAGATCCTGCGCATCGAGGCTTTTGCCGAACCGATGTACGCCGCGTCGATAGTCTGCTCGGGAGCGCTCCGCGGCGCGGGCGACACGCTGGTGCCAAGTCTTTTGAACCTGCTCACCATGTGGGGCGTCAGGATCACGCTGGCGTTTGCGCTTGTGCCGCGGCTCGGTTTGCGCGGAGCGTGGATCGCGATGTGCGTCGAGCTATGCGTCAGAGGAATTTTATTCCTTATCCGCCTCATGCGTGAAAAATGGCTCGAAAACAATATCATGCAGGGCTAAATTATTTTACAAAAAACGGGAACTTTTCGCTGTAACCGATTTGTTACTTGAAAAAATTGTCATAGTATGTTATCATATATGTGGTAGCAAAAACTGCAAGTGCGGATCTGTTTCGCGCGGAGAAACACCTTTGCGCGAATAAAACGCGCAATCGTAAAAGGCAGAACTAAAGACGTAGAGACGGTTGGTCGCTTCATTCCTTTCTAAACACTTAACATCGTGTTTAAGACGCAAAGAAAGGGGTGATGTCGATGAAAGATTTTATTTTTAAAGTTTTAATTGCATTGCTTGTGATTATCGTATTATTTGCGATTTTTGCATCGCCTGTGCAATAAAAAATAACAACCGCTCTTATAGTTTAGCAAGCTAAGGCGGCTGTTAAATTATTCGCCGAAGCGGCTGACCGTTTTTACGCTCTGCCGTTTCTCTTTCTATAATTATTATATATCATTATTGCGCCTTTGTCAAGAGATTTATGTAAATCATATATAAATTGCGCAACAGGTTACTATTCTATTATGTATACCCAAAATTAAACTAAAATTATTTATTGTTAAAAAACCGACGCTCATTTTGTGAAATTATATACATTTTAGCTATTGCAATTCATGTTAATGCCTGTTACAATATCTTATGTATATTTCAGAAACTATAGCATTGAGGTGCGAACATGAGTGAATTTATTGATCTGATAAAACGGCGGGATATGGACGGCGTCAAGGAGATGCTCTCCCACAGCGCCAGACTTGTGGACGAGTGTGACGAAAATGGTATATCCGCGGCGTTCCATATGATAAGGACCGGCGATATGAAGTGGGTGAAGTTTTTGGTTGAATACACTTTCGCCAGCTTTAACGAGTGCGATTTCAGGCATCGCGGCGCGCTGCACGAGGCGGTCATGACCGGCGATCTTGAAATAGTCAAATACTTTGTGGAGCGCGTGGGCCTTGACCCCTGCCAGGGCGACAGACATCTGATAACGCCGTTTGAGCTGGCAAGGGAGCACGGCTTTGCCGATATAGAAAAATATTTTGAACAGGTTGTCGGCTGCAAATTCGAGGATATGTACCAAAACCCCGTGCGCCGCGGATTTTACGCCGACCCTTCGATAGTGCGCGTTGGCGAGGACTACTACATGGTGAACTCGTCGTTCGTGTTCTTCCCCTGCATACCGATCTCCCACTCGACCGATCTGGTGCATTGGCAGAGCATAGGCCACGCCATAACCAACCCCGAGTGGGCGCACCTTGACGGTCTCGAGGGAGGCAGAGGCTACTGGGCGCCCGATATATCATACCACAACGGAAAGTTCTACATAACGGCCACCCTGCGCTACAACGACAGCGAGAAAGTGAAGCGCAGACAGATAATTGTGTCGTCCGAAAAGCCCGAGGGCCCGTATTCCGAGCCCGTGTTTATCGACGAGGACGGCATCGACCCGTCTCTGTTCACCGATGTGGACGGCAGACGCTACATGCTGCTGAACCGCGGCGCGAGAATTTTTGAGCTCAACGAGGACGCCACCGAAAAGATCTCCGAGGCGAAGCTCCTCTATTACGGCGACAACAAGCGTGCTCCCGAGGGCCCGCATTTGATACACAAGGACGGGTACTACTATCTGTTCCAGGCCGAGGGCGGCACAGGGGAGCAGCACTGCGTGACCGTTTCGCGCAGCAAGACGCTGATGGGCGTGTATGAGCCTTGCCCTTATAACCCGATACTGACGCAGCGCGACTACACCGCGCCTATCACCTGCGCGGGCCACGCAAAGCCGGTGCAGACTCAGGACGGCGACTGGTACGTGGTGTACCTCTGCAACAGGAGCCTTGACGGAAAATACGCCATGCTCGGCCGCGAGACCTGCCTCGACCCTATCACATGGACGCCCGACGGCTGGCCGATCGTTAATAATCTGAACGGCCCCAGCACTCTCCAGAAAAAGCCCAAGCTGAAACCCGCGCCCAATGAGCCCGGAGCCAGCTACGACAGCTTTGACGACGGAAAGATAAAGCCGTTCTGGATGTTCTCGGGAATCCCCGAGGAGGACGGATTCAGGCTTGAGAACAGCAGACTGTACATAAAGGGCTCAAGAGAGCCGCTCAGCTCCAGAAAAGCGACTAACTTTATTGTGCGCCGCCAGCCCGACTTCAACTTCGACGTTATCTGCAAGATGGACGTCCTGCCCGATCTTGACTACGAGCAGAACTACGGCCTGACAGGATACTACGACGAGCTGACCTACTTTACATTCGGAATTTACAGAAACGGCGAAAGAGGCTACGCGCTCAAGCTGTTCGAGAAGATAGACGATGTGGAGCGGTTCACCCACTATGTGGGTCTGCCGGGCCTCACCGACACCATATATTTAAAGATCGAGACCGACGGCCTGCGCCGCGTGTTCTCATACAGCATAGACGGAACGAATTACAGAAAAGTATACACAGCGGACAACATTTACTACCTTTGCGCCCAGGCGATCAAAAAGGGCAAGCGCTTCACGGGCGCTATGGTTGGCATGTACGCCTACAGCGGAAAGGACGAGCCCATATACGCCGCTTTTGATGAGTTCCGCTGCATCAGGAGACATTTCAGAGATGAATAAGACAGGATTTATCGGTGCCGGCAAAGTCGGCACCGCTTTCGGTAGTTATATTAAATCGCGGGGCGCGGATCTCGCGGGTTATTATTCGCGGACGCGCTCTCACGCGGAGGCGGCGGCCGAATACACGGACAGCCGCGCCTATGAGAGCATGGGCGCCCTTATCGCGGACTGCGATATGATATTTGTCACGGTCGCCGACGGCGCGATAGAGGAGGTCGCGGAAAATATCGCCGCGCTTGATCTGAGTCTCGGCGGCAAAACATTCTGCCACACCTCGGGCGCGCTTTCAAGCGAGGTCTTGCGGGAGCTGAAAGAGCGCGGAGCTGAGACCGCGAGCGCCCACATGCTGCTGGCGGTGAGCGATCGGAGCTGCGATTTTTCGGACGCGTTTTTCACCATTGAGGGAGACTGCGAAAAGGCGGCGGCTCTGCTCGACGTCTGCGGAAATAAATATAAGATAATCAAGCCCGAGAGCAAGGTGCTCTACCACGCGGCGGCGGTGTTTGCCAGTAATTTCGCGGTGGGTCTTTCGGATATCGCCTGCGGGCTTTTGGGAGACTGCGGCTTTTCGGACGGCGAGGCTCTCGCCGCGCTGTCGCCGCTGATTATAAACAACGCGCGGAACATAACCGAAAAAGGCCCCAAAGCGGCGCTGACGGGCCCCGTGGCGCGCGGCGACTTCGGCACGGTCAAGCGCCACCTTGACTGCCTGTCAACCGCCCCACTCGCCAAAGAGGTATACGAGATAATGACAAAGGTTTTGATAAAAATGACACAACGTAGTGATTAGCGAATTACGGTTGTAGGGGACGGCTGTGGCCGCCTGATTCGCAAATCCCCGTAGGGCCGGATGCCAACATCCGGCCGGCGGCATGTGGGCATGCCGCCCTACACCATTAAATACAATCACGCAAAAAATGCCGTAGGGGACGACGCCCCCGACGTCCTGGCTCGCCCTCTTTGAAGAGGGAGAGCTGTCAGCGAAGCTGACTGAGAGGGAGATGTGAAAAATTTATAAAAGCGCCGCAAGGGCGATAAAGGAGATTTCTTATGATAACAACAAAACAGCGGGCGTATCTGCGCGGGCTTGCCAACCGCGTTCCCGCCCTGTACCAAATAGGAAAAGACGGCATAAACGAGAACGTGATAAAACAGACTCTTGACGCTCTTGAGGCGAGAGAGCTGATAAAATTCCACGTTCTCGACAGCGCGTTCATGACCGCGCGCGAGGCGGCGGGCGAGCTTATGGAGGCCACCGACTCGGACGTGGTGCAGGTCATAGGCAACAAATTCGTGCTGTACAAAGAATCAAAAGACCACAAGCAGATAGTGCTTGACTGACGGAGCTGATAATATGAAAATCATTCATCTGTCCGACCTGCATCTGGGAAAGCGGGTAAACGAGTTTTCGATGATGCAAGAGCAGGAAAACGCAATAGAACAAATTATAAAAATAACCCGTGACGAAAAACCCGACGCGGTGATAATCGCGGGCGACGTGTACGACAAGTCGCAGCCTTCTGCCGAGGCAGTGCGCCTTTTCGACAGGCTGATCTGCGGCCTGTCGGATATCTGCGCCCACGTTTTTGTCATCAGCGGGAACCACGACTCGGCGGAGCGCATAGCCTTCGGCGGCAGGATAATGGAGCGCGGCGGCGTGCATCTGTCGCCCGTGTATGACGGAAAAACCGAGCCTCATACCCTGCGCGACGAATACGGCGAGGTGGATTTTTTCATGCTGCCTTTTATAAAGCCGTCGCATGTGCGCGCGGTTTTTGAGGACCCGGACATAAGCTCGTATACCGACGCGGTTCGATGCGCAGTTGAGGCCATGAGAGTGAGACCCGACCACCGCAGCGTGCTGATAACTCACCAGTTCGTCACAGGCGCAGGCACCTGCGATTCCGAGGAAATTTCGGTGGGCGGCAGCGATAATGTGGACGCGTCGGTGTTCGAGCCGTTCGACTATGTGGCTCTCGGTCATATCCACGGCCCGCAGCATATAGGCAGAGAGACGATCCGATACTGCGGAACGCCGCTTAAATACTCGTTTTCCGAGGAGAACCATAAAAAGTCCGTGACGATAGTTGAGCTTAAAGAAAAGGGCGACGCGCGGATCAGCACGGTGCCGATCGTTCCGATACACGATATGCGAAGCATAAAGGGCAAATACGACGAGCTGATGTCGAGGGAATTTTATGAGGGCACCCGAAAGGACGACTACCTCAGGGTCACGCTCACCGACGAGCGCGACATACCGAACGCGGTGTCGAGACTTAGAACGGTGTACCCCAATATAATGCGGCTGGATTACGACAATTCCCGCTCGCGCGCCGGAGCCGCGGAGCTTAAGGCGGCGGAAGCCGAGCTGAGGACGCCCGCGGAGCTGTTCGCCGAGCTTTTCAAAAAGCAGAACAACAAAGAAATGACCGACGAGCAGAAGGAGATCCTCGGCGGCATGATCGAAAAAATATGGGAGGGTGAGCGATGAGACCTCTTAAACTGACCGTTTCGGCGTTCGGCCCCTACGCCGAAAAGACCGAGATAGACATGGAGGCGCTGGGCGAGCGCGGCCTGTATTTGATAACAGGCGACACGGGCGCGGGCAAGACCACTATCTTTGACGCGATAACCTACGCGCTGTACGGCGCGGCCAGCGGCGAGAACCGCGACCCGTCTATGATGCGCTCAAAATATGCCGAGCCTGACACTCCGACCTACGTGAAGCTTGTGTTTGAGTACGGCGGAAAAGTGTATACCGTGAAAAGGAACCCCGAATACACGCGTCAGGCAAAGCGCGGCGGCGGCACCGCGACGCAGCGGGCGGAGGTCGAGCTGCGTCTGCCCGACGACAGGATAATTACCAAAAACAAAGAGGTTTCAGACGAAATACGGAACATAATCGGGCTTGACCAAGAGCAGTTTTCAAAAATAGCCATGATAGCCCAGGGCGACTTTTTGAAGCTGCTGCTGGCGCCCACTTCGGAGCGGCAGATAATATTCCGCGATATATTCAAAACCGAGCGTTTCAGCGATTTGCAGAACGAGCTCAAAAACGCGGCCTCGGCCGCCTATGCCGAGTGCGAAAGGCTGAGCGGCGAGATCAGGCGCTGCGCCGATTCGGCGGTCTATGACGATGAGAAATACGGCGAGATTTTCGGCGCGGAATATATCAGAGTCGACGCGGCTGTCGAGGCGCTCGGCGAGATAATCGAGGCGGACGAGGCGAAAAGCGAAAACTTAGCGAGCGAGACGGAGCGGCTCGCGAAGAAACTTGAGGATATGAACCGCCGAATCGGAAAGGCGGAGGAAACCGAGGCGGCGCGTAAGGCGCTTGCCGACGCGGAGACGAAGCTCAAAGAGGCCGAGCCCAAACTCGCGCTGCTGAAAAACAATCTGGACGCCGAACGCGCCAAACAGCCCGAGCGGACCAAGCTCGAGTCGGAGGCGGCTGTGCTTGAGAGCGCCCTGCCCGATTACGACGAGTCCGACAAAATATCGGAAGTTCTAAAAACAAAACAAAGCGATGCGGCGAATGAAAATCAAAAAGCCGACGCGCTTAAAAATAAAATAAATGAGATAACCGAAAATTTAAGCGGGCTTAAACTTGAGAGGGAAAAGCTTTCGGGCGCGGGAGAGCGGTGCGAAAGGTTGGCGGCCGACATTGATAAAACCGAAACGCGCGAAAAGCGTTTGAAAGAGCTCAAAGACAGAACAGATAAACTGACAAAGCTCAAAAACACGCTGAAAAGCGCTCGGGAGAAATACCAAAAATTCGCGGCGGAGACCGACGAGTTCAAGCGGACTTCCGATCTGATGAACCGAGCATATTTAAACGAGCAGGCGGGAGTTCTCGCTGAAAATTTGGAGGACGGAGAGCCCTGTCCCGTGTGCGGTTCGCCGACACATCCGACGCCCGCCGTCAAGTCCGAGACAGCGCCGACCGAGGCGGAGCTCGACGAGATCGGCGAGCGGCTCGAGAGCGCGGAGCGAGCGGAGCGGCAGGCATATGAGGCGGTCACCGAAATGCAGAGCCGCAAGGCGTCTCTTTCGGAGGAGTGCGAAAATCAAGGCTCGGAGCTGATGAATACCGCCGATTTGGACGAGATCGCGGAGCGTCTGCCCGAAACGCTCGGAGAGGCGGAGGAAGAGCTCAAACGGCTGAGAACGGAGCTTAAAATCGAAAAATCCCGCGCGGCGCGGGCGGCGGAGCTTGAAAATCTGATCCCCGAAACCGAGAAAAGCCTGCGCGAGGCCGAGGCGGGATTGGCTGATTCCGAAAAGAAGATCGCGGCTCTCGGCGCCGAGATCGAAGAAAAGAGCGGCGCTCTCAAAAAACTGAGCGAAAAGCTCAAATATGACAGCCGCGCTGACGCGGAAAAGCGGCTTTTAAAAATCGGCTCCGAGATCGGAAATATCGAGGCGGCGCTGAAATCTGCCGAAGAGAGCTTTGACAAAAAATCAACGGAGGTGTCGGCGCTGCGCGGCAGTGTCAAGTCGCTGTCTGAGCGTTTAAGTGGCGCGCCTGTTATCGACCTTGAAAAGTTGGCCGCCGAAAAGGCGGAGCTTGACCGCGAGTCGGCAAGGCTGAGAGAAACTTCAGCGGACATCGCGCTTGCCATAAAGACAAACAGAACGGCGAGAGACGGGATCGTGGGTTCAGCGGAAAAACTCGCGTCCGCCGAAAAAAGATATACCGCGGTGCGCGAAATGGCCGATACCGCGGGCGGAACCTTGAGAGGGCGCGAAAAAGTCATGCTCGAGACCTATGTCCAGGCCGCGTATTTTGACAAGATAATCGCCTGCGCCAACACCCGTTTGCTGATCATGACCGACGGCAGATACGAGCTCAGGCGCCAGGCGGAGGCGGACAACAACCGCAGCCAAAGCGGACTTGAACTCAGCGTGGTCGACCACTGGAGCGGCACCGAGCGCAGCGTGAAAACTCTGTCGGGCGGCGAGTCGTTCATGGCGTCGCTGGCATTGGCGCTTGGGCTTTCGGACGAGGTGCAGGCCTCGGCGGGAGGAATAGCCCTTGGCACAATGTTTGTAGACGAGGGCTTCGGCTCGCTTGATGAGGATTCCCTGCGTCAGGCGATAAACGCGCTGAGCGGTCTCACCGAGGGCAACCGCCTTGTGGGTATTATCTCGCATGTCGGAGAGCTAAAGCAGCGGATAGACAAGCAGATCATAGTAACCAAACAAAAAAGCGGCGGCAGCCGCGTGAAGATAGTGTGCGATTAATTTTTTAGGAGGGAGCTAAAATGAAAAAAATTTTCGGAGTTGTTGTGGGAGGAATAATGGCGGGTTTCACGCTTTCGATAAGCTGCGCCGTTAAGCTCTCGGTCGAAAACGGTGTCATCGGCGCGTTTTTGTTCAGCCTCGGCCTGTTCACGATCATAACATTCGGGTTCGGGCTGTACACGGGCAAGGCGGGATATATAGCGACAAATCCGCCATCGTACATAGGCGAGGTCGCGTTGGTGCTGCTGGGCAACTTTATCGGCTCGGCGATCGGCGGCACGTTGCTGGGGGCGACAAGGCCCGGAGCGGCGCTTATCCCAAAGGCGGCCGAGCTGATGAGCGGAAAAATGGGCGACGGATTTATAAGCGTTTTTGTGCTCGCGGTGTTCTGCGGCATGCTTATGTTCATCGCGGTCGACGGCAGCCGCCGCCTGCGCGAGGCGAAAAATTTCACCGGCGCGCTGTTTATAGTCTGCCTGCCGGTGATGGTGTTTATCCTGTGCGGCTTTAACCACAGCATAGCCGATATGGGATACTTTTTCATAAGCCGCTGCGCGAATGTAGCCAAGGCGCCGCTGTATTTTGTTTTGGCAATACTTGGCAACGCCCTCGGCTGCATGTTGATACCTTTGGCCGAAAAAGTTTCGTAAAAATACACCTCATCAGTCAAGCTTCGCTTGACAGCTTCCCCTCAATGGGAAGCCTATATTTGCCTTCCCCTTGAGGGGAAGGTGGGTTTTTGCCCGTTCGGGCAAAAAGTCGGATGAGGTGGGAACCTATTCCCTAGTTCCTATTTCCTAATCTCTACGTTGTCCCCACGGTCTACTACTATTCTGTAGCCCGCGGCTCTTACTCTTTGTTCAAGGCAGCCGCGGCATTCGGCGGCCTCCTCGCCGGTGCATATCTTGTTTTCATAAAGCTCGTATTTTTTCCTGACCGACACGGGCGACAGGTTGGGCATAACCACGTTGGCGCCCGCTTTGAGCCCCATCTCGCGCCCCAGCGGATGTATGGTGCCGAGGGCTGTGGTGGCGGGGATCAGAGCAGTGGGAAACATGAGCCGCAGAATAGAGATAAGGCGAAGCGTCAGCTCAAGGCTGCCGCTTTTTTTGTCCTTAAACGGCGTGTCCTTGTGGGTGATATACGGGCCTATCCCGATCATGTGGGGCACCAGC
>CANQLT010000009.1 GCA_947624775.1 uncultured Monoglobus sp.
TTAGCAATAAGATGGATACGGACGCGGCTGGCTGCCGTGTGCCTTACCCATAAATCTATTATAGTAGGAGATGAATATATGAACGAACGCAAATTCCGTCATGAATATAAATATTTTATATCATACTCAGACTACCTTTCTTTATCGTCGCGCCTGTCCGCGGTCGCCATGCACGACACGCATACGGGCGTCTCGGGAAAGTACAATATCCGCAGCCTGTATTTCGATAATTTATACGACAGCGCGTTGAAGGATAAGATAAACGGCGTGAACAACCGCGAGAAATTTCGCATCCGTTGCTATAATTATGACGACTCGTTTATAAGGCTCGAAAAAAAGAGCAAGATAAACGGTCTGTGCAATAAGATCTCCGCGCCGCTCACGCGCGCTGAAACGGAGCGTATCATAAGCGGCGATATTTCATGGATGTCGGGAAGCGGGCGCGCGCTCGTGATTGAGTTGTATTCGAAGATGAAGGCAGGACTTTTAAAGCCGAAGGTAATAGTCGAATACACGCGCGAACCGTATGTGTTCCGCGCGGGCAACGTGCGCATCACGTTTGACTATAACCTGCGGACGGGGATTAAATGCACGGATTTATTCGATTTTACTGCTCCGCTCGCTTCAACCAATGCGGGCGAAATACTTGTTGAGATAAAATACGACGAGTTCCTGCCCGACGTTATCCGCGATATAGTGCAGATAAATGACCGTCAATGCGGCGCGTTTTCGAAATACGGCGCGTGCAGAATGTACGGCTGAAAATTACAATAAACAAACCAAAAGGAGAATAAAACGATGAGCTTTAATGATATTTTCAAATCAAATTTCTTGGATAATATAACCTCGGTGTCAGTACTTGACATGGTAATTGTGATGCTTCTCGCATTTGCGATAGGACTTTTCATATTCCTCGTTTATAAAAAGACATTCAGCGGTGTTATGTATTCGTCCTCGTTCGGCGTTACTCTCGTGGCGCTGACGCTGATTTCTACGTTCGTAATACTCGCTGTCACGAGTAATGTGGTATTATCGCTCGGCATGGTCGGTGCGCTGTCCATAGTGCGTTTTCGAACGGCGATAAAAGAGCCTCTCGATATAGCGTTTCTGTTCTGGGCGATCGCGGCGGGAATAGTTCTCGCGGCGGGCATGATACCGCTGGCGGTGTTCGGAAGCGTTTTGATAGGCGTGATCATGCTCATATTCTGCAACAAAAAATCATCCGACAGTCCGTATATTGTTATCATAAATTGCGACGGACAGCAGTCGGAAAAAGCGGCGGCGGAGGCGCTTTCGACGTTTGTTAAGAAAATGGTTGTAAAAAGCAAGACGGTCACGGCGGATTCGTGCGAGCTTAACTATGAGGTTCGCTTAAAGCCCGACGGAAATACAGATTTCGTCCACGCGCTCACGGGAGTCGAAGGAGTCAGAAATGCCGTTCTGGTAAGCTATAACGGCGATTACATGAATTAGGGTGATACTATGATAGGCAACAGACATATTACAGCGATATGCTGCGTAATGCTCGCGCTTGCGCTTGTGTTCACCTGCGTTTTCGTGTCGGGACTTTTCCCCGCCGCGAGCGTTGCCGTAAACGCGGATACGGCGCAGTTCGGATATGTCGATACTCTGTTTAACACGTCATATGTCCATTCGCTCAACATAAGCGTCGATGATGAAAAATGGCAGGAAATGCTCGATAATGCAATGGCTGAGGAGTATATAAGCTGCGACGTGACGATTGACGGGACTACGCTTAAAAACGTCGCGATCCGTCCGAAGGGCAACACGTCGCTCTCTAATGTGCAGAGCAAAGATTCCGACAGGTACAGCTTTAAAATAAAGTTTAACAAGTACGATGAGGACACAACATACAAGGGGCTCGACAAGCTGGCGCTCAACAACATAATTCAGGACAACACATATATGAAGGACTATTTCAGCTACCGCATGATGGCTGAAGCCGGAGCGGAAGCGCCGCTTTGCAGCTTTATTTACATCAAGGTAAACAACGAGGACCGGGGCTTGTACTTAGCTGTCGAAGCGATCGACGAAGCTTTCGCCGAACGAAACTACGGCAGCGACCACGGCGAAATTTACAAGCCCGAAAGTATGGCGATGGGCGGCGGTATGGGCAGACGCGAAAACGGTGACAAGCCGCCCGAAATGCCCGGTGGAGGATTCGGCGGCGGTATGCCGCCAATGCCCGATTTTGAAACGAATACGGAAGCGGCGGAGCGGCCTGCAAATATGGGCGGACCGGGCGGCAGACCCGGCGGTAATAATACAGTCGCGCTCATATATCAGGACGACAACCCCGACAGCTATTCCGCGATATTCGATTACAGCGCGTTCGATATAGATGAAGCCGATAAAAAGCGGCTCATAAGCTCATTAAAGCAGCTTAATGAGAGTGAAAATCTTGAAGAGGTCGTGGACGTTGACGAGGTCCTTCGCTACTTTGCGGCGCATAATTTCACGGTCAATTCCGACAGCTACACGGGTAATCTCATGCATAATTACTACCTCCATGAAAAAGACGGAAAAATGTCTATGATAGCGTGGGATTACAACCTCGCCTTCGGCGGGATGGGCGGCGGACCCGGCGGACGCGCCAATCGCGGCGGAGAAAGCGCAACCGACTCCGCAACCAAATACGTCAATTATCCGATAGACACGCCTATGCTCGGCGCGTCAATGGACGAGCGCCCGATGATAGGAAAGCTTTTTGAGAACGAGGAATATATGGCGCACTATCACGAGGTGTTTGACGAGTTCATCACAGGCTATTTTGAAAGCGGCGATTTTGAAAATGAGTACAACCGCGTATTCAATATGATTGCCGAGTATGTGCAAAAAGACCCGACTAAATTCTGCACTTTTGACGAGTTTGTGACGGCTGCCGGAAATTTAAAGCAATTCTGCCTGCTCCGCGCCGAGAGCGTGCGCGGTCAGCTCGACGGCACTATTCCGTCAACGGACGAAGGACAATCTGCCGACTCGTCAATGCTCATAGATGCGTCATCGGTTGATATTGATTCAATGGGCGATATGGGCATGGGCGGCGGCCCGGGCGGTATGGATCACGAAGGCGCTCCGAAGGACGAAAATGCGGCTGACGCAGAAACCGGTTCCGCTCATGAGAACCCGCCCGAAGATATGACGGAAAACGGCAATACTCCGCCCGACGGCGGACGCGGAAACGGAATGTTTGACACTTCTCGTCTCGCAGGTATGCTCGGCATGGACGAGACGGAGCTTGAGGCTATGAGCGAGGATGAAATCAGAACGCTTATAGAGGAGAAGATAAACGCCGGCGAGCTTAATATGTCGCCGCGCGGCGACAGTATATTGAGGCAGAGCCGTACTGAAAGTTACGCGCTTTTCGGCGCAAGTCTTCTGTTGTTGCTCATTGGAATTGTTTTCGCGTTTATATACAAACGAAGAAGGATATAAGGATACGTAAAATTCAACTTAAAATGCCGGGAATTACACCCCGGCATTTTATCGTTCCTGTTCGTCATTTTAATTAATCGGCGGGAATGAGATCGAGCAGATCGAAGCGTCGGCGGGTGCCGTCGGTTTGGTCGGTGACGGTGAGGTACCGTCCGTCGGGGCTGACTTCGGGATCGTTCGCGGGCGTGATCCCGTATGCGGACATAAGACGCGCGACAGGCACCGCGAGGCCGTTTGAGCATACCTTGAATAATTCAACGGTGCCGAGAGAGCTGAAATTGAAGCCGATTATTGTGTGATCCGTGCCTTTATAGAGATATTCTTTTGTAACGTTTGGCATATCGTCATAGGTGGTGTATACCCGCTCAATCTGGGTCTCATAACCGGGGAATCCCTCCATCGAGGTATCAACATGCAGAGCGCCGTCCCACTCGCTTTCTATGCCGCAGGAGATATCATAATTTTCAAAGGGCGTGATCTTCAGATTGTCGAGCCGAACCATCGGCTCACCGTCCACGCTGAGACATTCAACTCCCGTGCCGTTGATATAAACGGCCTTGGGCGCGGCGGCGTCCACGGTCCCCATATCTGTCCCGGGCGGCAGAGGCTTTGATGCGTCTTTGGTTCCGCCGCCGTTTTTTATCAGTACGATCATGCTGTCGTCTGAGAAGGTCTCCTCAAACCCGAAGGCTTTAAGCGTGTCGATATCGGCGTAGGTGCCGTTTTGGACGACCATAGCGCGGACGGGAACGCCATCGATAAACACGTCAAAGCTCGGGGAAACCGCAGTCTTTCCTACGGGGCTTTCGGGAGTTGAAAATACCGGAGCATCGGGCGAGGTCTCCGAAATCGGGGTTATTATGCAGCTTTTCAGATCCATTGAGTAGCTGCCTTCGCGTCCGTCGTTCCTGTATCCCGTGAAATATAGAGTGTCGTTCTTCATCTCGGTGACCTCGATGTGGGTGACGCCCCATTGGCCGTTGAAGCCGTATTTGTAAAACACATCTCCGAGCTCGTTCGATCTGCCGCTGTCCGTAAACTGACGATAATAAGTATAGGTGCCGTGAGACGTGCCGCTCGATGAGCATACGACCAGGTCAAAGTCCGAGCCTCGGTAGGTCGCGTCATGGCGCCAATTGAATTTGCCGGTCGGGTCTGTGAAGTCCGCGATCTGTTTGTCTTTGGGCTCTGTCGGCGCTGTGTCAAGGCAGAGCAGTCTTTGGCTGTCGTTGTACGTGTGGCGCATGCCGAATTCATATCCGCCATCCTCTGCCATCCTGCCCAGATCTTCCACCTTCGCGGCCATGCGGCCGTTTATGGCATAGGCGTCAACCTCTGAGCCGTTAAAAAGCACGGTTATATCCGTTTCGTAGGTGTGGCCCGCGGTGTCTCCGACTTTGCCGCGGGAGATCTCGGGCATATTATCGCGCGGCGTCTCGTCGGTTTGGTTCACAAAAAGCGTTCTTATGCTGTCGTCATACGTGACCGTGAATCCGTAATCTCTCAGGTCCTCCATAGCGATCAGCGTCTCGCCGTCCACGCAGAAAGAGTTTATGTCGCGCCCGTTCACGCGGGTCAAAATATCGGTGGTGTAGATCGTCTCGGCGATGTCGCCGACAGCGGCGCGCGCGGGAGCGGGCGCGCATGTCATTGTCAGCGCGAGCGCCGCGGCCGCGGCTTTTTTGAGTAAATTTTTCGATTTCATTCGCAAAGCTCCTTTCCTAAGTTTATAGATTTATGAAATCAAATCATATATTGTTAGACGATAAAAAACCCGATTTTGTTCCCAATATTATTTAAATTTATTAAACCCGAAGCGGGCGGCAATTTGCCGTCCGCTTCGATTATCGCAGATAGGTATTTATTGTTCTTTATTTGTCGTCATAATGACCTTTACACTGTTTAACGATTATCATTCCGTCCGATACCTCATAAACAAGTCTGTCTTTTTCATTGATCCGCCTGCTCCAATCGGATGTGCCGCGCAGAGGCTCCGGTTTGCCCTCTCCCTCAAAAGGCTCGCGCTGTATGCTTTTCAATAAAGAATTGATCTTTTTCAGAATTTTTTTGTCATGGGATTGCCAATACAGGTATTCGTCCCACGCGTCTTCGGCAAATGTTATCTTACTCAATTTCCATTGCCTCCAGTTCGTCCATAGATTTCACAACAACTCGGCCTGTGCGTACCTGCTCGTCTGCCTTGCGTATCTGCGCCATGTTGCTTTCGGAATAAAAGGGATCGATCGGCGCGGTAATATCGAACGGAATTCTTCTGTCGCGCAAGGCCTTTTTCGCGTAAACCATGAAAAAGGTTGTAAGGTTCATACCCATTTCGGCGCACATTTCGTCAAGCTGCTTTTTCATCTCGTCATCGAATCTAAGACTTATAGTGGTCATAATAATCACTTCCTTTCATAGCTGTTATACGTTATTATATCACAAAAAGAAGCAATTTGCAACATATTTAATTAAATTTGTTGCAAATTTATTAAACCGCGCAGTTCTAATCACTATTCGCTAATCGCTAATCACTATGTTCGCATTCCCGCGTGAAAACAATAGTGTTGTAAATTTTTGTTTTAATTTTATATTATATATATTTGAAAATTATGCGGGATTGCGGGACTTTTTGCTGAAACCCACGTATCCACGGGCTTTGCGCAGTCCCACATTTTATAATTTCACGTGGGACTTTTGTTCCGTTTCGCGAGCAGGGGCGTTTAAAAATCGAAAAATCATTAATGAACAATTTTATATTGACAATTATTAAAGATTGTGATAATATTTTTTTGTACAAAATATTCCAAACGGGAGGTTCAATTATGAAACTTAAGAAAATTCTGGCACTGGTGCTGGCGCTGGCGCTGGCGGTAACCGTTCTGGCGGCATGCGGAAGCGCTCCGGCGGATAACGCCAAAACCGACGAGGGCACAGCCGCGAAGACCGACGCAGAGTCGACCGAGTCCGATCTGGCTTACATAAAGGACAAGGGCGAGATGGTTATAGGCATCACGCTGTTTGAGCCCATGAACTACTATGAGGGCGACGAGCTGGTAGGCTTTGAGACCGAGTTCAGCACGGCCGTGTGCGAAAAGCTCGGCGTTACGCCCAAGTATCAGGAGATCGACTGGGGATCAAAGGAGATCGAGCTCAGCTCAAAGAACATCGACTGCATCTGGAACGGTTTGACGATCACCGACGAGAGAAAAGAGAACATGGCTATCACCGAGCCTTATATGAACAACAGACAGGTCATGATAGTTAAGGCTGATAACGTTGACGCTTATTCTCAGAGCGTTGACGGTCTTGACGTTATCGCGGAGGTCGATTCTACCGGCTATGAGCTGATAGAGAGCGACGAGTTCTTCGCGAACGCCAACGCTACGGCCGTTGACTCTCAGGCCAAGGCTCTGATGGACGTTGCGGCGGGCACTTCCGATGTGGCGGTCGTTGACTATGTTTCCTCGATCGGCGCTATCGGCGAGGGCACCGACTACGCGGACCTGGTAGTTGCTCCCAACGAGTTCCCCGGCGACGAGTACGGCGTTGCTTTCAGAAAGGGCAGCGACGTCGCGGAAGAGGTCAACAAGGCCGTGAAGGAACTGGCGGCGGACGGCACTCTGGCGACGATAGCCGAGAAGTACGGTCTGCAGGATCTGCTCATGGTGGAGTAATCTTTTGAATTTCACAGGCTAAACGGCGCGGTTCGCACGGCGTTTAGCCTGTAGTTTTGTGTAAAGACAAAAGGAGTTTTAAATGGATAGATTATCGGAAGTAAGCGCCTCCCTTGTGGGCGGCTTTGAATATAACTGTATAATTTTTTTCTGCACTCTGATTATGGCGGTGCCTCTGGGGCTTGTTATAACCTTTGGCTCAATGTCAAGATTCAAGCCGCTCAAGTGGGTGTCGAAAACCTTTGTGTGGATAATCAGGGGCACGCCGCTGATGCTGCAGCTGTTTGTGGTGCTGTACGCGCCGGGACTTATCTTTGATATTCCCATAAAATCCAGAATGACCGCGGTGCTTATCGCGTTTGTCATCAACTACGCGGCGTACTTTTCGGAGATCTACCGCGGCGGCATCGAGAGCATACCCAAAGGCCAGTACGAGGCGGGTCAGGTCCTCGGTCTCACAAAGCCGCAGGTGTTCTTTAAAGTAGTGCTGTTCCAGGTCATCAAGCGTGTGATCCCCGCCATGGGCAACGAGATAATAACGCTTGTCAAGGACACGTCTCTGGCGAGGATAATCGGAGTGACCGAGATCATCATGTGCGCCGAGAGGTTCACCAAGCAGGGCCTCATCTGGCCGCTGTTCTCAACGGGTCTGTTCTTCCTGGCGTTCTGCGGAATACTGACGCTGCTGTTCGGATACATAGAAAAGAAGCTTGACTATTACAAGGGATAAGGGGGCGAGTTCTGTGTCAATACTTGAAGTTAACAATATACATAAAAGTTTCGGCAAAACCAAGGTTTTGCAGGGCGTGGATTTCACTATGGAGCAGGGCGAGGTCCTGGTTATCCTCGGCTCGTCGGGCAGCGGCAAAACCACGCTGCTGCGCTGCCTGAATTTCCTGGAGACCGCCGACAAGGGAAAAATATTCGTCGACGGCCGCCTGATCTTCGACGCGGACAACAAGCAGAAGCCCTCCCGCGCCGAGATAAGGGAGCGGCAGCTGAATTTCGGGCTGGTGTTCCAGTCGTTCAATCTGTTTCCTCAGTACAGCGCCCTTGAGAACGTGACGCTTGCGCCCAAGCTGCTGGCTAAGGAGCGGGCCGATTTCAAGCAGAACAAGGCCGCGATATATGACGAGATCGAGAAAAGCGCCATAGCCCTGCTCGACGACGTGGGGCTCAAGGACAAGATGAACAACTATCCCTGCGAGCTGAGCGGCGGACAGCAGCAGAGGGTCTCGATCGCCCGCGCGATGGCTCAGGACCCGAAGATTCTGTTTTTCGACGAGCCCACGTCGGCGCTCGACCCCGAGCTTACCGGCGAGGTGCTGAAAATAATCAGGAGCCTTGCCGCCGAGCACAAGACCATGGTGATTGTCACCCACGAGATCGAGTTCGCCAGAAACGTGGCGGACAAGATCGTGTTCATGTCGGAGGGCGTGATCGTGGAGCAGGGCGCCCCCGAGGAAGTTATCGACCACCCCAAGCAGGAGTGCACCCGCGCGTTTTTAAATAAATTAAGCAAATAGAGTGTATGAGAGGTCAAATTCAATATAAATCCTGAGCAAAATGTGCAGAAAATTACTTCGATTTTGATTAATTTTGTGTAAATTTTACCGAAATTTTTCTTGACATTATTTGCTGAAGGTAGTATAATAATCGAGTGTGACGCGACCATGACTATGATCCCGGAGGTGGCAAACGGCGCAGATACGTCGGTTTGGGAATTTCGGGGGAGATTGTCCGGTTTCGAAAAACAGGGCGGAAGGTCACATTTTTATGAATACGGATTTGCTTTGCTCCCGCGGGATTTTTGCGGGCTTTTGGCAAAACTGTGTCAATTCCTCCCGAGTGCGTATCCGAAAGGATATGTTATTCGGGTTTAATTATTCGATCCGCGCGAAACGCCCGGCGCGGTGTAAAACTTATTTATAAGGAGGGTACCAAGAATGGCAACAGAAAGAATCAGAATCAGACTGAAGGCTTACGACGCGAACCTTATCGACCAGAGCGCCGCTAAGATCGTGGAGACGGCAAAGAGATCAGGCGCGAAGGTGTCGGGCCCCATCCCGCTTCCCACGAAGAAGGAGATCGTAACGATACTGAGAGCGGTCCACATGTACAAGGACTCGCGCGAGCAGTTTGAGCTGAGAACGCACAAGAGACTGATCGATGTGCTCAATCCCAACGGAAAGACCATCGACGCGCTCAAGCACCTTGACCTGCCGGCGGGTGTTGACATTGAGCTTAAGATATAACAGGCGGCAAAACAAAAATTTTGGTTATGTTGGGGAACCAACCGCTGGCCCGCGGGTATGTTTAAGCCTAAACCGATGCTCGTGTATATAGGAGGAAAAATTTATGAAAAAGGCGATCTTAGGAAAAAAGATTGGTATGACTCAGGTATTCACCGAGGACGGACAGCTTATCCCTGTTTCGGTTATCGAGGCGGGACCGTGTCCGGTGGTACAGAAGAAAACCGAGGAAGTTGACGGCTACACCGCCGTTCAGGTCGGTTTTGAGGACAAGAAGGAAAGACGCGCGAACAAGCCCGAAAAAGGTCACTTCGGCAAGGCCGGCGTTCCCGTTAAGAGATACTTGAGGGAGCTCAAGCTGGACGGAGCCGCCGATATGAAGGTCGGCGACCAGCTGACGGTTTCCCAGTTCGAGGCGGGCGAGACGGTCGACGTTACCGGAACCAGCAAGGGTCACGGATACGCTGGCGTTATCAAGAGATGGGGCACCCACAGAGGTCCCATGACTCACGGCTCCCACTATCACAGAGGCCCCGGTTCGATGGGCGCCTGCTCGGATCCGTCGAGAGTTTTCAAGGGCAAGAAGCTCCCCGGCCACTACGGCGTGGATAAGGTGACGATTCTGAACCTTGATTTGGTTAAAATAGACACAGAGCGCAATCTTCTGTTGGTCAAGGGCTCGATTCCGGGTCCCAAGGGCGGCTTGGTTGTTGTTCGCAACGCAGTCAAGGCAAGAGCCTAACCCGCAGAGAGAGGAGGATATAGAGAATGCCTACAGTAGACGTTTATAACACCGACGGTCAGGTTGTCGGTTCAATAGATTTGAATGAAAACGTGTTCGGCGTAGAAGTCAACACAAGCGTAATGCATGAGGTAGTCGTTAACTATCTGGCAAACCAGAGACAGGGCACACAGTCGACGCTGACCCGCACAGAGGTCCGCGGCGGCGGAATCAAGCCCTGGCGCCAGAAGGGAACGGGCCGCGCAAGACAGGGCAGTATCCGCGCTCCCCAGTGGGTAGGCGGCGGCGTTGCTCTCGGCCCCAAGCCCAGAGACTACAGCTACAGAGTAAACAAGAAGGTTAAGAGGCTGGCGCTCAAGTCCGCGCTTTCGTCTAAAGTAGAGGACAGCGACATCATCGTTCTGGACTCGCTCAAGTGCGACGAGTACAAGACAAAGCAGATCGCGGACATGCTCAAAAAGCTGGGCGTTACCGAGAAGGCGCTGATCGTTCTTCCCGAGAACGACAAGAAGATCGTTAACTCGGCGAGAAACATCAAGGGCGTTGACGCCACATATGTCGGTGAGATCAACACCTACGCGGTGCTTAATCACACAAAGTGCATCGTATTGAAAGATGCGGTAGCAAAGCTTGAGGAGGTGTACGCGTAATGGTAGCACACGATATTATCAGAAAACCTATCATAACAGAAAAGAGTATGGATCAGGTTGCGGACAGAAAGTACACTTTCGAGGTTGCGAAAGGCGCTAACAAGATCGAGATCAAAAAGGCCGTTGAGGAGATATTCAACGTTGAGGTCGAGAGAGTCACAACGATGAACTATAACGGAAAGCCCAAGAGACAGGGCGTTCACTTCGGCAAGAGAGCCGACTGGAAAAAGGCCGTTGTAAAGCTCACTCCCGGCAGCAAGACGATTGAGCTGTTCGAAGCGTAATAAACCTTGAAAAATAGCAGATAAGGAGATTTGAAAAATGGGTATAAAAAAATATAATCCAACAACACCTTCGCTGCGTCAGATGACATGTTCCACGTTTGAGGAGATCGACAAGGTAGCGCCTGAGAAATCTCTGCTCCGCCCCTTAAAGAGCAAGGCGGGACGCAACTCATACGGCAGGATCACTGTGAGACACCGCGGCGGCGGCACAAAGAGAAAGTACAGAATCATTGACTTTAAGAGAAACAAGGACGGAATGGAAGCCACCGTTCAGTCCATTGAGTACGATCCCAACAGATCGGCAAACATCGCTCTCATCGAGTACGAGGACGGAGTTAAGAATTATATCATCGCTCCCCTCGGCCTCAAAAAGGGCGACAAGGTCATCTCCGGCGACGGCGCCGACATCAAGCCCGGCAACGCCATGGAGATCAAAAACATTCCCGTCGGCACAATGATCTACAACATCGAATTAAGCCCCGGAAAGGGCGGCCAGATGGTTAGAAGCGCCGGCAACACGGCTCAGCTGATGGCTAAGGAAAACGGATACGCGCAGGTAAGACTGCCCAGCGGCGAGGTAAGAATGGTAAGACTTAACTGCCGCGCTACTATCGGACAGGTCGGAAACGCGGATTACGAGAACATCAATCTGGGCAAGGCGGGCAGAAAGCGCCACATGGGCTGGCGTCCCACCGTTCGAGGCGTCGTTATGAATCCTAACGACCACCCCCACGGCGGCGGCGAAGGAAAGTCCCCCATCGGTATGCCCAGCCCTGTTACCCCCTGGGGTAAGCCCACGCTGGGTTACAAGACCAGAAACAAGAAGAAGGCGTCCAACAAGTTTATCGTTAAGAGACGCAACAGTAAATAAGGAGGGAATAGAGAATGGGCAGAAGTATTAAAAAAGGACCTTTCGTTGACAAAAAGCTCCTGGCGAGAATCGTCGCCATGAACGAGAAAAACGAAAAGAACGTTCTCAAGACATGGTCAAGAGCTTCCACGATATTCCCTGAGATGGTAGGTCATACCATAGCGGTTTATGACGGAAGAAAGCACGTTCCCGTGTATGTTAGTGAGGATATGGTCGGCCACAAGCTGGGCGAGTTTGCTCCCACAAGAACATTCAGAGGCCATGCCGGCGCCAAGACGACAGGCTAAGGCTTGAGAGAACGAAAGTATTGAATTGAATTGAAAGGAGCCATACAGATATGGAAGCAGTAGCAAAGGTTACTCATGTGCGTATTGCGCCGCGCAAAGTCCGCATTGTTATCGACCTTATCAGAAACAAGCCGGTAGGCGAGGCAATCGGTATCCTGAGACACACGCCCAAGGCGGCGAGCCCCGTTGTTGAGAAGCTTTTAAACTCCGCGATAGCCAATGCCGAAAACAACCATCACATGGATGTTGAAAAGCTGTATATCTCGGAAATTTACGCAGATCAGGGCCCGACACTCAAGAGGATCCAGGCGAGAGCCCAGGGACGCGCGTTCAGAATAAACAAGAAAACAAGCCACATAACAGTAAAACTTCAGGAGAAGGAATAAGATAGGAGGAAAACAGCATGGGTCAGAAAGTTAATCCGCATGGTCTCAGAGTAGGTATAATCAAAGACTGGGATTCACGTTGGTTTGCAAGCAAAAAAGACTTCGGCGACAGCCTCGTTGAGGACTATAACCTCAGAAAATTCTTGAAAGAGAAGTTATTCCAGGCCGGAGTTTCTAAAATAGAAATTGAAAAATTCGCGAACAAGGTTCGCATCTCCATCCATGCCGGCAAGCCGGGCATAGTTATCGGCAAGGGCGGCAGTGAGATAGAGAAGCTCAAGAAAGAGCTTGAGAAGATGACGGGCAAGACCATCATCTTAAACGTTATTGAGGTCAGAAGCCCCGACCTCGACGCACAGCTGGTCGCCGAGAACATCGCCTCGCAGCTTGAGAGACGTATTTCTTTCAGAAAAGCTATGAAGCAGTGCATGGGCAGAGCCATGAAGCTGGGCGCCAAGGGTATCAAGACTCAGGTATCGGGCCGCGTTGGCGGAGCCGAGATCGCCAGAGTTGAGCATTACCACGAGGGCACGATTCCGCTGCAGACACTGAGAGCGGACATCGACTACGGCTTTGCCGAGGCCAACACAACCTACGGCAAAATCGGCGTAAAGACATGGATTTATAAGGGCGAGGTCCTCACCGACAAGGCGGTGACCGCCAGATCGGCCGAGAATAACGACCGCCGTCCCCGCAGAAGAAACAGATCGGATGCTCCCAGACAGCGCAGAAACGCCGATCAGAGAGGAGGCAGAAGATAATGTTATCTCCCAAAAGAGTTAAGTACAGAAGAGTTCACCGCGGCCGCATGAAGGGCGCGGCACACAGAGGAAACCGTGTGTCCTACGGTGAGTACGGCCTGATGGCGGCTGCTCCCGCGTGGGTGACAAGCAATCAGATAGAGGCTGCCCGTGTAGCGATGACCCGTTACACCAAGAGAGGCGGTAAAGTATGGATAAAAATATTCCCCGATAAGAGCGTGACCAAGAAGCCCGCCGAGACCCGTATGGGTAAAGGTAAGGGCGCGCCCGAGTACTGGGTAGCGGTCGTAAAGCCCGGAAAGGTTATGTTCGAGATCGGAGGAGTATCGGAGAATGTCGCCCGAGAGGCGCTGCGTCTTGCCATGCACAAGCTGCCGATGAAGTGCAAGTTTGTCAGAAAGGCTGACCAAGAAACGGAAGGTGATAGTTAATGAAAATAAATGAAATTAGAGATCTTTCTCCCCAGGAGCTTGAGGATAAGGTTCAGGACTTAAAGGAAGAGCTGTTCAACTTACGTTTTCAAAACGCTACCAACCAGCTTGACAATCCGATGAGAATGGTTAGCGTAAAGAAAGAAATCGCGAGATGCAAAACAGTTATAAAAGAGAAGCAGCTGGGTTTGAATACCAGCATTAACGCGTAGGAGGTGCGGATAAATGGAAGAGCGTAATTATCGTAAGACCCGCGTCGGCGAGGTAACAAGCGACAAGATGGACAAGACGATCGTCGTTACCATCAAGGAAAACATAAAGCACCCCCTCTATAACAAGGTAATGAAAAGAACCTATAAGCTCAAGGCGCACGACGAGAACAACGAGTGCGGCATTGGCGACAGAGTAAGGGTTATGGAGACCAGACCTCTCTCTAAGGACAAGAGATGGAGACTGGTTGAGATAATTGAGAAGGCGAAATAATTTTGCCTGCCCGCAATTTAATTTTAGAAATCAGATAGGAGGAAATCCGTTATGGTACAACAGCAAACTATATTAAAGGTTGCTGACAACAGCGGCGCTAAGGAGATCCTGTGCATCCGCGTTATGGGCGGTTCTTTCAGAAGATACGGAAATATAGGCGACGTTATAACCGCTTCGGTAAAAAAAGCAACGCCCGGCGGCGGTGTCAAGAAGGGCGACGTTGTCAAGGCCGTTATCGTCCGCACCAAGAAGGGTATACAGAGAAACGACGGTTCAAAGATCAGATTTGACGAGAATGCCGCTGTTTTGATCAGGGATGACAAGACCCCGAGAGGAACACGTATATTCGGCCCTGTCGCCAGAGAGCTGAGAGATAAGGACTACATGAAGATCCTGTCTCTTGCCCCCGAGGTACTGTAAGGCGGCGGACAGAGAATATTTGAGCTAAGGCCGGCACGTCCGGCAGAATATGAATAGGAGGAATACGATGTCTACAAAAATGCATGTCAGAACCGGCGATCAGGTAATAGTTCGCAGCGGCAAAGACAAGGGCAAAAAAGGCAAGGTTTTATCCGTTGACACGGATAAGCGCACCGTTATCGTAGAAGGCGTATCTATAGCCACAAAGCATAAGAAGCCCCGCAGAATGGGCGAGGTCGGAGGCATTATCCAGCAGGAGACGCCTATATACGCCAGCAAGGTTATGCACCTCTGCGACAAGTGCGGATCTCCCACAAGAGTAGGCCGCAAGGTTCTTGAGGACGGCTCACATGTGCGCTACTGCAAGAAGTGCGGAGAAACGTTTTAACCTAAACTTCAGGAAGGAGGTAAAAGTCTGATATGAGACTTGAAGAGAGATATAACAACGAGATCAAGGACGCTATGATGGCCAAGTTCAGCTACAAGAGCGTTATGGAGATTCCCAAGCTCGTTAAGGTGGTCATCAACATGGGCGTCAGCGACGCCAGAGAGAACTCAAAGGCCTGCGACAGCGCTGCCGGAGACCTTGCCGTTATCACGGGCCAGAAGGCCGTTATAACAAAGGCAAAGAAGTCCGTTGCGCAGTTCAAGGTTAGAGAAGGCATGAACCTGGGCTGCAAGGTTACCCTCAGACGCTCGCGCATGTACGAGTTCGTTGACAGACTCTTTAACGCGGCTCTGCCCCGCGTACGCGACTTCAGAGGAATCAATCCCAATTCTTTCGACGGCAGAGGCAATTATAACCTCGGCATCAAGGAGCAGCTGATTTTCCCTGAGATCGAATATGATAAGATCGACAAAATCAGAGGTATGGATATAACATTTGTAACAACCGCCAAGACCGACGAGGAGGCAAAAGAGCTTCTCACTCTGATGGGCGCGCCGTTTACAAGGTAGTACCGAACAGGCGAATAAGCGAATAAGGAGGAAAAAAGCTTATGGCTAAAAAGGCAATGATTAATAAGCAGCAGAAAAAGCAGAAGTATTCGACGCGCGAGTACAACAGATGCAAGATTTGCGGCAGACCGCATGCTTATCTTCGCAAGTTCGGTATTTGCAGAATATGCTTCCGCGAGCTTGCTTACAAGGGCCAGATTCCGGGCGTTAAAAAAGCTTCCTGGTAAGAGTTGCCGCGCCCGGCGCAATACAGTTACAGTATAAACACGCAGGGGTCAGGTGGTCTTATGAGACGGAAAACCAAACCGGCCCCGATGTCCGATAAAAAGGAAGTCCGATAATAAGGAGGTAAGTCTAAATGCATATTACAGATCCTATAGCTGATATGCTGACCAGAATCAGAAACGCGAACAACGCGAGACACGAGACTGTTGATATTCCCGCGTCGAACATGAAAAAGGCTATCGCGGAGATCCTGGTAAACGAGGGATATGTTAAGAGCGCCGAATACATCGACGACGGCGTTCAGGGTGTAATCCGTATCACACTTAAATATGCGGAAAATAAGCAGAAGGTATTAACAGGCCTCAAGAGGGTTTCAAAGCCCGGCCTGAGATCATACGCGTCCAAGGATGAGCTGCCGAGAGTGTTAAAGGGTCTCGGTATCGCGATAATCTCAACATCCAAAGGCGTTATGACGGATAAAGAAGCGCGCCGCCAGAACGTTGGCGGAGAAGTGCTGGCATTCATTTGGTAACAGGAGAAAGGAGGAGAATTCATTGTCACGTATAGGAAAGATGCCGGTTACCATTCCCGCGGGAGTGGAGGTAACGATCGGCGCAAACAATGAGGTGACCGTCAAGGGCCCCAAGGGTGAGCTTCACCAGGTTATGCCCGCCGAGATGGCCATCGCGAAAAACGGTGACACGATCGACGTAACGCGTCCTTCGGACATCAAGAGACATAAAGCTCTTCATGGTCTTACTCGTTCTCTGCTGCACAATATGGTTGTCGGCGCAAGCGAGGGATTCAAGAAAGAACTTGAGATAAACGGTGTCGGCTACAGAGCCCAGAAACAGGGCAACAAGCTGGTCATGAACCTGGGCTACTCGCATCAGGTAGAGGTCGAGGAGATCGACGGCATCACGATCGACGTTCCCAAGCCGAACCAGATCATTATCTCGGGTCCCGACAAACAGAAGGTAGGTCAGTTTGCCGCGGAAGTCAGAGAGAAGAGACCTCCCGAGCCTTATAAGGGCAAGGGTATCAAATACGTCGATGAGCACATCAGACGTAAGGAAGGTAAGACCGGCGCTAAGAAATAGCGGCCGCAAGGAGGTGCGAATATGATAAAAAAGAAAAGCAGTAATGTAGCAAGACAGGCAAGACACCAGAGAGTCCGCAAAAAGATATCGGGCACGCCCGATCGTCCCAGACTCTGTGTTTTCAGAAGTCTTAAAAATATCTATGCTCAGGTAATTGACGACACGACCGGCAACACCCTGGCAGCCGCATCTTCCCTTGACGCCGAGCTTAAGGCATCATACGGCGGAAACAAGGACGCGGCGAAGGCCGTTGGAGAGCTTATCGCCAAGAAGGCGCTCGACAAGGGCATAACAAACGTTGTGTTTGACAGAGGCGGATATTTGTATCACGGCAGAGTTGCGGAGCTCGCCGCAGGCGCTCGCGAAGGCGGCCTGAAGTTTTAGCGTTAAAGAAAGAGGTGAAACGATAAATGGCAGAAAAGGGCGAAAGAACCAGAAAGCAGGAGCGCATCGACGCCGATGTGCTTGAGCTTGAGGAGAAAGTGGTTTATTTAAATCGTGTTGCAAAGGTTGTAAAGGGCGGCAGAAACTTCAGATTCAGCGCTCTGGTCGTAGTCGGTGACAACAACGGTCACGTGGGCTGCGGCATGGGCAAGGCGGCTGAAATTCCCGACGCTATACGCAAGGGTATAGACGACGCCAAGAAGAATATGATAACCGTTCCCATCCTTGAGACAACGATCCCCCATGAAATTATCGGCGAATACGGCGCGGGCAGAGTTCTGCTCAAGCCTGCCGCGCAAGGTACCGGTGTTATCGCCGGAGGCGCGGCGCGTGCCGTGCTTGAGCTCGCGGGCATTAAGGATATAAGAACAAAGTGCCTGCGCAGCAATAATCCCAAGAACGTTGTGGCTGCTACTATCGAGGCGCTGGCTTCACTCAAGAGTCTTGAGGAGGTTGCCAGACTGAGAGGTAAGAAGCCCGAGGAGATTCTTGGCTAAAAGTTTAAAAACAGGAGGTAAGATCCTTGGCTAATACAATTAAAGTAACTTTAACCAAGAGCACCATCGGTGCAAAACCGGACCAGGTAGCCACAGTTAAGGCGCTGGGTCTTCGTAAGATGCATCAGACAGCAGAGCTGCCTGACAATCCTCAGGTAAGAGGAATGGTTTTCAAGGTAAAGCACCTTGTGACTGTAGCTGAATAAGGCGAAAGCCGTAAACTATTATTTTGATAAAAAAAGGAGGAGGTGGACTCTATGAAACTTCACGAATTATCTCCGGCCGAGGGCGCGAAGAAGAAGGCTTTCAGAGTCGGCAGAGGCCACGGAAGCGGCAACGGTAAGACTTCGAGCAAAGGTCAGAAGGGTCAGAAATCCCGCAGCGGCGGTCATGTTCGTCCCGGCTTTGAAGGCGGACAGATGCCCATCTACAGAAGACTGCCAAAGCGCGGCTTCACAAATATTTTTGCAAAGAAGTACACTTCGATAAACATTGAAAAGCTCAACAAATTCGACGACGGCGCAGAGGTAACGCCCGAGCTTCTCAAAGAGAGCGGCGTTATCAGCAAGATCAACGACGGCGTGGTTATTTTAGGCCGCGGCGAGCTTGACAAAAAGCTGACCGTTAAGGCGTCGAGATTCAGCAAGAGCGCGGAAGAAAAAATTAACGCGGCAGGCGGAAAGGCTGAGGTGATTAAGTAATGTTTGAAACCATTCGTAATGCGTGGAAGATTACCGACCTCAGAAAGAAGCTTTTATACACCGTGGTAATGATAATAATCTTCCGTCTTGGTTCATGTATACCGGTTCCGCTTCTGGACCCGGCGGCAATGAGAGAAATATTCACAGGCGACAACTCGATATTCGGATTTATTGATATTATTTCCGGCGGCGCGTTCCAGAACGCGACAATATTTGCCATGAGCATCACGCCGTACATCAACTCGTCAATTATCATGCAGCTTCTGACTGTCGCTATCCCCGCTCTTGAGAGACTCTCAAAGCAGGGCGAGGACGGCAGAAAGAAGATCGCTCAGTTCACGAGATACGGCACGGTTGTTCTGGCTTTGATACAGGCCATAGGTCTGTACTTCATGCTGGCAAGCTATCACGCGGTTGAGAATCCCGGATTCCTCACCGCCATCGTGGTAATCTTCACGTTCACCGCGGGAACCTCGTTCCTGATGTGGCTGGGCGAGCAGATAACCGAAAAGGGCGTCGGCAACGGCATATCGCTGATAATCTTCGCGGGTATCGTTTCAAGATTCCCCAGCATGGCGCAGTCTCTTTACGCTTATTCCAAGGGCGGCAGCCTCGGACTTATAGGCGTTATAGCGGTTATTATTCTGATAATCGTGGCGGTTGCGCTGGTTGTTGCCATGAACGAGGCCGAAAGACGTATTCCCGTTCAGTACGCCAAGCGTATGGTTGGCAGAAAGATGTACGGCGGTCAGAGCACTCATATCCCCATCAAGGTCGCTTCGGCAGGCGTTATTCCCATCATTTTCGCGATGTCGATAATGTCATTCCCGGGCACGATAGCCGGATTCTTCGGCGTGCAGGCGGGCCAGAGCGGATTCTGGGGAACATTCCTGAAGATATTCTCATCGGATTCGATAGTATACGCTATACTTTATTTCCTGCTGATAATATTCTTCACGTATTTCTATACTGCGATCCAGTTCAATCCTATTGAAATGTCAAATAACATGAAGAGAAACGGCGGATTTATCCCGGGTATCAGACCCGGCCGTCCCACATCCGAGTATATCTCGAGAGTTCTTTCGAGAGTAACTCTGGTAGGCGCTATTTTCCTCGGATTAATCGCGATCCTGCCTATTATAATCAACCTCGGCGTGGGCATCAGCAATTTCGCCATCGGCGGCACATCGCTGCTGATCGTTGTGGGCGTTGCCCTTGAGACAGTCAAGAGCATCGAGTCGCAGATGCTGATGCGTCATTACAAAGGTTTCCTGGAATAAGGACAACGAAAATTATTTTGCGTATGAGCAGGTGCGGTCCGCAAAGCGTCGGGCGTATGCCTGCTCTTGCGTCATTGATAAGCCCCGATCAGGCGCATCCGCGCGCCTCGGGGCATAGCGCGACTATTTAAGTTTTAGTTTAAGGAGGCACGGTTTATGAGATTAATATTATTGGCGGCACCCGGCGCGGGCAAGGGCACCCAGGCCGAAATGCTCAGCGAGCATTACGGAATTCCGAGTATTTCCACGGGAGCGATCCTGAGGAAAAACATAAGCGAGGGCACCGAGCTCGGCAAGATAGCGGCGGAATATATAAACGACGGAAAGCTGATCCCCGACGACCTGATGATAAAGGTCATGGACGAGAGATTCAAGCAGGACGACTGCAAAAACGGTTTTATCCTGGACGGTTTTCCCAGAACTATCGCGCAGGCCGAGGCGCTGAGCGCGTCGGATATTGTGATAGACAAGGTGCTGTCGCTTGAGGTAGACGACGAGACTATCGTTGAAAGGCTCGGCGGACGTCTTGAGTGCAAGTCCTGCGGCGCCACGTACCACACCGAGCACAGAACCCCCAAAATCGAGGGAAAATGCGACAAGTGCGGCGGCGAGCTGGGAGTTCGCTCGGACGACAAGCCCGAGACGGTGCGCGAGAGACTCAAAACATATCATGCCCAGACGGAGCCTCTTATCGAATACTACAGAGAAAAGGGTCTGCTTTGCGTGGCGAAGGGCAGAAGCGAGATCGCCGACACGAGCAAGGCCGTGCTTGAGGCATTGGAGGCGTAGTTTTGGTTAAAATCAAATCAAAGTCCGAGATCGACAAAATGAGGGTCGCGGGACGCTATACATACGAGACCTTAAAGGCCGTCTGTGAGGCGGTCCGTCCGGGCGTCACCACAAGGCAGCTCGACAAGGTCGCCGAGCATTATATCCATTCCAAGGGCTGCACGGGCTCGTTCAAGGGCTACGGCGGCTTTCCCGGAACGATCTGCGCCAGCGTCAACGACACGGTTATCCACGGCTTTCCCGATGATGTTCCGCTGAAAGAAGGCGACGTGGTGAGTGTGGACGTGGGCGCCTGCTTTGAGGGCTACCACGGCGACGCCTGCCGCACGTTCATAGTCGGAGGCAGGTCTGATGAAAAGACCGAAAAACTGGTGCGCGTGACCCGCGAGAGCTTTTATAAGGCCCTGAAGTTCGCCAGAAGCGGATACAGAATATCGGATATTTCAAAGGCGGTCCAGGACCACGTGGAGGCAAACGGTTTCTCGGTGCTGAGGAACTACTGCGGTCACGGCGTGGGCTCCGACCTTCACGAGGATCCCGAGGTCCCCAACTATGTGACGCGCAGCCGCGGAATACGTCTGCGCCCCGGCATGGTAATAGCCATCGAGCCGATGGTTTGCGGAGGCAAAAAGGACATATACGTTGACGATAACGAATGGGCGGTCATTACCTGTGACGGCGAGAAATCGGCGCACTACGAGAACACCGTGCTGATAACGTCCGGCGATCCGGTGTTGCTCACTCTGCCCGACGGCTGTCTCGACATCGGATAACGCAAATAAGAATAAAAAAGCCAAAATTTGTATATGCTTAAATTACGCAAATAAATTATAGGTGTGTTATGAACAAAAACTCAAGGCCGGCGCTTGACGTCGGCGACATAGTCGAGGCGGCCGCGGGACGCGGCAAGGGCAGAAAATTTCTGGTGGTCGAAAAAGTCGATCATGAGTACGTTCGCGTGTCGGACGGCGACACCAGAAAGCTCAGCCGCGCCAAGCTGAAAAAAAATCTGCATCTCAGAAAACTGACGCATGTTGACGACACGGATTTTTTGACCACGCCCGGCGGCACCGCCGATTCCGAGATACGAAAAATACTGGATAAATATAACAACAAGGAGGTGTAGATTAATGTCAAAAGAGGATATGCTGGAGGTTGAAGGCAAGGTTGTGGACGCGCTGCCCAACGCGATGTTCAAGGTGGAGCTTGAGAACGGGCACCAGATACTGGCTCATATTTCGGGCAAGCTCAGAATGCACTTTATCAAGATACTGCCCGGCGACAAAGTGACGGTCGAGATATCGCCCTATGACCTGACAAAAGGCAGAATAACCTGGAGAGCGAAATAATTAAGGCGCTCGCATAATTCGGGGGAGTTGATTTTATGAGGAGATTTTTGGCTGCGGCGCTGTGCCTCGCGGCGTTTGCGCTCTGCTCTTGCGGAGCGGATGAGACGGAGCCGGTTTCGGCTCCCGAGACCACGGTCACGGTCAGCTGCGCGGGCGACTGCACGCTTGCGTCGGACGCGAGCTTTTCGGGCGGCACGTTCGAGGAGGTGCTCGAGGCGGAGGACGACGATTATTCCTATTTTTTCAAAAATGTTAAAAGCATTTTTGAGGAAGATGATCTGACGATTGTAAATTTTGAGGGCACTCTTTCCGAAAACGGAGAGAGGGCGGACAAGACCTACGCCTTCAGGGGCAAGCCCGAGTATACCGAGATCCTCACAAGCGGCAGCGTTGAGGGTGTGACGCTGGCGAACAACCACAGCAGCGACTACGGCGAAGTCTCGCTCAGGGACACGAAAGAGGCGCTGGACAGGGCCGGCATAAAGTATGCCAAGGACGGCGAGATCGCGAGGTTTAACATAAACGGCGCGAACGTGGCGGTCGCGGGCCTGTATCAGCTGGACGAATCGGCAGACAAGCTTATTGATCCCGTGATGCGCGAGACCGAGGACGACGATCTGGTTATAGTCGAGGTGCATTGGGGCGAGGAAAAGGCCGAAAAACCGAGCGAGGAGCAGATCGAGCTGGCTCACAAAGCGGTCGATCTGGGAGCCGATCTGGTGATCGGGCACCATCCGCACGTGCTCCAGGGTGTTGAAAAATATCACGGCAAGTATATATGCTACAGCCTGGGCAATTTCTGTTTCGGCGGGAACCCCAATCCGAGCGACACCGACACGATGATATTCCGACAGACGTTCAGGTTCAGGGAGGGCATGGCGGCCAATACCGATGAGTATGAAATCATTCCCTGCTCGATAACCTCGTCGGGATCCGGCAACAACTATCAGCCCAAGGTCCTCGAGGGCGAGCAAAAGACGAGAGTCGAGAAAAAAATAATCGACAGGTCGGAGCAGGTTCGTCAAATCACCAAAACCGAAAATCTTGACTTAAAATTCAGATAAAAAATATCAAAGTTTGTTGAAGATTTACATAGTCGGAATTAACGAAATTACTTGACTTTGAAAAGAAATTATGGTAAAATATTACGGTTCGTTAGTATGGGCAGTCATATTTTCGGACATAATACAAATTTAGGAGGTGAAGGAAATGAAAGTAAGACCTTCAGTTAAACCTATTTGTGAAAAGTGCAAAATAATTAAAAGAAAAGGCAAGGTAATGGTTATCTGCG
The DNA here is from genome assembly GCA_947624775.1 of uncultured Monoglobus sp. GTDB lineage: Bacteria > Bacillota > Clostridia > Monoglobales > Monoglobaceae > Monoglobus. The sequence continues at coordinate 23,331 of CANQLT010000009.1, forward strand.
AGAACCCCCGCCATAAGCAGAAGCAGGGCTAAGAGATAATCAAACCGCGGGAGCAGGGTCAGGCATCAAAACCACTTTATTTTTTGCCGATGCCATATGCAAGCAGTATGGGTGAAATTCTGCTCCGCTTTTTCATTGAAAAATTTATGGAGGTGAAATAATTATGGCACGTATCGCAGGTGTGGATTTACCGAATGACAAAAGAGTTGAGGCAGGCCTCACATACATTTTCGGAATCGGTTTCTCCACTTCCAGAAAGATTTTGGCGGCAACAGGCGTTAATCCGGACACCAGAGTCCGTGATCTGACGGAGGAAGACGTTCAGAAGCTCAGAAACGAGATCGACAACTACAACGTTGAAGGTGATCTGAGACGAGACATCGCTCTTGACATCAAGCGCTTGATGGAGATCAACTGCTACAGGGGAATCCGTCACAGAAAGGGTCTCCCCGTTCGCGGACAGCGCAGCAAGACAAACGCCAGAACCCGCAAGGGTCCCAAGAGAACCATCGCGAACAAGAAGAAATAAGCGATTGGTTTATTGATTTTGAATTTTCTTTTGATGATATGTCAAAAGATGCCGTATTTCTTATAGGAGGTGAAAGATACAATGGCAAAAGCAGTAAAGAGAACCAGACGCCGCAGAGAGAAAAAGCATATCGAGCGCGGCGCTGCACATATCAAATCTACATTTAACAACACCATTGTTACAATTACAGACGTTGCCGGCAACGCGATCTCATGGGCAAGCGCGGGCGGACTGGGATTCAAGGGATCCAAGAAGAGCACACCCTTCGCGGCGCAGATGGCCGCTGAGACCGCGGCGAGAGCAGCGATGGAACATGGTTTAAAGACGGTCGAGGTATACGTTAAGGGTCCCGGCTCGGGACGCGAGGCCGCTATCAGAGCGCTTCAGGTCGCCGGCCTTGAGGTAAACATGATCAAGGACGTTACGCCCATTCCCCACAACGGATGCAGACCGCCCAAGAGAAGACGCGTGTAGTTTGGCGCGTATCGCGATTTTTTAAATTAGATTTGAAGGAGGAAATAAAATGGCTAAAAATATGCAGCCTGTTCTTAAAAGATGCCGCACTCTGGGCATAGAGCCTACCGTTATGGGTATTGACAAGAGCTCGAACAGAACGTTTGACCAGAGACGCAAAAAGCAGAGCGAATATGGCATGCAGCTTAACGAGAAACAGAAGGTCAGATTCATCTACGGCGTTCTCGAGAAGCAGTTCGCTAAATATTATGTAATGGCTACAAAGATGAACGGCGTTACGGGCGAATGCCTGCTGAGCATCCTTGAGTCGAGACTTGACAACGTTATCTATCGCATGGGTCTTGCTAACACAAGACGCGAGGCGAGACAGATAGTAAACCACGGCCACGTTACCGTGAACGGCAAGAGAGTTAACATCCCCTCATACCTGGTTAAGCCGGGCGAGGTCATCAGCCTGAAGGAAAAGAGCAGAACAGCCGACAGAATGAAGGACATCGTTGAGAGAAATTCCAACAGACTGGTTCCCAAGTGGATCGACATGAACAAAGACACATTGGAAGGTAAGATCATTGCGCTTGCTGACAGAGAGGATATCGACTTCCCTGTAGAGGAGCACTTGATAGTCGAGTATTACAGCAAATAATAGGCTCAGCCTATAGTCCTAATTTTATAGGAGGGTGAACAATGATTGAAATTGAAAAGCCGAGAATAGAATGTGTTGAGGCGTCGGATGACGACAGATACGCGAAGTTCGTCATCGAGCCCCTCGAGCGGGGCTACGGCACGACCCTCGGTAACTCCCTGAGAAGAATGCTCCTGTCATCGCTGCCCGGCGTGGCTTCCACATCGGTCAAGATCGACGGAGTGCTTCATGAGTTTTCCACGATACCCGGAGTAAAAGAGGACGTTACCGAGATCATACTGAACATAAAGAATCTGGTGATCAAGCTTCACTCTGACGGCCCCAAGACGATATATATCAATCAGGAGGGCGCCGGAGAGGTTTGCGCCCGCGACATAAAGCATGACGCGGACGTGGAGATCCTCAACGAGGATCTGCATATAGCGACGCTGGACGAGGACGCCAAGCTGTTTATGGAGATAACCATAGACAAGGGCCGCGGCTATATTTCGTCGGACCAGAACAAGGAGCTTATTCAGGGTCAGATCGGCGTTATAGCGACAGACTCTATATTCACACCGGTTGAAAAAGTTAATTATTATACCGACACGACCCGCGTGGGCAACGTTACCGACTACGACAAACTCACGATCGAGATTTGGACAAACGGAACCATAACCCCCGCCGAGGCGGTGTCACTCGCGGCGAAGATAATCAGCGAGCATTTAAGCCTGTTCATTGATTTGTCAGACAACGCGAAAAATGTTGAGATCATGATAGAGAAGGAAGAGGGACAGAAAGAGAAAGTCCTCGAGACAACGATCGAGGAGCTTGATCTGTCAGTCCGTTCCTACAACTGTCTGAAACGCGCGGGCATCAACACCGTTCAGGACCTGACGACCCGCAGCGAAAGCGACATGATGAAGGTAAGAAACCTGGGCAGAAAGTCGCTTGAGGAAGTTATGTCGAAGCTTCAGGCTATGGACCTAAGCCTCGCCAGCGACGATTAATAGTTTAAGAATTACAGGAAGAGGTGATTTATATGGCACAGCAGAGAAAGCTGGGCAGACCGACCGCTCACAGACGCGCTATGCTCAGAAATCTCACGACCTCGCTTCTGGAGAACGGCAAGATTGAGACCACCACTACCAGAGCCAAAGAGGTTAAGAGAATGGCGGATAAAATGATAACACTCGGTAAAAAGAACACGCTTCACACCAAGAGACAGGCGCTCTCGTACATTACAAAGAGAGAAGTCGTAACGAAGCTGTTCGACGAAATCGCTCCCAAGTATCAAAGCAGAAACGGCGGATACACAAGAATCATCAAGATCGGACCCCGCCGCGGCGACGCAGCCGAAGTTTCCGTTCTGGAGCTGGTTTAATCAAAAAACAAAACCCCCGCGGCAATCCCGCGGGGGTTGTTTTTTAATATTTTTTATAAATTTGACCGCGGTTTCCCGCGTCTATAACGCAAACAATATATTTGCCGTTATCAACAGTGAATATAATACGATAATCTCCGACGCGCAGTCTGAAATAACCTTCTCTGTCGGTTATCGCGGCAATGTCTCCGTTATCCGGAAGTTTATAAATTGCCCTGAGCAGCCGCTCTTGTTGATTACGCGGCTGTTTCATTATGAATTTCAAAGGTTTTTTCTCAATTACAACATGATATTTCATAAGGTGATGTCCAATTCCTTTGCCAAATCTTCAATCGAAACTGTCTCGTGTTTGTCGGGACTTTTGTCGCTTAAATATTCATCAACCAACTTGCGGCAATAAATGTCGTCTTCAATATCATCATCATAGGTAACGCCTTTGAGAAATGTTACAATATATGCCAGTTTATATTCGGGAAGATTATTTATCAAATCAATCGCGATTTCTCTGTTTGACATACTATCACCCTTTCAATAATCCGATATTAATTTAATTATATCACAAAACATTGTAATTTACAACTCTTTTTCGGTTTATAAAATACAAATATTGCATTTTTGTCAGTGTTATGCTAAAATAATCTTGCAACATAATTTCACAGTTTAACAGAACAGATAACGTGTGTCATTTTTATCATTGATAAAAATGCACGCTCTGTTTACGCGTTGTCTGTTCTTGACATTGTTGTGAAATTGTGTTGCAGCAATTGGAGTTTGTGCATTTTTTTGCGCGGCTCCGGCTGCGCATTTTTCATTATGGGGTTGATAAAATGATATTTGATGTAACGGGAGTGGAATTGATTCCGGGTAATTATGGGAAGGATTGTCCCGGCAATGATAACAATTATGATGAGATAACGCATCCTTACGCATGTTGTAACGAGTGTGATTATTATTTATGCTGCATTTCCGAGGATTATAAGAGGTATTGTAAAATGTGTACGACATATAATTGTCCGCGAAAAATGGAGGTTTAAATGACTGTAAAAGAATATATGAAACTGCCTTATAACTTTATTATCCAAAAAGTCAATGACGAGAGCGGCGAGTATTATTACGCGCGCGTAATGGAGCTTGACGGCTGTCAGAGCGACGGCGAAACGTTTGATGAGGCGTATCAAAATATTTTGGATGCAATGGAAGGATATATTGAGACAAAGCTTGAAAACGGATTTGATGTGCCGCTGCCGAACAGCGTGGACAGATACAGCGGCAAATTTGTTGTCAGAGTTCCGAAATCTCTTCATCGCTCCCTTGCCGCGGCCGCGGAAAGAGAAGGCGTTTCGCTCAATCAATACGTGCTGTATAAACTCAGCAAATAACAAATCCCCGCGGCTTGATATGCCGCGGGGATTTGTTTAATCCCAATTAATGTCTTCGTGCGATATTGTCTCACCGTTTTGGTATTCGGCTCGCGCCGCCTTTATAGCCGCCAGATCGTCGGGTGTTGCAATATCATCGGGAACAAATCGCTGAGCTATTTCAAGAAGTAAAATCTGCTCACGCATAGGCATATAATCTATTATTTCCAAAAGTTGATTTTTGATTGGTGACATATTATTGTACCCCCTTATACACTTCTCCGCGCGGTGCAATCTTTTCAATTAACACTTCGTCTTGTGACATATACGAAAATAATATACGCCAATTTCCAACGCGAATCCGAAAACTGTCTTTCGTACCCTTCAAAGGCTTAACATCACCGTCAGGTAATTTTTCAACGGCGGTTTTAATCCTTAGCTTTGTTGGTCGGTCCATAGCGTTAATAGTCTTTATTGCTTGCTTTGAATACCTTATATTTTTCATAACAATACCCAATCTATAAATTTAACTGCTTTAATTATATCACAATGTATTAAAATTTACAACTCTTTTTCGGTTTATAAAATATAAATATTGCATTTTCATTATGAGGTTGATACGAGCCCCGCGGGTTTTGCCTGAGGGGTTGTTTTTTGATTTGATAGAAGTAACACAAAATTTTATCGTTAGTATTTTGCAAAACGTGTTGACAATTGTATACAATTGTGATATAATGACAGAAAAACAGGGGGGATATATTTGGCAAAGAAAAAACTTGTTATCACGGCAAAAAAATATGTCGGCGAAACGGCGGTCGTCTCGGCAAGGTTGCCAAATGACCTGATCCGAGAAATTGACAATATTTGTGAGATGACCGGAAGGAACAGGAACGAAGTTATCCAGATGTGTCTGGAGTTTTCCGTTGAGAATATTGAAATAGAAAGGCAGGATTAAACATGGCAAAGCTTAAAATGTTTGATGTGATTAAATATGAGGGCGATAACAATACGTTTATATGGAAACACCCGTGTGAGGATTTTAATCGCTTGTCACAGCTTATTGTTCATGAAAATCAAGAAGCTGTTTTTTATCAGAACGGACAGGCGCTTGACCTGTTCGGGCCCGGCAGATACACGCTTAAAACCCAAAACATACCGCTTTTGAGCAAAGTGATAAATATACCGACGGGCGGATTGTCGCCATTCCATTGTGAGGTATATTTTATAAACAAGACGGAGCAGATGGCGATAAAATGGGGGACCGACTCCCGTATTCAGTATATCGAGCCTAATTATGATTTTCCGATTTCTCTGGGCGCGTCGGGCGAGATGAGTCTGCGCGCGGCCGACAGCCGCAAGCTGCTGCTTAAGCTGGTGGGAACGGAGCGGGAGTTGAGCCGCAAACAATTAGTGGGATTTTTCCGCGCTTTTCTTATGACGAGGGTCAAGACATATATCGCCAAGGTTATAAAGAGCGAAAAAATAAATATATTCGAAATCGACGAAAACCTTTCCGCTTTTTCGGAATCCATAAAAAAGCTGCTCATATCGGATTTTGAAACGTATGGTGTGGCGCTTGAGCAATTCTTGATCACAACCGTGTCGAAGCCTGACGGCGACGAGCAGTATGAGAAATTCAAGGAGCTGCATTTTCGCAAATACGCGGATGTTGCCGAGGCGAAGATCAAGCAGCAGACAGATGTTATACACGCGGAGACCGAGGCCAAAAAAGTGGTTATCGACTCTAAGGCGCAGGCGGAAAAACGCGCCCAAGAGGGCTATACATATCAGCAGGAGCGCGGTTTTGACGTTGCCGAAAAGGTGGCGCAAAACGAGGCTGTGGGGGAGTTTACCAATATGGGCGTCGGGTTCGGCACGATGGCGGGCGTCGGCGGCGCGGTCGGCGGCATGGTTTCGGGAATGATGAACGACGCTGTCGGAGCGGTCAACAATCCTCAGGCTCCCGTCTCATCAGCGCAAAATATGTTTTGCGAAAACTGCGGCTCAAAATTAGCTCCGAGCGATAATTTCTGCACGGAGTGCGGAGCGGCCGTCGCGAAAGCGGCGGAAACATGCCCGCAATGCGGGTACGCTTTTGAGAGAGAGGGCAAATTCTGCCCCAGGTGCGGCGCAAAGAGAGGTGCGCGGAATGAATAAAAAATTTATTTTATACGCGGTTGTGTGGTGTGTTTGCTGCATTATTTTCAATGCGCTGACATTTTTGACGCCTGTTGCTTTTAATGTCGTGCGCGGCGGATTTTGGACCGGCTATGTATTTATACTTATAGCTTTTGTGGGTCAGTTGGCGTGCGGCTACGCAGTGCTCGGAAACGAGTCTCCTCAAAAGACGTTTTATAATGTTTTGCTGATTATAATTGTTTACGCTTGTCTCGCGATGATGCTTGTTTCGGGAGCGATATGTATGATCGTTCCGTTTGTCACGATCAGGCGAGGAGCGGCGATTTGCGTGACGATGCTCGGGATATCCGTGATCGCCGTTTTGGCGGCGCGTTTTGCCGTCGGCACGATCTCGGAAACAGACGAGGAAATTATGACTAAATCTTTTATGATACGTTCTCTTACGGCCGAGGCGGAACATTTGGTGAGCAGCGCGTCCGATTCCGAAGTCAGGGCGGAGTCTGAGAGAATTTATGACGCGCTCAGATATTCGGACCCGATATCATCCACAGCGCTTGCGGATATTGACGGTCAAATTCAAAAACAGTTTAAAGCTTTTGAGGAATCGGCAAACGCGGGTGACCATGAGCTTTGCAAGGCAAATGCCGACAGTCTTATTTCTTTGCTTGATAAGAGGAATAAGCAGTGCAGACTTAAAAAATAAATACAGAAAGGAAGGTCGTTATGGCTAACGAAAAGCAAAGGCAAAAAGTGACATCGCTTGTGTGTCCAACGTGCGGAGGAAGTCTTAAGATCGACGAGGCTCAGGAAAAAGCGGTTTGCGAATATTGCGGCGGGGAATTTGACGTCGATAACATGCTTGATGAGAGCGAGGCGGTGAGAGTCCAGAAAATCAAGTCTCAGGCATACAAAGATGTGGAAACAAGCAAACACGAATTGGAAAGGGAGAAATTCAGGCACTATGCCGAAAAAGAAAAGACCGCGACGGAAAAAGCCGAGGCTTATGTATACAAAAAGAGCAAATTCAGTAAAATCACAATTCTTCTCGCTGTGATTATGGGTATCAGCGGTTTCGGTGTCTTTTCCGGAAACAAGATTATTTCCGGTATTATTTGTTTGGCTTCAGCGATTTTTTTGATCCTTTCGTGGTTGATGGGAGCGCGCGTCATAAAAGAGAAAAAACGGAATTTGCATGTCATTTTGGCGATTATAGGCATTGTGCTTGTTCCGCTGTCAATATACGCGTCAAAAATCCATTTCGGTTCAAAAACGAATACGACTGCATCTTATACATCCGATTCGAAAATTGGGATGTTTAAGTGGGACGATATTCTGATGAAATCAGCTATTCCTCAGCCCGCATCCGAAAAAGGACTTGTTTATCAGAACACAAAGGAACAATTAAATTTGAATGTGGAGCAGATATCCCCTCAGCAATATGAGCAATATCTAAGCGATTGTTTGACGAAAGGGTTTAATGTCGAGGCGGAAGAAAACGGCAACAAGTATACAGCCTTTAACGCGGAAGGCTATAAACTTAATCTGGATTATATGGGTTACGCAAACACTTTGAACATAAAGCTCAAGGCTCCCATAAAGACCGAGAATATACAATGGCCGACAAGCGCGATTGCCGGTCAGATACCAAAGCCCGAATCAACGGTCGGAAAAATTTTAAAAGAAAGTTCCACTGAGATCTCGGCGTACCTGTCCGACACGACAAAAGAAAAATATGACGCGTATGTTAATAAGTGTATGGAAATGGGATTCAGTCTGGATTACAACAGAAATGATAAGGAATTCAGCGCGAGTAATCCAAGTGGATATGAGCTTAAAGTAAATTACGAAGGTAACGGCTTAATGTATATAAATATAAGCGTTGATCAAGAAACAGCGGCGCAGGCTGAGGCGGCTACTCGAACGGCACCGACGCCCGAGCCTGTGCTCGATACCGCGGCGCAGACGGCGCAGGAAGCGCCTGCGGCGGCAAATGGTGTCAGCGCCGATTTTAAAGCGACCATGGACAGCTACGAGCAATTTTTTGACGAGTACATCGCGTTTATGAAAAAATATGAGGATGGTGGCAGCCCTGCCGGAATGCTTGGAGATTATTTAAAGTACATGGCAAAATATGCGGAGACCATGACAAAATTTGAGGCCGTTGATGAGGATGAGCTGTCTACCGCCGATGCGGCATATTATGTTGAAGTTCAGTCAAGAGTCACACAAAAGCTGCTGACCGCGGCGCAGTAAAATAATAAATCCCGCGGGGTGGCCGCGGGATTTTTATAATCGCTTATTAATCAATTATGACCACGGTTTGGGTGGCGTCGTCCCAGGTAACGTAGCAGCCGAGGGCTTCGCTTACGGCTCGGGCGGGGACCATTGTGCGGTCGCCTATCAAACGGGCGGGCACGTCAAGAGATTCCCGATCGCCGTTTATTATCATATAGGAGGCGTTAATTTTAATCAGGATCGTCCTGCTGCCTTTTTCCGCGATAGCGGTCTGCGAGGCATTGTCCCAGTAAACGTTGGCGCCCAGCTCTTCGAATATTTTGCGCATCGGCACCAGTACGCGGTCGCTTTCCATAACGGGAGGCTGGTCAAAGGTGAGCTTTCTGCCGTTGAGATTGACGTTTATTGTCGGCGCCGCAGGCACATACGCGGGTTCTGCGCCGAACTGTATAGCTCCGCCTCTTTTGTAGAACGTGTAGCTCTTTTCGCTGCCCGAGGCGGATATTTTCAGCGTGTGCGCTCCGTCCGTCAGTGCCGAGATATCAAAGTTATATATATACGGTATTTGATTTGCCGAGTGCTTCCACGTTCCGTCGATATAATAATTGACGGTAATGTTCGGATTCTTGGGCATATATGCCAATGTGTAGAGCCTTACAAGACCGTTTTTGGCGGCGAGAGTTCCCGCATTGTTCGCGGGCCGGAACACGAAGTCTGCCGTGTCGCTCGCGCTGTGGAGATACGCGTCGCATTGAGCCGCTTCTTTAAATATGTTACTCGCGTAGGAATAACCGGAGATCGGATATCTTACAGCCTCATCCGGTCTGTCGATATTGAAATAATTTATCATTTTTATCTGGGGGTATTTCATAATAACGCTCCACAGCATGTTTCTCAGTCTCGGCGCCACCCAGCTTTCATCGACCGGGCCGTGGTTTGTGGCGGTTGTCACTCCGCCCTCGCTTATCATAACCGGCTTTTGAATGTTGTAATCGCTCATGAATTTTAATATCGGCTTAAGGCGGTTCGTTGCCCAGGCGTAATCGCCGGTCATAAAATACACGCTGTCTTTATAGGTCGTGTTCGGGTTGCCCTGAAAATATCTGAGACTGTAGCAGCTGACGCCTACCCAATCCACATACTCGTCGCCGGGATAATAGTATTTAAAGGGCCTGTCAAGAGAGCCCAAGTCAATGGGTGACCATACCATTGCAAAGTTCGGGTACTCGTGGACCACGTTGGCGACGGCCCTGAAGGTATCGACATATTTTGTGGGATCGTCGCCTATGCCCGATGTGTTCATTTCGTTGGCAAAACGGATAAACATGGGCTTGTTGTAAGAGCTCAGAGTGTTTAAAACATTGCGCACATGATTAATATCCACCATGTCCAGGCTGTGTATTGTCCAGCCCACCATCGTTGCCACGTCGTCATCTTTTATCATTTGATTTGCGGGATAATACAGATCGGGCTGATTCATGTTGTCAATATATGTCAGGTAGGAACTCAGGGGTCTGAATTCGTCCGATGTTTCGGCTATCATTCCCAGATAGGCTCCGCTGCGCGGTTCCAGCCGCGCGCCGTAATATGGGGCATGGTCGGGACTTGCCTCGGCGTACAGCTCAAAATCCGTCTCGTTTACCATATTTTCTTTTTCACGCAGAAGAGCTCCCCAATCGGGTTCCGGAAAGCTGAACGCGAAAGCCGGCGCGGCGCAAAGAAGTGTTATGCTCAGCAGCAGCGTCGCCGCGATAATCTTTTTCTTCAAATAAATCACCTCGTATATTTTGTTTTTGAAATATTATACACTATAATTCGCAGGATTTCAAGGATTTTTTATTGTTTGGCGAATTTTTAATAAAATCAGTTATTAATAAAAAAATAACTTGTAATATATGTTAATATATGTTAGAATAATAATAGAGAGATATGCAGTTTGCTGAAATGGAGGAAGGTTATGGAAAGTATATTAATGTATGTATGGCTTTTGGTGGGCTTTGTGCTGCTCATCAAGGGCGCGGATTTTTTTGTGGACGGCACATCGTCGATCGCGAGACTGCTCAAAGTGCCGAGCATTGTGGTCGGCCTCACCATTGTCGCTATGGGCACCAGCGCGCCCGAGATGGCGGTATCGGTGTCCGCGGCGCTCAAGGGCAGCAACGACATAGTTATCAGCAACGTGCTGGGCTCCAATTTGTTTAATCTTCTGGTTGTCGCGGGCGCCTGCGCCGTGATAAAAAATCTGCCCGTTTCGAAGGATCTAAAAAATCGCGATTTTCCGTTTTCGATCATTGTGGGACTGATTCTTATGCTGTTCATAGTTGACAGCCTGTTTTTGGGCGGCGGACAATTTATGATTGGCAGGATCGAGGGAATAATATTGTTCGCCCTGCTTATCGCCTATCTGATATATCTGGTGTTCGCGGCTCTGAAAAACAGGACCGAGGCCGGCGAGGATATCAAGGTTATGTCGCCCCTTAAAAGTATTATTTTCACGATAATAGGAATCGCGGGTATCGTTATCGGCGGTGATATGACCGTTGACGCGGCGACCGATATAGCCAAAGCCTTCGGCCTCAGCGACGTTATCATAGGCCTCACGATACTGGCGGTCGGAACGTCCCTGCCCGAGCTGGTGACCTCTTTGGTCGCCACCCGCAAGGGAGAGAACGACCTGGCGATGGGCAACGTTATAGGCTCGAATATTTTCAATATACTGGGAGTCGCGGGACTTTCGGGAGCTATAAGCCCTTATAAAGTAGGAAGTCTTTCTGTCATCGACCTCTGTCTGTTCTTGGGATTCAGCGTTATCGTGTACATAGTGGTGCGCGCCCGAAACAAGATAGAGCGGCTGCCCGGAATCTGCATGGTGCTGATGTACGCGGCGTATATGGTGTACGCGGTCATGAGAGAGATCATGTAAAAAGAGGTGCCCTATGAAAAGAAAAACATTTTATATAATAGCGGCGGTATGGTTCGCGCTGCTGATAATTGTGGTGGCGGGCAGCTTTTTGCCCGGAGTCGACGCGGCGCTCAGAGAGGAAGTGCGCAAGTACGTTGGCTACGTTATTGTGGTCGGCGCGCTGTGCCTGATCCTGATCCGCAGAAAAGTTAAATAGTAAAATAAAATCGGTTGTTTCCCAAAAGGAAACAACCGATTTGTTTTTATTTATTTTACCAAAGCATCCGCCAGGGCATTCAGGGCCTCGACAGTCTCGGGCTTCATTGATGACTTAACGGTGACGATAGGCTCAATTACCTCGATGCCTTTGAGGCTTTCCATGGCGGCCTTGATTTTTTGGCCCGCCGAGGGAGCCCAGGTTCCGTTTTCGATTATGCCGACCTTGCGGTTCCTGTAGGTCTTGGCGATAAGGTGATGGATAAACTCGTCCGCCGGAGTGAAGATTCCGCCGTCGTATGTGGGCGAGGCGATAACCAGGCGGTCATAGCGGAACGCGTCCTCAACACACTCGGCCCAGTCGTCGCGGGCCAGATCGGCGATCGAGACTTTTTCCGCGCCCTTTTCTTTAAGCAGCTCCGCCAGCTTTTCGGCGGCCTTTTTTGTGTTGCCGTATATCGAGGCGTAGGCAATAAACACGCCGCGGCTTTCGGGCTCGTACTTGCTCCAGGTGTCGTAAAGGCCGATGTAGTGGCCGAGGTCCTCTTTGAGGATGGGACCGTGGAGCGGGCAGATGATTTGAATGTCGAGAGCGGCCGCCTTTTTAAGCAGCGCCTGCACCTGTGCGCCGTACTTGCCGACAATGTTGAAGTAGTAGCGTCTGGCCTCGCAGTCCCAGTCCTCGTCGGTGTCGAGGGCGCCGAACTTGCCGAAGCCGTCAGCAGCGAACAAAATTTTCTCCGAGCTCTCGTAGGTCACCATAACCTCAGGCCAGTGGACCATGGGCGCCATAACGAATGTCAGAGTGTGGCTGCCGAGCTCAAGCGTGTCGCCTTCCTTTACCGTAACCTTGCGGTCCTCTATATCAATATCAAAAAATTGGTCGATCATCACAAAGGTCTTGGCGTTGCCCACGATCTTCATATCGGGGTATTTTTCCGCGGCGGCCTTGATGCTCGCCGAGTGGTCTGGCTCCATATGCTGGACCACCAGATAGTCGGGGGATTTGCCGTCCAGTACCTCGTCGAGATTGCCGAGCCACTCGTCGCACGCGCGTTTGTCAACCGTGTCCATGACCGCGATTTTTTCGTCCATGATAACATAGGAGTTATACGCCACGCCATTGGGGATTATATACTGCCCCTCGAACAGGTCAAGATCGTAATCCTGAACGCCGACATACTTGACCGAGTCGGTCACAATAATATCACTGTATTTCATAAATTTGCACCTCCAAAAAATTCTTTTTTTATTATACCACTATTTTCCGAAAGGTCAATATTTTTTTGAAATAAATTAGCCGCGCGCGGATTTTTCGGCGGTTGCGGCGGGCCTTTTTCCGCGCCTTTTGAGGCGTGGAAATTGTGACTAAATAATCCCGAAAAAACGGCGTATTTTCGGCACTTTTCAGCGCGTAAAAACTTTGAAAAATTTTAAAAAATTGTTGCGTTAAAAAAACCGTTATGGTATAATTAAAGAAGTGAAATATTTACCTGAAACAACAGAAAAATTGTAGTGCGAAAGGAAAGTTTTTATGAAATTTATTTGCAGCAGAGACACGTTAAACGCGGTGATAACCGACGCTTCAAGAGCGGTTTCGGCCCGCTCCAGCATGGCGGTGCTTGAGGGAATTTATATAAAGGCGGAGGATGGCGGACGCCTCACGGTCACGGGCAACGATCTTGAGATCGCGATAGAGTCGGTCATTGAGGCGGACGTGCGCGAGCCCGGCGAGGTTGTTTTAAACGCCAAACTCCTCGCGAGGATCGTGGCGGCGTCGGGCAGCCCCTCGGTTTCGGTAGAGACCGACAAAAATAATCTGACGCTGATAAAGGCGGGCAACGCCAAGATCGAGATACCGGGCATACCGGCAGACGATTTCCCAGATCTGCCCAGAGTGGACGAGGAATATTCGGTGAGCCTGCCCGCGGCGGTGCTCAAAAATATGATTGAGACCACGGCATTCGCGGCGGCCAAGACCGACAACGACCCCACAAGGACCGGCGCACAGCTTAAAATAATGAGCCACGGCCTTTCGATGGTCGCGCTGGACGGCTACAGGATAGCAAAGCGCAGCGTGAGTCTTGAGGGCGAGTTCGAGCCTAAGGAAATGATAATACCCGAAAAGTCGCTGACCGAGCTGGCGAGGATCATAGGTGATTCGGATGGCGAGATAAAGGTCATAGCCGCGCCCGGCCACGCCATGTTTATAATCGACAACTGCCGCATGGTGACGCGGCTGATCGAGGGCGCGTACACCAACTACGAGCGGATAATCCCGACGTCGTTTGAGCTTGAGCTCGAATGCTCGACCGCGATGATAGCCGATTCGGTGCGCAGAGCGTCGCTTATAATCATAAACGACGTTATCAAGGGCCCCATCAAGTTCACCATAACAGACGGCAACATCAATGTTTCCTGCGCAACGGCTGCGGGCTCGGTAGACGACAACATAGCGGTTGACACGCCGCCCGACACGATGCTGGAGATAGGATTCTACAACAGATATTTGCAGGACGTGTTCAGCGTGGTGCCCGACGATGAGATAGTGATGCGGTTCAACAAGAGCGTTAACCCGCTGATAATAACACCCAAAGATGGCGACGATTATATGTATATGATCCTGCCCATCAGACTGAGAAGCTCCTACTAAGCGCGGCGGATGAGAGCGAATAAACTGAGGCTTGAAAACTTTCGCAATTACGAAAAGCAGGAGATAGAGTTCGGAGCGGGCATAAATGTGATATACGGCGACAACGCCCAGGGCAAGACGAATATTTTAGAGGCGGTGCATATATTCTCGCTGGGGCGCTCGAACCGAACGGGCAAGGACGCAGAGCTGATACGCCACGGCGAGAGCCGCGCCGGGATCGGGCTTGACTTTAACGCCTACGACCGAGACAGCGTTTTTGAGATTGAGCTGAGCCGCGGCCGCCGCAAGAGCATAACCTACAACGAGATACCCGTTAGAAAAAACAGCGAGCTTTTGGGCAAGTTCAACGTAGTCTATTTCGGGCCCGAGCTTATGGGATTGGTCAAGGAAGGCCCGCGGGGCAGGCGGCGGAACCTCGACATGCTGATAAGCCAGCTCAGACCGAACTATTTTTCGGCGCTGTCGAATCTGCGCAAGGTGGTTGACAGCAAGAACGCCCTTCTCAGAATGTCCGAGCCGAACGGCACGCTGCTTGAGATCATGAACGAGAAGCTGGTCGCCTACTCGACCGAGATAATCGGGTATCGAATAGAGTTTCTGAGCAGGCTCGAGAGGTTAGCGGCGGAGATCCAAAAGGAGATATCCGGCGGAAGCGAGGAACTGACGATCAAATATATGTCATGCGCGGGCAAGATAGGTCTTGATAAAAAATACGGCCGAGGCGAGATCGAGGCCGCGCTGCGTGAAAAGCTCAAAGCCGCCGCTGCGAGAGAGGCGGAGTACCGCGAGACGGTGGTCAGCCCCCACCGCGAGGATATAGTCTATGAGATAAACAGCAAGGACGCGCGCTCGTTCGCCTCGCAGGGGCAGCAGAAAACGATCGTGCTGGTGCAGAAGCTGGCGGAGGTTCGGCTTATTAAAGACGAAATAAGCGAAACGCCCGTACTGTTGCTGGACGATATCATGAGCGAGCTTGACAAAAACCGCCGCAGGTTCGTGCTAAAAAGCATAGACGATATGCAGATAATAATCACCTGCACCGATCTTGAGGAATTCTCCGAGAGCATGGAAGGCGGCGGAGATATCAGCAAAATATATGTCAAAAACGGCTCCGCAGAGCGGCTGTCGTAAAGAAATAAATCAACAAACAAAAAAGGAATGGTTGTATGTACCTTCATCTGGGAAAAAACACAGCGGTCGACACCGACGATATTATCGCGATACTGGACATGGACAACCTGACGATTGCCAAAAATTCCAGAGAATTTTTGCGCAGAGCGCAGGAAAACGGCTCGGTGATAACCGTGGCCGAGGATGTGCCCAAGTCGGTCGTGCTTGTGAGGCAGAACCATGTCAACAAGGTGTATATAACCAATATTTCATCAAGAGCGCTGGCGGGAAGAGCCGAAAGGATAAACGACTACTCGGCCTACGCTCTGCCGGACTTTAAGTTTTAAACGGACGCAAACCCCATCGTCTCCGCCTTGCCCGGGCGGATGGGCGGTTCAGATAAATATTTTGGGCAGAAAGGCAAACAAGTTATGCAGGAAGAACAACATATCACAAGCGTTCCGATAGAGGAATCATACGACGAGAATCAGATACAGGTGCTTGAGGGCCTGGAGGCGGTCAGAAAGAGACCCGGAATGTATATCGGCTCCACCACCTCGCGAGGTCTCCATCATCTGGTTTATGAGATAGTCGACAACTCGATCGACGAGGCTCTGGCGGGATTCTGTACCGAGATACTGGTCGAGATAGAGCCCGATAACTCGATAACCGTTATCGACAACGGCCGCGGAATACCCACGGGAATACATCCCAAAATGGGAATACCTGCGGTCGAGGTGGTGTTCACCCAGCTGCACGCGGGCGGAAAGTTCGGCGGCGGCGGATACAAGGTGTCGGGCGGTCTCCACGGCGTCGGCGCTTCGGTCGTTAACGCGCTGTCGGAGTATCTGGAGGTCTGGATAAGGGACGGTCAGCACGTTCACTACCAGAAATACGAGCGCGGAAACAGCTGCGGAAAGCTAAAGATGGTCGGCGACACGACCGAGACAGGAACAAAGGTCCACTTTAAGCCCGATCCCGAGGTTTTCGAGGATCTTGTCTATGACTACGACATCCTGCGCCGCAGGCTCCGCGAGCAGGCTTTTCTCAATGCGGGCATAACGATAATCCTGCGCGACAAGCGCGAGGACGCTCCCGAGGACAAAAAAGAGATAAAGCTGAGATACGACGGCGGTATCCGCGAGTTTGTTGAGTTTTTGAACCGCAACAAGGAGCCCATACACCAAGATGTTATATATGTCAACGCGGTGCGCGAAACCTGCGAGGCGGAGGTCGCCATGCAGTATAACGACGGCTACAGCGAAATGATAATCAGCTTTGCCAACAACATCAACACCACCGAGGGCGGAACCCACGAGACCGGCTTTAAGTCGGCGCTTACCAAGGTAATAAACGACTACGCCCGAAAAAACGGTATGCTCAAGGAGAGCGACGCCAACCTAAAGGGCGAGGACACCCGCGAGGGTCTCGCGTGCATAATCAGCGTCAAGGTCACCGAGGCGCAGTTCGAGGGACAGACCAAGACCAAGCTGGGCAACAGTGAGATCAGAAACGTCGTTGAGAAAATGATAAACGAGAAGCTGACCGAGTTTTTTGACGAGAACCCGTCGGTAGCCAAGACGATCGTTGACAAGGCTTTGACAGCCTCCCGAGCTCGCGAGGCGGCAAAGCGCGCCAGAGAGAACACGCGCCGCAAGTCGGCGCTTGAAAGCAGCTCGCTGCCGGGCAAGCTGGCCGACTGCTCCGACCGCGACAACACCTATACCGAGATATACATCGTCGAGGGAGACTCGGCCGGAGGCTCGGCGAAGCAGGGCAGAGACAGACGGTTCCAGGCGATACTTCCGCTCTGGGGCAAGATGCTCAACGTTGAAAAGGCGAGGATAGACAAGATATACGGAAACGACAAGCTGACGCCCGTTATAACCGCGCTCGGGGCGGGTCTGGGTGATGAGTTCGATCTCGAAAAGCTGAGATACGGCAAGGTCGTTATCATGGCCGATGCCGATGTGGACGGCGCCCATATCAGAACGCTGCTGCTGACGTTCTTTTTCAGATATATGCGTCCGCTTATCGAGGACGGGCACGTGTATATAGCGCAGCCGCCCCTTTATAAGATAAGCAAGGGCAAAACCGACCGATACGCCTATTCCGACGACGAGCTTCAAAAGATACTTTCAGAAATGGGCGAGGGCAGAGCGCCGACTATACAGCGCTATAAGGGTCTGGGCGAGATGAACCCCGAGCAGCTTTGGGAGACCACAATGAATCCCGAGACCCGCATCATGCTGCGCGTTGATCTCGACGACGCGCGCCGCGCCGACGAGACGTTCACTATCCTCATGGGCGACAAGGTGGAGCCGCGCCGTCAATTCATAGAGGACTACGGCACGTCGGTAATTAATCTTGATATATAGAGGCATATAAAATCAATTCGGAGGCGGAGTTATGATTTTGATTGAAAAAACCGGAGTGATGAATTTTGAGGGGGCGCTCCGCGGTGCGCGTAACCCTATGAACAGCTGGGCCAGAAGCGACAGCAAGTACGACGGGAAGGGCAGATATGTGCTTGGTCCCAACGATCTCGATCTGGCAAAGCGTTTGTGCAAAGCGGGCAGCGACCACCGCAAATTCATACGCCAGATAATCGTGAGCGTGGATATAACCGCGCCGCTTTACTGGTGGAAGGAATTTGATACTTATAAAGTGGGCACCGTGGCGAACTCGACCAGCACCATGCACAAAATTCACGCCAAACCCTTTGAGCACGCCGACTTTTCGTGCGAGAAGCTGAGCAAGTCGGCCATGGAAGCGTTCACCGCCTATATGGAGTTCCTGGAGCTCAAGCGCAGGCACTTTGTCGAGACCAAGGACAAGGCCGACTGGGATGATATTATCCAGCTGCTGCCCTCGTCGTATAACCAAAAGCGCACGGTCACGATGAATTATGAGAATCTGCTCAATATGTACTTCGCCCGCAGGAACCATAAACTCAGTGAGTGGCGCGAATACTGCGACTGGATACTGACCCTGCCCTACACCAAGGACCTGTTTTTGGACGAGAGCGAAAACGGCGACGATCAATTTTAGATCATGAAAGACGTACTTGAGATAAAAAAAGTTAATATACATCTGAAAACGGAATTCGGTCCCGTTGTGAGCCTTAAGCACGAATTCGCGCTTAGGGCTCGCGGCGAGGACTTTTTTACCGCGCGGATATTATTCAGCCTGCCGAAAAACTCGGCCATATCCGCCTTTGAGATAAGCGGCGGAAAGTTTAGGGTAAAAAGCGAGCTGAGCCGAGGCGCGGCGAAATCGGGTGCGTCGATAACTCAAAAAGGTCCGCGGCTGTATGAGCTGTCTATCAGCGGTCTGCCTGCCCGTGGGGAAGAAATTTCGGTGAGCGTTTGCTCCTCGGCGATAATGGAACATGACCGAGCGGACGATGAGTATTATATTGACCTGCCCCTTTACACCGAAAACGACGGAGAAAAAAACGCCGACATAGAGGCGCGGCCTCGTTTTTCCGTGACTGCATTTTTAGGCGGCGGATATGGCGCGCCGTCCGCCAAATCGCAAAATTTGACGCCCGTTGTCTGGAATGGTCGAAGCGGAACGGTCTTGTTTTCGGAGCCCGAGGCGGGCGGCGATTTCAGACTGCGCGTGTCCGATTCCGAGAGAAGAAATATTGGATATATAAGCAAAAAGCCCGGCGGAGGATTTTACTGTATGTATGTTATACGCTCGGGATTTGAAAATTTGGAGGGCGAAAAGGCTCTCGCGATAAGGGAATACGCACCCGGAACGTTTTATATGGTGCCTAATATTTACCGCGGTCAATATCCGCTTATTATAACCCTCGGCTCAGAGACCGATTTTCCCGACAGGTTTTACGTGGAGGGAGGAGGAGCTGAGCGGGAGATACTGATAGACGAGTTTATTGAGGTCGATAACAAAGATATGGCCCGAGCGTTCGCCGCGCGGACCATAGACGCGATGTACGCAATGATAGGGGCGCGGGGCCTTGGGGAGCTGAGCGCCGAATCTGTTATAAAGCTTAAAAAGCAGGCCGCCGAACTGGCGTTTGAGACCAAAACGCTGTGCCCCGAAAACAGCTGTGTGATAGAATACGGGGCTCGCGGTGAGGAAAGAGCGGTCACCGTTTCTCTGTGGCGCGAGGGTCCCGCCCTGCCCGAGAGCGGAGAGCTTTCGGATACGGGATTTATCACGTCTGCCCAAGCGGAAGAGATCATCCGTGCCGCGTGCGCCGCGCTGCTTAGCTGCGCAAGGACGGACGGCTCGATCGCGGACCCCGCGGAGGAAAATCCGAGAGCCGCCGCCGAGCAGACCGCATACGCGGCGGCCGCGCTCGATTCGCTTGCAGACAGATTTTCTGTGTGCGCTGAGCTTTCGGCTCTCGCCTGCAAATTTTTGTCAAAAAACGGTGTGAGCCGCGATGTTGTGCCTGTTGTCTATGACAGTCTCAGCCTGAACCACTGCGGCGATATTCTGCGCCGCCAAAGCGTCAGGGAGATATCGCGGCTGATACTCTCGGTAAAACGCGGCCTCAGGGTAAGTCTGAGTTAAGCCGCGGCGCCAGGCTCCAGCTTTACGCAGACCACGGTCATATCGTCGCTGCGCGTGTTATTATTATCCCGATTGCGGCGCACGGCCTCGTCGAGTATGAGCTGCGCCAGCTCTCCGGGCGACATTTCGATATCAATATGCTCAACCATTTCTTTTATCCAGGGGTTGTCCGGCGGAGAGGCCGCGCCGTCGCTGGTCATGACGACGATCGAGCCGTTTTCGAGCGTTCGGGCAAAGGCTTCGATATCGCCGATCGGCACGATCCCGATAGGCAGCGAGGCGGCTCTGACGGTCTCGGTGTAGTTCGGGTGCTTGATGTAGCTGGGCTCGGCGCCGTTTTTTATAAACTCGATCTGGCCTGTGTACAGGTCGATTATGCACATATCTATCGTGGCGAAAACGTCGCGCGCCGATTTCATTACCATTATTGAATTCACCAGCTTGACCGCAATCTTTTTGTCAAAGCCGGCGTCTAAAAAGCTGCTCAAAAGGCTTACGATAGCTCCGCTCTCAATTGCGGCGCCATGTCCCGTTCCCATTCCGTCGCTGATGGTGACGGCCAGCTTGCCTCCGCTCAGATAATCGGTAAAGTGTCTGTCGCCGCATTCCGCGCCCGCTCCGAGCGACGCGATGCCGACAAGAGGCTCAAAGCCCTCCAGCTGGCAGAACCTTATTTTGCATTTGTTTTCTTTTTTGTTTTCGCACAGGTTATACGGGGTCGAGACCGAGATACCCAAAACCTGCTTTATGGCCGACTTGATATTGTTTCGGCAGGCCGAGAAATCGGCGCAGCCCGTGACCCAAATCTCGACCGTGTATTTTTGGTTCTTGCCGCACACAACATCGACTCTCTCGGCATTCACGCCCATGTCCGAAAGCTTGAGTTTGAGCTCGTCCGCCGCGTCTATGTCAAAGGTGTTCTCGCCGCAAATTTCATCCGAGGCGTTTTTTATTATCTCTGATATTCCCTTAAACTGCTGTGAGTTCAGCTCGCGGCTCTCCTGCAGCTTGTGTTTCCATGTGGTGTTTATTTTGTATATTTCAAACAGGCGGTTGATCTCCGAGATCAGCGGCAGCAGATGCACGCATTTGTCCGAGAACGACTTCGGCACGTCTCCTCGCAGAAGCGCTCCTTTGCGCTCCATTATCTCCAGGAATTTGAACATGGCGGCATAGGTGGATGAGAAATCCTTTTCCCAGCAGAAACCCGCGCGCTCGCAGTTTTTGCATATGCGGTCGGCGGCGGTGTCGAACATCAGCGCGATCTCGGTCATATCGGTATTGTCGGGACTGTCGGAGATCTCGTCAAAGGTGGATGATATGTCCATAAAAGAGTCCGATATGCAGCTGAGTTTTTCTTTGACGTATTGCCTGAACCGCCTCGTCTCGTCCTCCTTGCGCATGTCGAAGTCGACTATCCTTTCGGCCGACATTATCACCTGCCGCGGCGTCAGATAGATCAAAACCGCCGCGGGAATGATCTCGTATATATTCGGCAGGTGCTCGTATCCCTCGGGTATGCCCAGATACAGCAGCGCCGCGCCGCCGAACAGACACAGCGCGAGGCATATGATTTTTTTGCCGAACCGCGCCGCGATCCCCAGAGCCAGGCCGCACAGCGCGAATATGGCCGTATATTCGGGAAAGCTGTCCGAGAGGCCTAAAATGATCCCGGCGAAAATTCCGCTCACGGCGCAGCGGGTGATATTTTTTCCCGTCAGCGCGATTATCCCCAGAAACAGGCACGCGAGAAAGTTTGACAGATTGAAAACATTAAACACCGTCAGATATTTTGTGCTGAGCAGAACGATCCCCGCCACAACGCAGAGGCATATTTTCTCGTCGAGCAGCAGACCGCGGCTCATAAATCCGCCGCTCAGCAGCACGCCGCGGCAGCGGTCAAATACCAAAACTCCCATCAGCATCAGCGTAACGTCGCATAAGATCAGGATCAGCCCCGCCACGGTGAACCCGACAAGGAACAGCACCGCGGTTTCGCAGACGAACATGGCCGCCCCCGCTGCCGCGCCTATAAAGCAGACCGACAAATTCTCATTGCGCTTTAGCACAAAAAGCGTCGCTTCAAACAAAACGCAGGCGGACACGCAGGCTATCGCCTACTCGATCATGAACGATGTACAGAGGGAGCGCTTCGAGGAGCGGGGCGAGTACGATATGTCGTTCTCGATAGCCGAGCTGGGCCGATACCGTGTCAATGTGTACAAGCAGAGAGGCTCAGCGGCACTGGCGC
>CANQLT010000010.1 GCA_947624775.1 uncultured Monoglobus sp.
TCTTTGAGCCCAAAACCTTGGCGTCCTCGCGAGCGTTGGCGACTATCTCGGGGTCGCACTCATAGCCCTTGGGCGAACCGACGCTGATGTCCATGCCCGCCTTTGCGCAGGCGTAGAGCAGCGAGTGGGCGACGTTGTTGCCGTCGCCGATATAGGCGAGCTTGAGACCGCGCAGGCGTCCCTTATGCTCCTTGACCGTCATAAGGTCGGCCAGAGCCTGGCAGGGATGCAGCAAATCAGTCAGGCCGTTTATTATCGGGATCGAGCCGTATTTCGCCAGGTCAAGCACATCCTGATGGTCGAAAGTCCTTATCATGATGCCGTCCACAAAGCGGCTCATGACCTTTGCGGTATCATAGATCGTCTCGCCGCGACCTAACTGGATATCATTGGCCGAGAGGAACAGCGCCTGGCCGCCCAGCTGATATATGCCCGTCTCAAAGGACACGCGCGTCCTGGTGGACGATTTTGTGAAGATCATCGCCAGCGTCTTGCCCTTTAAGATATGGTGCGTCACGCCCGCCTTCTGCTCCTTTTTGAGCTTTGCCGCCAGAGACAGCAGCTGATTGAACTCCTCATGTGAAATGTCATGTATGCTTATAAAATGTTTCATGTTATAAAACCTCCTTGATCGCTTCGATTAATATGTCAATATCGGAATTCGTGACGATCAGCGGCGGAACTATCCGCAGCACCCGATCGCCCACGACGCCGACCAGTATTTTTTTCTCAAACAGTTTGTTTCCGACCTCTTTGGCGATGGGCTCTCTAAATTCGACGCCCCGCATAAGGCCCGCGCCGCGGACCTCGGCTATCCGCGGACACTCCGACATTAACTTATTCAGAGAATCACCCAGATATTCGCCCGCCTTCGCGGCGTTTTCAAGAACTCCGCCGTTTATCAATTCGTCCAGAACGACCAGTCCCGCTCTTGTGGACAACGGATTGCCGCCGAAGGTGGTGCCGTGGTCGCCGGGCTTAAACGCCGCTGCGAATTTGTCGCTCGCGCAGAACGCGCCTATCGGCACTCCGCCGCCCAGACCCTTCGCCATCGTGAAAATGTCAGGCTTTATGCCGTACAGCTCGTGGGCAAACAACCTTCCGCATCTGCCAATGCCGGTCTGCACCTCGTCAATTATCAGCGCGATATCGTTCTCGGAGCATATTCTCCGCGCCTCCTCGGCAAACTCGCGCGTCGCGGGGTGGACACCGCTCTCGCCCTGGATAAGCTCCAGGATAATTCCGGCAGTTTTGTTGTTCACCGCGCCTTTCAGCGCCTCGGCGTCGTTTATGTCTATATGCGTGAATTTTTCGATAAGCGGCAGATACGGCGCCTGGTACTTGGGCTGGCCGGTGGCCGCCACGGTCGCCAGCGTCCTGCCGTGGAACGAGTTTTTGAGGGTTATGAACTCGATCCTCTCGGGTCTGCCCTTTTCCACCTGATATTTTTTCGCCAGCTTTATCGCGCCCTCGTTGGCCTCGGCTCCGGTCGAGCAGAAGAATACTCTGTCGGCGCAGGTGTTTTCGACCAGCATCTCGGCAAGGCGCGCCTGATTCTCAACGTAGTAAACGCTTGAGGTGTGCAGCAGGCAGCCGACCTGCTCTCTCAGCTCGCGGGTCAGTCTCTCGTGATTATGCCCCAGAGCCGACACGGCTATACCGGCGAAAAAATCTTTGTATATATCTCCATCGGTGGATGTTAAGTCGATCCCGTTTCCGCTGACAAAGCAAACCGGAATACGGTCGCCGAAGGTGTTCATATAATATTTTTTGTCAAGAGCCTTTATTTGATCCAAACTTAAATGCTCCATAACGTTCATTCTCCTTTCTTGAGCCTGCTTGTCACATAGTCATATCCGCCCTCGCTGTGGGGTATAAGGCAGGCGGAGCAGTCCTTCACGTCTCCGTTTTCAGTTTTGAGCACGCGGAAGTTTCCGCCACAGTCACTCATACCGTATAAAGGACAAAAGCAGAACAGACAGTTTATCCGCTCCGCTTTGTGACAAGGGTAATATTCGCAATCTTTATTCTCGAAAAACCTGTAACCCATACTAATCCTGAAGCGCGATAACGACCTTGCGGTTCGGCTCCTCGCCGACGCTGTAGGTCTTAACGTCCTCGCTGCTCTGGAGAGCGGCGTGGATAATTCTTCTTTCATTGGGCGACATGGGCTCGAGCTCAATATCGTGTCCCTCGCGCAGAACTCTGCGTTCGAGGCTCTTCGCCAGTCTCACGAGCGTCTCCTCGCGCTTGGCGCGGTAGCCCTCGGTGTCGATATTGACCTTGATATACGAGTTCTTCTCTTTGTTGACATAAAGACTGGTGAGATACTGGACCGCGTCCAGAGTGTCGCCTCTCTTGCCGATAAGCAGACCCATGCGCTCGCCCGAAACGGTCACGTCGACCGACTTTCCGCCGTTTTTCGCCTCGATCTTCGCGTCCTCAAGACCCATCATGTGGATAAGGGTCTCCGCGAAATACTGAGCGTCGCTGACCGATTTCTCGGTGACCTCGCGCCGCTTTTTCTCGGCGGGCGACAGCTCCTTTTCAAGCTTCGGCGCGGAAATCGGAGCTTTTGGCGCAGCCTCGGCTTTCGGCGCGGCCTTTTTCTCGGGAGCCGGTCTCTTCGGCTTTTCCGCTCTCGCGGAGCGTTTTTCGCGTCTCTCGGCTTCCTCCGCGGCCTTGGCTGCCTTGGCCGCTTCTTCGGCGGCTTTCTGCTGCTCCATCTTTTTGCGGCGCAGCTCACGGGTCTCTCGTATTTTCTGTTCCTCCTCGGCCTCTTTGGTGACCCAAGCGGAGATTATTACCTCTCTGCCCAGGAGCTTGCCGAGTATTCCTTTGCCTATCTCCCGCTCGACCGTGAACGACAGTTCCTCGACCGGAACTCCGAACTCCTCGGCGGCGAGACGCAGAGCTTCTTCCTTACTTTTTGCGTTTTTTTCTATTTTTCGCGGCATTCTGCATTTCCTCCTTTATATCCTCGTCGGTCACGTCAACGTGAACGACCTTGTTTATGAATATCTGCTGAGCCAGCTGGATAAGTCCGCTCAGTATCCAGTAGAATCCGATCGCCGCCGGCAGCGTGAACGCTATCCAGATCGAGAACAGCGGCATCATGATCATCATTGTCTTCATTGTGTTGGGCTTCTCAACGCCGTTCTCATCCTTCTGAACGGGCTGAGGCGGCTGCATTTTCTGGGTGATGTAGCTCGTCAGATACGAGCTTCCGCCGGCCAACAGCGGTATGAGCCACAGTCCGATCGTGCCCCATGTGAGACCGCCCTCGGGGAGCCTGCCGAATACCAGGCCCAAAAGGCCGCCCAAATTCGGCGTCTGCGACAGGTCTATGCCCAGAAGATTAAAGTCTATCAGCATATAGTTTTTGCCGGTCTCGGTGATAAAGTGACTGTTCATTATCTCCGGATGCTCAAACAGCAGTCTGGCGAAACGTATCTCGTATATGCCGAAATTTTTGAAAGCGTTGTCAGGAAAAATGCTCAGCGACTCGATATTGAGCGTGGCCAAAAACTGATTTAGCCCGTCGGGATTCGAAATTCCCCACTCGTCAACCGCGCTGACGATTCTCCAAACGTCCGAGCTCGCCACGCCCATGATGTAGATTATGGGCTGGCGCACAACATAATACAGCGCGAACAGGATAGGGAGCTGAATGAACATAGGCAAACATCCGCTCATGGGATTGATCTGATATTTCTGATAGAGCTTCATCGTCTCCTGATTCAGCTTATCTTTATCGTTCGCGTACTTTTTCTGGATCTCCATCAAAAGCGGCTGAAGCTTCTGGGTCTTGAGCATCGACTTCTGCTGCTTGACAGTCAGCGGAGTCAGAACGGCCTTGATGATAAGCGTGAACAAAATTATCGCCACGCCGTAGTTGCCGGTGACAGTGTACATAAGTTTGAGGACCCAGCCGAGGGCCAACATAATATAGGACAATTACAGCACTCCTTACCGTTTAATTTCGTATGTGTTTAACCGCCTGCGCGGCTCCGTTACGGATAATCTATGCCTCCCTTTGACAGGGGGTTGCACCGAAGGATACGCCAAATCGCTTTGAGGCTTCCCCGCAGCGCTCCGTACTTTTCGATAGCCATAACGGCGTACTGGGAGCATGTGGGGTAGAACCTGCACGACGGCCTGCCCTTCAGGCGCGAAATGTACCGCTGATAAAATTTAATTATCTTGATCAACACTTTTTTCATAATATCCAAGTAAAGCGAATTATCGCGTTTTCGGTCATGTCCGCCAAAACAAAGCGAACATAACAACAGACCTTAATAATATAACATGAAACGGAAAAATTTGCAACCGTTTTTTACCATAAAAATATATAATTTATACATATTTTAACTTAGGTCTGATTGTTGAAATTAATCTGTTTCACCGCTCTTTTGACCGCAGACCTGAAATCCCGGCGCAGTCTTTCAAAATCCGCGTCGGGCGCGGAGCTTCTCGCCACCACGACCAGATCCGCATGGCAACCCTCCGGAAGCAGGTCCCCGTTTAAGAGCTCCTCGCGGTAGAGCGCCCTTATTCTGCGCTTGGCGCGGTTGCGCTTTGCGGCGCAGCCCACCTTTTTGCCCGCGGTTATGCCGAGGCGGTTCGCTCTTTTGTTTTTGAGAGCGTACACGACAAGAGTCGGGGTGACAGCCGTCCTGCCCCGCTTGTATATCCTCTTAAAGTCAATGTTTTTTTTAAGGCTTATTATGCCGCTCATAAACCGCCCTCTCCGCTAAACTCAAACCCGCCGAAACAAAAAGACGCCGACTGCGGCGTCCGGATCACTTGCTCGTGATTGCTTAGGCAGATAACTTCTTTCTGCCCTTGAGTCTTCTTCTCGCCAAAACCTTACGGCCGTTCTTGGTACTCATTCTCTTTCTGAAACCGTGAACCTTTGATCTGTGTCTCTTTTTAGGCTGGTATGTTCTGAGCATCGGTATCCCTCCTTAGCAATATATAGGATTAATTATTTTCCGGTTATTCCCGAGCCGCCGTATCCTGCGGCGTCTCACAAAAAATCTTTATAATTGTACCACGAGTTTTTTCGGTTGTCAAGTAATATTTTACACAAAAAATGCAAATAATTTTTTATAAAAAATTTATTTTAAAATTTTTCGCATATATTGTTATCCCCAAAAAGCGCGTCAACTATATTTTGTGTAAACGCGCAAATTTCAAATTTTCAAAAAAATTTTCCGCCGATTTGGGTGTTGAAAATTGATTTTCTTTCTGTTAAAATATATTTACATAAATGTTACAGGCGGCTTCAGTGCCGCCGATTAAATGCCCAAAATCGCGTATTTGCGCGTTTTTATACCCAAAATTGCAAGAGGAGAAATGAAGTTGAGAACCAAAGATAACATAAACGACATATGGTCAGCCGTCACGGCCCAGCTCCGCGACGAGATGTCGGGCGTCGCGTTTGACACATGGATAATGCCGATCGTGCCGATCGGGATAACCGGGACCGAGATCAGGCTCAAAGTTCCGGGCGGGCTTCAAAAAGGCAGCCTCGGCAAGAGCATGATCACGACAAAATACCGTTCGCTTATCGAAAGCTCGCTCAGAAGCGTCACAGGCAAGGACCTGAGCCTCGACGTGTGCTTCGACGAGGCGGGCGGAAACAACCAATCGGGCGACCCCATAACCTATGACGGAATGCTCAATACCAAGTACACCTTTGAGAATTTTATTGTCGGCAACAACAACAATCTGGCGCAGGCGGCATCGCTGGCGGTGGCCGAGAACCCCGCCGGAAAATACAACCCGCTGTTCATATACGGCGGCAGCGGCCTCGGAAAGACGCATCTTTTGCAGGCGATAGGCAACTACTATCTGACCCACAACCCGGGCAAAAAGGTGCTGTACACCACAAGCGAGAAATTCACCTACGAGCTGGTGAACGCAATACGCGAAAAGACCAATCAGGAGTTCCGCAACAGGCACCGCACGGTCGACCTGCTGCTGCTGGACGACGTGCAGTTTCTGTCCACCAAAGAGCTGGCGCAGGAGGAGTTTTACCACACCTTCAACGCCCTGTACGAGGCGGGCAAGCAGATAGTTCTCACATCCGACAGGCTGCCCTCCGAGACCCCGCATCTGGCGGACAGGCTCAAAACCCGCTTCCAGATGGGTCTGCTGGCTGACATCCAGCCGCCCGACTATGAGACGCGTCTGGCGATACTCAAGAGCAAGATCGAAAACGAATATTTCACGTTCGACGAGGAGATCGTGGAATATGTAGCCAACAACATAACCTCAAACGTCCGCGACCTTGAGGGCGCGCTGATGAGAATTCTGGCGTACGCGGGTATCGAGCACACCAACACCATCTCTATGGAGCTGGCGCAGAAGGCGCTCAAAGAGATACTCTCGACCCTGCCGCAGCGCAACATCACCACCGCGGTCATTATCGACGAGGTGGAAAAGTATTACCGCCTGCCCAAGGGCTCGCTGATAACCAAAAAGCGTTCGAGCGACATAGCCTATCCGCGCCACATCGCAATGTACATATCGCGCGTTATACTGGACGAGTCGTACTCAAAGATCGGAGAGGACTTCCGCCGCGACCACTCGACCGTCATGAACGCGGTCAAAAAGATGAAAAAACTGGTTACCGAAAACCCCGAGCTTCAGGACAGCATAAAAGAGCTGGTTGCCAACATAAAGAGGGATTAGCGCATGAATGACATGTTTGACACAATAGCGGCCATAGCCACGCCCATAGGTTCAGGCGGCGTGGCTATTATACGCGTCAGCGGCGAAAACTCCGTCGCGGCCGTCGGCGCCGCAGCTCGGCTCAGGCGTGGAATACCCCTTGAAGAAGCCGAGAGCCGCAGGCTCTACCTGGCGGACATACACAAGATAGTTGACCCCAACGACATAATCGACGAGGCGCTGATCGCGGTGATGCGCGCGCCCCGCTCCTACACCGGAGAGACCGTTGTCGAGATCAACTGCCACGGCGGATACCTGGCGGCCGACACGATATTAAAAGAGATACTGAGCGCGGGCGCCAGACCGGCGGAGGCGGGAGAGTTCACCCGCCGCGCCTTTATAAACGGCAAAACCGACATGATCGGCGCCGAGGCGGTCATGGACATAATCGACTCCAAAAGCGGCATGGGTCTTTCCAACGCCGCAAGATCGCTGGGCGGCGCGCTGAGCGGCAAGATAAACGCGGTCCGGGAAATAATCTTAAATATCACCGCGGAGATCGCGGCGGCGGCCGACTATCCGGATGAGGTCGACCCCCTGCCGCCCGAGGAAACCGCGGAACAGATCACGGCGGCGCTTGAAAAAGTGAGCGCGCTGATCGACGGCTTTGAGACCGGACGCATACTGCGCGACGGCATTGCGGCGGTCATCGTCGGCAGGCCCAACGTGGGCAAGTCGTCGCTGATGAACGCCCTGACCCGCAGCGACCGCGCGATCGTCACCGACATACCGGGCACCACCCGCGACACCATAGAGGAGCTTGTGAACATAAAGGGCGCGGCCATGCGCCTTTTGGACACAGCGGGTATTCGCGGCGAGACCGACGACAAGATCGAGCAGATCGGCATAAGCCGCGCGCTTGAAAGCATAGACCGCGCGGACCTGTGCATATTTGTGGCCGACTCGAGCGCGGAGCTCAGTCCCGAAGATTTGCGTATACTGAATGCGATAAAGGGAAAAACGACGGTCTGCGCCCTCAATAAGACCGACCTTGAGACCGAGACGCGGCTGACCGCCAAAGCCCTGGCCGAGGTTGCGGGGATCGAGATAAATGACGTGATCGAGACCGCGGCCCCCGAAAACGGAAAGGCCGATGGCATCGAGGCTCTTGAAGAACGCATCGCCGAAAAATTCGCTCTGGGCAGCATCGGCAGCGGCGATGTTTACGTTTCAAACACGCGCCAGCGCGATTCGCTCGTAAAGGCGCGCCAATCTCTGAAGCTGGCGCTCGAGGGAGCCGAGTCGGGCATGCCGTTCGACCTGCTGCGCATCGACCTTGAGGACGCGCTGACCGCTCTGGGCGAGGTGACCGGGCAGACCGTGCAGGAAGAGATAATAGACAACGTGTTTTCCCGCTTCTGCGTGGGAAAATAATTCTGTTTAATTGCGAAAAACATGAGGATAATATTATGAGTGAGATAAGCTTAAATTCGGATTTTATCGAAAAATACGTGCGCTTTTCGAATCCGCAGTATATTCAGGTATATTTATACGCCCGGTACTTGAGCGGTACCGAGGGCGCTGTGCCCGAGCCCGAGCGGCTTTCGTCGGAACTTTCTATACCGATCGACCGCGTGAATTTTATTCTGGGCTTCTGGGTGAGCCAGGGCGCGGTTATCCGAGACGAAAACGGCGAGCTGTCGTTTGCGGCGGAGGATGAGGAAGCGCCGAAACCGAGAAGCAGCCGCGCAAGGGGCGGCGCCAAAATGCGCCCGTCCTACAAAAGCGGCGAGATCGACGCGGCGGCGGAAAGGAACCAAGTGCTGTCGGGCATGTTTTATCAGGCGGAAAGCATTCTGGGCCACACCCTCTCAGGCAACGAGACCGAGCTTTTGTACTCGTTCTACGACTGGCTGGGTCTGCCCTGCGAGGTCATAGTCATGCTTTTGAGCTACGCGGCCAAAATGGGCAAGACCGGAAAGCGCTACCTTGAGACCGTGGCGATCGACTGGGCCGACAAGGGCATCGACACCTTTGACAAGGCCGAGGAATACATATCCCGACTTGAGGAGATCCACAGCCGCGAGTATAAGATACGCTCGATCCTGGGCATATACGACCGCGCGCTGAGCCAGACCGAAAAGAAATACATAAAGCTCTGGACCGAGGACATGGACACCTCGCCCGAGCTGGTGGAGCTGGCGTATGACCGCACGGTGGAAAACACGGGCAAGCTGTCCTGGGCGTACATGAACAAGATATTAAAGAGCTGGCACGACAGCGGCATCAAGGACGCCGCGGGAGTGGAGCGCGAGGATATTATACGCGGAAAGACGCCCCCGAAAAACAAAAGCGCCAAGGGCTTCAACAATTTTTCAGACAGCGGAAATACCGACTATTCATCCCTCGAAGAAAAGCTTTTGGACTTAATGCTTGACAATTAAAATAAAACGAACGGAGTGATTTTATGCAATCAGCTCAAGCGCTCGCTTTGAGCGAGCTTAGAAACATAAGAGAAAACCGCGAGGCGGAACTGGAACGCAGGCGCGCCGAGCTCCGCGCACGCTCGGACGAGTACGCGACAATAGAAAACGACCTGCGCCGCGCGGGCAACCGGCTGCTGCGCTCTATATTGGGCGGCGAGCGGGATTTTGACAAGATAAAAAACTTTATACAAAACAAGCAGCGCGCCAAGGCGGCCGTCCTGAAAAACCTGGGCCTGCCCGAGGATTATCTGGACGAGAAATACAACTGCGGCATCTGCCGCGATACCGGCTTTGACGACAACGGCAAAAAATGCCGCTGCCTCAAAGAACTGACCGCAAAATATATCATACAAAACTCCAACATGACCGAGGTCATGAAGGAGCAGACCTTTGAGAATTTCGACTTCTCGCTGTTCTCGCCCAAGCCCGACGCGAAGGGCAGAGCACCCCTCGACATCGCGAGGTCGGCTTACAATAAAGCCGAAAAATTCGCCGACAGCATCGACGATGGCAAAAACATACTGTTAATGGGCGGCGTCGGCACGGGCAAGACCTATCTCTCAAGCTGCATAGGCAACCGCGCGCTCGCTCTCAAAAAAACCGTTTACTACGAGACGGCGTATAAGCTGTGCGAGCTTTTGGAAAGCGTGCGTTTCGGAAACGACGGCGACGAGAAAACCGAGCAGGCGCAGAGCGTGAAAAAATACGCCGAGGACGCCGACCTGCTGATAATCGACGATCTGGGCACCGAGTTTCTGACCCAGTTCACGGCCGCGGCGCTGTTTGACCTATTTAGCGCGCGCCTCAACAGAAGGCTCGCCACGGTGATCTCCACCAATATTAGCTTCTCTGCGATGGACGAGCGCTACAGCCAACGCATGACCTCAAGAATACTGGGCGAGTATATGATAATCTCCATGCCCGAAGGCGACCTCCGCCGCAAAAAATACGAATGATCCGAATACTTTTCTTGTAACATATTCTTAATTTGAAAAAATTATAATATTATGGTATAATAATAGTGCTTAATAACAAAACGGTAAAGTAGAGCGGTATAAACGTAGTGATTAGTGATTAGTGATTAGCGAATAGAGAATAGAACTTCCGCAAAACGCCAACGAAGTGCATTTTGCGGGAAAAGGAACAATCGCAGAGCGATAAGAAAAAATCGCCTGCGATTTTTTTGATAAGCGGCGCGCATTGTGCCGTGCTGATGAAACAGATATTAAGAATTATATTTTTAACTATTATGTTTCTCGTGTTATTCACGACAAAAGCAATATAACCGTCTCGAAAAATTCGGTCTGAGACGGTTATATTAAATAACTAAAATTTCAGGCTGTACCGCATATGCGGTGCCGTTAGTATTATTATAGCATTTGTTCCCCCTTTTGTCAAGGGGGAACTTTTAATTCGGATTTAAACATTTCTTAAACATATTTTTCAAAAAAAATAAAAATAAACTATAGACAAAATATTTCATTTGTGATAAACTATGTTATTATATGTAAAATACACGGAGGTTAATATACTATGAAAAAACGTGTTATTTCCGCCACGTTGCTTTCGGCGGCGATTGCTCTCGGCGCCATGACAGCGTATGCCGACGGCAATCCTCTCCCGCGCGACCCCGCGGGACGGTGGGAGTTTTTCAAGACCAACTACCACGCTATGCCCAACGGACTTAAGATCTGTCTTTTGCTTATAGCGGCCATCATTGTCGCATCCGTGCTGTTTTATAAATACGCAAAGCCCGCGGCAGAACCAAACAAGCCCGAAACCGCGGCGGATCAGAGCGGCAAAGAAATCGACATCACACCGAAGGGAGGCGCGGACAATGTCAAATAAAAAATCCGGCAGAGCGGGCTCGATACCCGGCTATATATACGCGCTGGACGGTTTGAGAGCCGTGTCGATCATTCTGATATTCATTTTCCATAGCTGGCAGCAGTCTTGGATATTTTTTCAGATACCTTTGAAAAACGGCAAATATCTTTTAAACCTCACATTATTTCAGCGTTACGGATATATAGCTCTTGACGCGTTTTTTGTGCTCAGCGGGTTTTGTCTGTTTTATCCGATAGCGCGCGCCATGTTCGGCGAGTCGAAACAGATAGGCTGGAAGGAGTTTTATATAAAGCGCATACGCCGCATAATTCCCGGATATTGGCTCATGCTTATACTGTTGCTGATTTTCCCCGCGCTTTCGTACCATCCCTTTGACATGAGCTCGGCAACAGAGATGCTCAAGCAGTATGGTCTGCATGCGCTGTGTCTGCACATATATAACAAGAGCACCACCATGACGGTTATCGGCACCGCGTGGACTCTCGGCATCGAGGTCGCGTTTTATGTTTTCTTTCCGCTGATAGTAAAGCCGTTTAAAAAACATCCCGTGATCTCGCTGATCGTTATGTTTATAATAGGACAGGGAACGCGGCTGTTCAGCGCGTTCTTCCTGATGGACACATCCAATACTTATCAGGCGATCCCCTTGGCTTATACCGATATATTCGGATTGGGCATGATGTGCGCTTATCTGGTTGTCAGATGCAGACATAAGCTTGATATGAGCCGCCTAAAATGGTTCATGACCGCGCTCTCGATCGTGTGTCTTGTTGGGGTTTACTATTTCACAAAGTGGATGAATCTCAACACGGTAAACGGATTGGACGCGTCGGTATATTTCCGCTGGTTTTTCCGAATCATTTTAAGCGCGATTTTCGCGGTGTTCATATTCGCCACCGCCTATTCGATCGACTTGTGGAGCAGGCGCGTCTGGGGAAACAGATTCTTTATATATATATCAACCATATCATACAGCTTTTTCCTGTGGCACCAGAACATGAACATATTTTTTAAGCAGATCGGCGTGCCCTACACCACATCCGATCCGGTGATGAACGACCGCGCGGCAATGGACGGCTATGTCTTTTTAACTATAATAACCTCTCTGGCAATAGCCACCGCGTCGACCTATTTAATAGAGATGCCTATCGCGAAATACGGATTCGTCGGATATTTCAAGCGAATAGCAAGCGGCATAAAGACCGCCCCCGAGAAAATAAAAATCGCGCTTAAAAACGCGTAACCGAAGGAGTATTTCTATATGGAAAAAATTTCAAAAAAATTAACGCGTTCGTTTTATCTGTTGTTCGCAATTTGTTTTACCTACCTGACCTTAAACATTTTGTTTAAAAATACATTTTGCGCCGCAGCGCCGTTAATTATAACCGCGTTAGCTGTTTTAGCGGCTCTTTATATCGTTTATCTGCTGCTTGACATTTGCGCCGACACCCTTGAAAAGCGTTATCGAGTGATCTTGATCGTCTTTCTCGCGGTTATGTTTATAATCCAGCTTATTGTCGGTATCTCTCTGCGCAGCGACTTTAAATTTGACATAGGCAATATAAACAAGGGCGCTTGGGAATGGGTAGAGACGGGCTCGTTTGAAAGCTTTTACTATTACTTTTATTTCTGCCCCAACAATCTTGCTCCGATGGCGTTTATATATGTTTTTTCAAAAGCGGCGTCTCTCGCGGGCATAACCGATTACTATGCTGTAACAGTATTTGTTTTCTGCGTAATGCTGTCCGCAACTATGGGCTTGGTGTCGCTGATATGCAAAAGACTTGCAGGAGCAAAGAGCGGCGTTTTCGCTTTGGTTCTGTTCGCGCTCAGCGCTCCGTTTTATTTCATGGGCGCCGCGATCTACACCGATGTTATGACCATGCTGTTTCCGGTATTATTATTTTGGCTGTATCTTA
Source organism: uncultured Monoglobus sp. (assembly GCA_947624775.1). Classification (GTDB taxonomy): domain Bacteria; phylum Bacillota; class Clostridia; order Monoglobales; family Monoglobaceae; genus Monoglobus. The sequence goes on from CANQLT010000010.1 coordinate 12,932, forward strand.
AATCCAAAGAAAAAGAAAAGCTGAAAGACCGTTTAATACTGTATATTATAATGGGCGTGGTATGCGCTATCGGAAGCATGCTGAAATTCACGGTCTTTATTATGGCGATAGCTATAATAATAGACATGCTTTTAAACAAAAAGACACGAAAGGACTCCTGGAAGGTGGGACTGTGTTTCGCAGTGATAACCGTGATCTTTATATCGTCGTTCAACACGTATATCTATGCAAAGCATCTTGACAAAGACGAGGCCTATAATGTAAACAAGCCCTATTCATTCTGGGTAATGATGGGATTCGGAGGCAACGGCCTATATAACCAAAGAGACGCCGACATGATAGCGAATACGCCTCCCGAGGAAAGACAGGAAAAAGCCCTCGGTGAAATAAAATCCCGCCTCAAAAATCTCGGTTTCGGCGGAACGTTTAAGCTTTTAACAACAAAATCGGTTATAGATATGGGCGACGGCACCTACGGTATTTCCGACACCTTCAACTACACTCCGCTAAACGAGACGCGGCTCAGAGACTGGGTCGTTGACGGAGCAAAGCATTTTAAACTTTACGAAACCTATTCAACGGGCGTTCTCGCGGCTTTGATCATTCTTATGCTGACGCTCGCATGGATGTTTGTTTTCAAAAAAAAGCAACAAATGAGCCGTTTGATTCTGCCTGTTTATCTTTCCGTATTCGGGCTGTGGTTCTTCCTGCTGTTTTGGGAATCCAACAAGCGATATTTTTCAAATTTCGCGCCGCTGATATTTATCTGCGCCGCTGCGGGCATTGACGCCGTCGTTAAATTTAAAAGCAAGACCGCCTCAAAAGAAGAATCTGCCGACGCGGTCGATGAACCCGAACTCGAGAGCGAATAAGCTGTAAATATAAAGGACCGCCGCGGCGGTCCTTTTATTTTTTCGCTATTCCGATCTTTTCACGAAAAATGTGAGAATGAGAATAAACAACACTTCCTCAAAAAGATATATAACATATCTCGGGTCCTGAGCCGGTATGCTCAAAAACAACAGCGCGGTCGTTATCAAAGGAACCGACAAAACAATGAGGTATTTATATCGCCGTTTGAGCAGCAGAACGACAGCAGAGAAGATAAGCGCGAACAGCCAAAGTCCTCCGCGCCAGTATACCGGATTGACTAATTGGTTTCTGAACGTCATATCCGAAAGTGTCCTGGTCACAGATGTGCTGACAGTACGCTTGAGCCCTATCTCTCCCAATTCAAAGCTGATCTCTCCGCCCTCAAGCGGGGCCCACTCCGTGCCGTCGGAAGGTCTGCCGATCTCCCAAAGGATCGACGTGATATCGAAAGCCGAGCTTATATATTCTTTCGGATATTTAAACAGCCACTTGAAATTCAGTTTTAATATCTTGGCGGCCGTTTCCGGATCGTTCAATTTTTCCACATTATAACCTATATCGCCGTAGGTCCTTGAAATTTTATCCGCCCAATACTTGTTTTCCCGCGAGGTCTTGTTCCATTGCTCTCTCGGCATAATCTCCTCCATAACGGCAATATCCTCAGCGGGTATATCCTCGACCTTGTTTGACACAGCTCCAACCAGATAAAGCGGTATCGTATACTTCACATACGCCGGAATTTTTTCGGCGTGCACAATACAGCGCGGCACCACAATATTTATAAATATCATACCAACCAGAACGATCGCCGACAATGAGTATAAAAGCTTTGCGAAGCTCTGTTTTTTTACAAATCGGTAAACGCACAGCGCCGCAAGCGCAAAAAGCGAACCCGCCCAGCCGCCGTGGCGAAATATAGCAGTCCCGATGCCTCCTATTGACAAAACAACAATATGCCTTGCGGTTATCTTATCACTTGTCAAACAGTCGACAAGCCCCAGCACAAAGAGAAACTGAGACATACAGTAGACCGTGTCTTTTATCATGTTTCCGCTGTATAACAACGGGGTGAAGATCAACGCCGCCAAAACTCCGTATATCATACATATCTTTTTTGAGTGAAAAATTTTGTACAGCAAGTATATCGCGTAGTTGTAGATATATATCAAAAACACTCCTTGAAAAACAAGAGTCATAAACTGATATCTGCCGCCAAGTGAAAATATTTTCACAAAAAGCAGCAATCCGATAGTATGCCATTCGTACCAGCCGTTTTCTGTCACCCACTGCCAAACTCCGTATATATCCGGATATGTGTATGAAGGATAGCTTGCCGCGACATAGGCGGCAACAACGGCGGCGATCGGCAATGTCTGATAATACAGCTTGATAAAAGGGATTTTCGTCTGCACATCATTCAGCTCGGCGCGGTCATCATCTTTCATAAAAAGGTCAAGTATCGTGCTTACCGTAATATACACCGCCGGTACCAGCAGAACCATAAACACTGCGCGGAACAAAATTCCCACAACGGCGTTTTCAAATTTCAGGTTAACAAAAATTTGAGTGCATGAAAGCTGCGACAAAAACAATGCCGCAAACGCCGCCGATATTATGGCGCGACCTTTCTCAAACTTCACTTTTTGGAACATTCCGGTAAATATAAACAGCGACGCCGCCGCGAGAGGCACGGCCGCAAAGACATAAGCTCCGTCCGACCAATCTGCCGGAGTCATGAAAATAACCGCAATAAGCGCTATAAAAGCATATTTAAGAACCGCCGCCACTTTTGCTGTTATATTATACACTAAACCACATCCTTATAGTTTATATCAAGTTATTTTTATACTTCGGGCCGACTATTTCGACTCGTGGTATTCCTCCTCGGTGTTCACGTTCCATATGGGCGACTTGTCGGTCTTGTGCTCAAGTATCGCGTCCACCGTCTCAAACGACGTCACCATCGAGTGGTCCATGTTGTTGTAGCGGTGCTGACCGTTTCTGCCCACGCAGTAGAGATTCTCAAAGCCGTTTAAATATTCGATAAGCTCGTCCATTCGGTCATATGTGTCAAAATACGCCGGATACGCCTTTTTGATCCTCTCCCGGTGAGCGTCCAGGACATCCCCTTTGTCTATCACTCCGATCTTCTCAAGCTCGCCCTTCGCGAACTCGATAAAATCCTCGTCGCTCATGTTCCAGTATTTGTCGCCCTCGTCGCAGAAATACTCAAGGCCTATCCAGACCTTGTTTTCAAAATCCTCGACCATATAGGGCGACCAGTTGTTGAATATCTGTATTCTGCCCAGCTTTACCGATGTGTCCTGCACATATATCCAGCAGTCGGGCACAATGTTTCCCACGGTCTTTATATTCGTCTTGTTCTCAAGCTTTAATTTGTCTACCAAAAGTCCCACCGTGATAAAATCGCGGTACGGCAGGCCGTCGGCGATCTTTTTCATTTCGGGCTCAGGTTTTGTGAACGCGTCAAGCAGGTCCTTGACCGGCATAGACGAGATCAGCACGTCACACTCCATCGTCTTTCTCTCACCGTTTTCGATATACTCAACTCCGTTTATCTTTCCGTCTCTTTCGTTTATCTTAACGACGGGGCAGTTCATCTTGACATCGGCACCCATTTCGGCCGCTCTGTCGCGCACCGTCTCCCACAGCTGTCCGGGGCCCAGCTTGGGATAAATATATTCCTCTATCAGCGAGGTCTCGACTTTTTTGTTCCTGCCGCCAAAGACCTTGCCGAACATATCTTTAAGCACCGCTGTGACCGAAAGCCCCTTCACGCGCTGGGAGCCCCAGTCGGCGGAGATATACTTCGGGTGCCTGCCCCACAATTTCTCGGTATAACCCTCAAAAAACATCGAGTACAGCACCTTGCCGAAACGGTTTATATAAAAGTTTTCGAGCGAATCCTCGGGCAGCTTTTTCGCCGTCGCTCCCAGATACGAAAAGCCCGCCTTCATCGTGGTGAAAAAGCCCATGTTTTTTATAGTCTCCCACTTCATGGTAACGGGATAGTCAAAAAATTTGCCGTCATAGTATATTCTGGACACGCGGTTTCTCTTGAGCATAACGTTGTCGGTCTTTTCGGGATCGGCTCCGCCCTCTTGGTACTCGCGCTTGCGATTCAGCAGAATATCATCCTTAGACGGCGCGCCCTGCGGCGGCAATATGCTGTACCACCACTCGGTAACACGGTCGTCCTTCGAAAAGAATCTGTGTCCGCCTATATCCATTCGGTTGCCCTTATATCGCACGGTCTGAGAAATACCGCCTATTCTGTCGCTTTCCTCAAGAACGGTCACGCTGTATTCCTTTGACCTGCTCAAAAGCTCGTGCGCGGCGGTCAGACCCGCGGGTCCCGCGCCGATTATAACTGCTTTTTTCATGCAAAAATTCCTCTCTTATGCTTATTTCTTGGTGTATATGATCTTTTTCCTCGCCACAAAGTTCCACACCAGCACGATTGCCGCCGCGACGATCTTTGATAGCAGGAAGTACAGTCCTATCACATCGGTGAACAGCCACATAATCAGCTCGGTGAGCCCTAGGCCGATAACGCCGATGACCGCGTATATGATAAACTCCGCGGTCCTGCTTGTGGTCCGCTCATCAGGGCTGAACACAAAGCACACCGACAGAACATAGTTGACGACCAGACCGAACACGAACGCGATAGCCGCGGCGATCAGGTAGTGCATAAACTTTTCGCACAGCCAAAGCGCACCCGCATCGGCCACAAACGCGATGCCGCCAACGAATATATACCTGAAAAACTGAATAAAACCGTTCGTCGTCTCATCGCGGAAAAGAGCGTTCATATCAAGTCTTTTAAGCGCATCAAAAAGCTCTTTCATTATGTCCTTCTCCTTTAATCAACCTCAACGTCCGTTTCCACGGATCCCATTGGAGTCGCGTTTTTGCGCATATATCTTTTAAACACAGCCAACGCCGCCAAAGCGATAAGCGTCAACAGGGTTATTATGTCTCCCAAACGATAGAACCATGTTCCGGTATATTTCAGGCTGACCCTGTCTGTATCGGGTCTCAGCATTACTCTCATAATTCCTTCGTTATTCTGGACCACATCCAGACGCTCGCCGTTTCCGTCAACCGCTTTGTATCCCCAATAATAGATCAGGGGAACCTCCAGCCAGCAGTTTTCTTTGCCGGGAGCCTTAGATAATTCAACGTTTATGTTTGTTCCGTTTTTGCTGTAGTTTGCCGCCTCGAATGATTTTTCCGACGTTTTGTAGTTATTTCTCTCAAACGGCGCGCCGGTGTTCAAAACGGCCGGCAAATAGTCGTGCGACACAAGCACGTCTCCCTCTTTTGACAGACAAACGCCTTTCTTTAAATAAATGTCATGGCTCAGCACGAACGCCCCGTTGACCAGCACTCCCATGATGCACACAACGGATATCAGCGCCAAAAAGTTTACCGATCCGCCTTTTCTGTTCGTACCCATGGCCCAAGCTCCGACTATGCTCAGGAGCGCGCACGGCAGCGTTATAAACCTCCACGGGAACTGAATAATGTTGGCGAAAGCCTTAAACACTATCAGCTTGTCGGTAAGCAGTTTCCACGGGAACAGCGAGGTGGACATAAACAGGAGCGTCATACCTATCGCGAACAGCAAAGTCATAAAGCCGCTGTTTTTAGCCTTTTTATGACCCTTCCCCGACGGGAAAAGAAGAAATATCGCGCCCACGGCCGCCGCCGCCAGCACACCAATACCCGGCGTGAGAGGCAGCGATTTTCCGACTCCCGAAAAATATGGTCTTTCGAGTGAATTTGTATTGTACAGCGCGTTCAGCAGCTGGGCAAAAACGGTCGAATTATACGGGAAGTCAGTCTCCTGCGACAGATCAAACGTATCGTTGATCTCAAAGCCCATATATGTCGTCACAAACGCCACCAGGAACCACGCGTTGACCAGCAATATCATGCCGACGGCCTTAAGCAGCGCGAGCCACCTTTTGTCCCGCGCGAGGCGGCGCGCCGAAAACAGAAGCACTATCGCCGCAAAAACAGCGCAGTATATCGTGCTTATAATATGTGACTGTAATATAAACGTCGCACCCAGAACCAGGACCCACCATTTTTTCTCTCCCCAAACGATCTCGTAAAGTCCATATATCAGCAGGGGCAGGAAAACCATAGCCAGACCCTCGCCCATGGCTCCGCGTATACAAATATTCGTCAGTCTCCATGTGCAGGTGGTATATATCACCGCGGCAGCCGCGGCGGAATATCTTGATTTTGTGATCCCCTTAACGCTGTAATATGTAATCAGCGATGTTGCTATACCCGCGGCGATCCACAAAGACTGGTACGCCATCACAAGCGACACGCCGCACAATCTCAAAACCGCGGGAAAATACAAAAACAAGTCGGGATAATACAGGCCGACCGAATAGCCGTATCCGTTTATCTGACGGGGCTGTATCCTGACGGGGAACTGTCCCGCCTGCAAGCCTTCTTTGAGTCCCTCGATCCTTTCAATGTGGAACGCCACATCATGATAGACGGTCAGGTAGTTAATGAAGAACGTGTAAGAGGACACAAGACCTATGAGCACAAGGAACACCGGCATAAACGCGTCCAAATTATCCTTATGCTTTCCGTATTTAACGTACAACAGCCACAGCAATCCCAAAAACAGTATCAGCGCCAAAAAATATTTGTCGTTAAATATAGAGCCGTGTCCCGTGACGGTAAGCTTTTTCAAGTCGGCGTTTCCGTCGGCTTTTAAAGCCAATTCCGCATAATCCTTGCTGAGGCTGACCTCATTGTTGTTAAGGTCGGAAATACTGCCCTCAAAAACAGTTTCTCCGCCGTCGGACTCGATAATTATCTTTCTGTTCGCGTCCTTTGAGTCGAGGCCGAACTTATAATCCCCCTTCGGCAGAGTGATACGGGGCAAATAATAGTTATAATTATCTTTGGCGACGTCTTTGCTCAAATCAAAGCTCATCTTATTTGCGGGCCCGAATCCCGAAAATAAAGTTAAAATAATAAGCACCAAACCGACAACAAGGGCAATATACCCGTTTTTCGGCAAAACAGAATTATTTAATGATTTTATCGAATTAACTCCGTCGGGGTTTTCATCCGGTATTTTGCGCGTAAATAATTCACGCATACAGCTCCCTCCTTTTAATAAATTCTTATTTGTTCTGAATTTTGCGCGCCGCTCCAAAAACTCTCAAGAGTTTTATTTTTCGCCTTTATCCGCCTTAAAGATATCCGTGAGTTTTTTGGCGGCGTTTTTATAAATCTGCGGCCTGAAGCGCCATGTCAGCAGACACAGCAGCGTCAGCAGCGATATAAGCAGCGAGACGCCGAATCCGGGCACATGGTATTTGAGCTTTATATGATGCTCGCCCTCTCCGGCGGGAATACCCATAAACACGGTCTGAACGCATACGGGCTCGGTCTTTTTGCCGTCCACATACGCGGTCCAGCCCTCCTCATACGGGATCGAGGTAAAGAGCATCTCGCCGCTGTCGAGCTTCACGTCGCCTTCAACAAAGGAACCGCCGTGATCCGTGACCTTAAACCGTTTTTCATCGGGTATACTTTTGAGAGCCTTGTCCAGCACATCGGTTTCGATTTTCGCAACTCTCGCGTTTTTCGAAAGCGCGGGATCGGTGAAGGCGATCTTGACCCGATCTCCGGCGTTAAAGCTGCCGAGATAAAACACCTTTTTGCCGATACCCGTGTCGTACCCATAGCCTCGGTTTGCTCCGTTCACGCTCAGCCGCGGAACGCCGTCATAGTTTTTGGCAAAGTCCACGTAGTACATGCCGCTTTCCGACGCGGTAAACTCAACCGCGTTTCCGCCGTCCGCAGCGCGGGCCTGAGTTACGTTTTTAAATATAAACTGTCCCAACAGCTTTTGAGCAAAATAATTTTCGTTGTCAAGGGCGTTGCCCGCGTTTGTGTAATCAGATTGTATGTCATTGTCTGCCGCGAAACCTATTTCCATGGCATACGGGTTTTCATATACTTTGTTTTCTCCCTGATCCTCGATCAGAGTATAGCTGTCGTTTATTTTATCTTTTGAGATAACATATTTAACGCCGAGCAGCGTGTCGGTGAGTATGGTGGAGCCATGATAGCGGGAGCAGATGTACTCCTGTCTCATGCCCATATCGAAATTGAATTCGTTTATGTTATTATTATAGGTCGAGCTGTAATGCGTCATACCGTTTAATCCAAAGCTCATATTGTCATTATCGGTGCGCAAAAACGTTTTTTCCGCGCGATAAAATCCGTCGTCTCGATTTTTAACGCAGGCCGCGGCCTCGGCAATGCCGTCAATCTCGCTCCGATATTCGGTATACGTTGTGTACCCAAACTCGCGGTCAAGCCCTTTGAGGGTCGCATATCCGTTCACGGTAAGCTCCGCGCAGGTGAGCAAAACCATAACGGCGCAGACGGGCGGCGCAAATTTTTTCCCGCAAAAACATATCACCGCTATCCCGATGATATAAGCCGCCGCGAAAGCAAGACTCAGATAAGCCCGATCCGGGAATTTTATGACCTGCTTGTCGAATATCAAAACAGCGACGAGCATGGCCGCGTATACTGCCGCTCCCGCGATGATAAGCGGGCGTTTGGCGCCGCGCAGACGAATAAATCCGCTGTATGCCGTAAAGACGGCAAAAAAGCAAAACACGTAGGCGTATCTGTAGGGGAACCAGTTGGGATATTTGAACACGTGCCACGCGATATCGATATTCTTGATAAAAAAGCTTGCTATCAGGATCGCGAACACGCACAGCGACGCGATCTTGGCGCGCGGCTTTATTTTGCTGTTAAAGAAATATATCACCGCCGCGGCTCCGCAGAGCGTACCGCAGAATATGCCGGGCGCCCCTTTGTTTGTTATGCTGTCATACTGGCCGATGAACAGGCGGCGCGGTATTTCAAAAATACCTATGTTCCAGAAACCGTCCGCGGTATATGTGTTGGACGCCAGCTTGCCGCCCAGCATATTAAGAAACGTGGGCAGCAGTATCACGCACGCAAGCAGCAGGCAAACCGCTCCGGAGCCGATAAGTATCAAAGCTTTTTTCACAAAATCTCCGACGCTCTTTTTTCCGCCTGCCGTCACGTATCTGTAAATATAATACATCACCGAAAATATCGCCGTCATATAAGCGGTATAATAATTCGAGAACAAGGTCACGGCAAATGATATAATAAACAGAAACGGAGACCGTCCGCGGATGACCCGCTCAATTCCGAGCAGCACTATCGGCAGCCAGATCACCGCGTCAAGCCACATAATGCACATGCCGTACAGCATCGAGTATGACATGAGTGCGTAGCAGCAGGAAAACAGCACAGTCGACAGATCGCACCGTTTAAACACATGACGCAGGAAAATCGCGAAAGTCAATCCGCACGCGCCGATTTTAAGCACAGTGATCAGCGCCAGCCCCACGGGCATAGCCTTTTGGGGGAAGAAGATCATCAAAAGCGAAAACGGGCTTGAGAGATAATATGTAAAAAGCCCGAATACGCTTCCGCCCATTTCCTTTGAAAAGGAATAAAAAATATTCGCCTGCCCGGTCAATACCCTGTGGAAATACGAGAAAAACTCGCCGTATTGATCGTCCATGTCCATAACCAGCACGGTCTTGTCGCCGAACGGGTAGATCTTAAACAGCGCGTATATTATTATCATGCACAAAAACGGCAGCGCGAAAGACAGCGCGTAGATTTCCGCTCTGTTTCTGCGTTTATTTTTTGCTATGCTCGGGTCCATATTCTCAAACACCTCTTGTTTTTATATTATGTTTTAAGCCAAACCGCGCTTTGATTTGACAGAGTTTTGCTAAATCAGAAATCCGATTATATACTTCATCTTGTAAAAGAACGCGGGATTGGCCGACGCAATCGAATGTGAGTAGTCTATGAATATATGCAGGCTGTTTATCACAAGCGCCACTACAAAGCAAACCATTACAAAATTCAAAAGCGCTTTTTTCTGCTCTTTGCCCTTGCTGAACGGGCTTATATTGCAATAAGCGGCAAATACCGCGATCGCCGCCGCAAGCGTCAGCATCCACGCGAAATCATAGAAATATCTTACTAAAATTCCGCCCAGCTGAACATTCAAAAAGATAGCAACAAGCGAGCAGATCACCGCCGCCCACGAGAGATAATACGGTCTCAAATCGGCTTTTCTCGAATACCATTTCTTTTTTCCGAGTCCCCACAAACCAAAGAACACGATCGGCGACAGCCACAAAAAGCCCCCGTATGTTCCTTCTATAACATATGTGCCCTGATACAATGTCTCGCGGTTCATGACTTGAGCGTACGGGAAAACCGGAGTGAAATAACAGGGCTGCAGCAGATAATAAAAATATCCGGTCAATGTTCTGTCCAAATGGGCCTTGTTGCGGGTCATATCGCTGATCGTCATATTATAGGCCGCGCCGAAATCAAACGGCGAACCGAATCTTTTGAAATTGTAAAGCATCAGCAGCGCCGCGACAATGACGTAAGGCAGGCACAGCGCAAGCGTATTTTTAACGCCGCTCTTTGAAAACAGCAGCCTTTCTTTAAACACGTATCTCCACAGCAGCACAACACCCAGAACCGATGACACAAGCAGCTGAGGCCTGCACCCCGCGACCAGCGCCAAACACAGCGCTCCCAAGGCGATCCGCCATGTCCTGAGCCTCAGTTCTCCGCCGGGGCCCTTATACTCCGCCCTGATCCACAAGGCCAGACCCGCGCACGCGAACGCGACGCCCAGAGCTATCGGTATCGGATAAAACTCCGGCCGTTTCAAAAAATACAAAACGCCGCAGGTCTCGCACATCAAAACGCCTAAAATAAAATACAGTCCGAACGGGATCCTCGGGAACCATTTTTTTGCCGCCGCGTACAGCAGATATAAAAACGACATGCACATCAAAACGCAGGAAATTATCAGCACCACCCAGGTCGGCAAATCGGCGTCCGACACCAGCTTAAACGGCACATAAAACAAAACTACCGGAACCACTCCGAAATAAACATAATACCTGCCGTTATAAAAGGCGTTGTCCCATAACACCTTGTTTTTTATATCCTCTCTCACGCTGTTATCATAAGGATTTTCCATTTCCAAAAGCTCCTTGGCGGGGTCAACCTCAAGATCAAGCCGCCCGTCAAGAAATGATTCGGCAAGACGATTAAACTGAAGATTCGCTTCTGTTTTGGCAAATTCTACCATGTGCAGATTAACATTTTTCAGGTTGCATAAAAACGCCGTTTGAAGTATAAGAAACACTACCACGGCTATTATCTGCCATTTAACCTTCAAATCAAGCCTGTGCTTATACACAAACGAGCCGGGTCTGAAAACATACAGGAACATCATAACGCAGAGCATAAACAAAAATCTGCACCACGTAAAGCACATCGGTACTCTGCGGTTAATGCCTATTTCTCCTATGGTAAGCTTGCCGCCGTTCGACATGTTTTTGAGGTTGATAGTCAGTGTTTTTACATTTCCGTTAAAATGTGTTCTTATATATTTCGACTGCGTGACATCTGGCACGACCTCGCGTTCGGGCACGGTGTATCCCGCGGCGGCCGAATCGTCGCAAACCTTCATATCAAACTTAACAAACGGGTTCGGCCCCTTTATATCAAGATATATATTATCGAATTCTTTATTAAGATTTTCGAGCTTTATGGTCACTTCTTTTTTATCACAGGTATAAGTTCCGTCGGAATTTTTTGAAGCGTTTTCGACCTTGTAGCCCTCGATGACCGCCTCATCGCCAAAGGTCAGTGACTCGATCGACCTGAAATTGCAGACGCATATCTCCAAAAACAGCGCGATTACCAAAAATATAAAAAACGCTGCCGCGTATTTTTTTATACACTCGGGTCCGCGAAGCGTTTTTTTAAGCTTTGCGAACAACTCTTTAATACCGGATGTTTTATCGGTCCCCAAATTTTTTTCGGTTCCCTTATTTTTTGTCGCTTTAACCATCGTTATACCTCTTTTTTGTTTTTATCTTGTTTCGCAATATTCGTGTTCTTCACAATATATAGTGGTCGTTTTTTTGTCTCAAGGTACGTCTTTGAGAGGTACTGCCCCAGAATTCCTATCGACAGCAGCTGAAGCCCGCCCACAAGCAGTATGACGCAGATCATCGACGGCCAGCCGTAGGCGCTGCCTCCGTATATCAGCTGCCTGATTATAATAAATATAATTCCGACAATCGAGACAAAAAACAGAATTATACCCATCAGCGACGACAGAGCCAAGGGCGCGGTCGAAAATCCCACGATCCCGTCGATCGAGTATTTGAAAAGCTTCCAAAATGACCACTTGGTCTCACCGGCGCTGCGGTTTATGTTTTCGTAGCCAATCCATTTTGTCTCAAATCCGACCCACGAGAATATGCCCTTTGAAAATCTGTTATACTCGCACATATCGAGAATACTGTCCACCATGCGTCTTGACATAAGCCGAAAATCCCGCGCTCCGTCCACGATCTCGGTCTGGGATATATGATTTATCAGCTTGTAAAACGCGTGCGCGAACAGCGAACGTATCTTTGCCTCGCCCTTTCGGTTCACGCGCCGAGTAGCTGCGCAGTCATACTCCCCGCTCTTCACGATGTCATACATCTCGGGTATAAGCGACGGCGGGTCCTGCAGATCAACGTCCATGATAACCACATAGTCTCCCGACGCGTTATCCATTCCTGCGTACATAGCGCCCTCTTTTCCGAAGTTTCTGGAAAAGGAAATATATTTAACACGCTTGTCCATTTCGGAAAGACCGCGAAGGACCTCCTCGGTTTTATCCTTGGAGCCGTCGTTCACAAATATAAACTCAAATTCGACGCCGTCCATACCCTCCGCGACCTTAATTATCTCACGATAAAATATCGGAACGGCCTCCTCCTCGTTAAAGCACGGAACTATAACGGATATTTTTTCCATAATCTACCTCTTTTCAAATGACTAATCTACTTTATAAAGCTTTATTCCGCCTTGGTCGTAAACCTTGTCAAGCCCGCTGAACGCGGATTGATTTACTTTCAGGTTCGACAGCTCATTATTTGACAGAACAACATAATCAATATCATTTTGACGCGCGACGTTTTTGAGCTTCTCGCTGTCGGACGCGCCGTATAAATCGCTCAAAACCTTCTTTCTCTCGGAAACAAGATTTCCGTATCCGTGAGAGCCCATCCACATCTCTCCGCCGAAATACATCTGGCGTCCTGCCAGCACCGCGGTCGGATTAAGGTGATTGTAATATGCGGCAAAGGTTCCCTGCTTATCGGTATTGTCCTTGACAAATTCGGCATAATCAAGATCAGCTTTTGAGAATGTCTGATACATCGCTCCGGAGTGATATTCGCGGCCTATAGTCAGCGCGCCCGACACCGTGCCGGCTAAAATAACGAGGGCGGCCATAAAGTATCGGCCCTTCACGCCCTTGAGCTTGTCAAACAGCACCAGGAAATACTCGCTGATTACAATAAGGAAAATCATATAAGACACAAAGAACAGCTTGTTGTTGTCATATGCCAAAGGCTGGAACAGGATAAGTTCGGCAATAACGAATATCAGAGCCGCGCCGCACATAACGATCTTGTTTCGCTTTCCGGTGTTTAAAAACGCAGGAACAACAAACAGAGCCGCTATTCCCCAGTTCTTGATCCAGAACCAGAAATTCGGGTCCTGCTCGTTCACCCAGAACGGCGCAAACTTTACAAAACCTTCCGAATCCGCCTGACTGAAAGTCCAGATAAACAGCTGCGGCAGCGCCATAACTATCGTGATACCGCCGAAACACAGCCAGTTTATAAAATCGTTTTTCTTATCCTTCGACATTATCATATCAGCAACAAACGCGGCGAGCGATATAATACCCAGACCCATAAACGAGTGGGTGTGGATCATCGGCATACATCCCGCGATAACGCCGAGAAATATAAACGCGCTTCTTTTCTTTGATTCCCACGCGTCTAGCAGCAGCCACAGGGTAAACGTCAGATATGTCCAGCCCGCCATAGATGTGCGCTGAGGAATTATCATATCACAAATGGGGTTCGCCCATCTGATATTTTCCTCGTTATAATTTGTCGGAGTGTGATAATAGTCGTTGAAAATTTTGGTAAACGCCGTGTGATCAGCCTTAGCGCCCTCAAAAAAGTAAGCGAAACCAAAGCCGCCGCCTATAAAGAAGAGCACGGTTGCCAGTATCGCGGCACTGCGGCGCTTAACGAGCTTGTACGCCAGGAAATAAAAACCCATCGCGAGCAGAATACAGCAAACATAGCTGGGAACCAGAACAGCCCAGCGCAGGGATGTTCCGAACAAAAACAAGCTTGACGACAGGGTGTCGATCAAAAACGGATATCCGAGCCGGTGTCCCAAAAGCAGATTGTGCGACGGAGGAAAAACGCCTCTTTCGGCCACACTTGTTATTATTCCCATGTGCATCGCAAGATCACCGTATGTCGACTGACCGGTGGAAACCGCGCCGCCCTCATACGGAGCCATAACATGATTCGTGAGAAGCACCCACATAATTATCGAGATTGGAAGTATAAGACATAGGAATATCAACGCCGTCATCGGCGCCTCGGATTTATTATAGCGTATATTGCTTTTAATTTGATTAATGCTTTTCTTTTTGAGATAAAACAATAAAATATAAGCGCCAATGAATACCGCCAGCAATATCAGGTGAGCAGCAATCGAAAAGCCGAAAATAAACGCAAAGGGTATTATACCCCACATCAGCCCGAGAGTGCCGATCAAACCTCCGGCCCAGGCCTGAAAGAATATATCCTTATCTTTAAAATACAAGTTCGAATATAAAAATCCCGTCAGCAAAAACAGAATATATATCAAAACTCCAAGCATATTATCAAACCCTTTCGCAATATATTTTACGTTATATCTTTTGGTCTGTTAGAAAAAAACAATTTTACACATAACACACCATATTAATTATTTTACAACTTAATCTTACGAATGTCAATCTTTTTTTGGAATATACTCCTATTTTCGGCATTATAATCATTTTTTACACATGCCGCTAAAGCCTTTGGCTGTTTTATACAAAAAAAGAGGTCCCTTTCGGGACCTCTTGAATTTCAACTTATATTAGTTGATCGAGTAGTCGTACTGACGCTGCATGTAAACAACTACGTCGCCTGTTCTCTCGTATGTTCTGATGTATACATAGTCGAGCATTCCGGCTACGGGGTTCTCCTCTGAGAAGCTGCCGTAGGTGATTACGTTGCCTGTTGTAACGCCTTCGTCGCCGGCGAGGTAACGGTCAACATAGATGTCGCCGATGCCGCCCAGACCTACTCTGGATCTGCTGCTTCTGGAAGCATCATATACATAGTAGTTAGCCTGTACGTTGTTGAGCGATACAGATGTGATGTTGTCAAAGTCAGGCAGAACATCATCAGCTGTCATGGGAGCGATTCTTACTCTGTTGCCGTTTCTGCCAACAACAGCACCGAATGTAACCTCTTCATCGTTTGTTCCGCCGTACAGCTTATCGATTACGGGAACACCGGGATGAGCGCCGCCGCTTGTGATGTCGGATCTGATGTCGCCTACGAATGTCAGGTAAGGTGTAGCCGATGTGATATAATCACCGGTCTTACCAAACTTGAACAGTGAACCGGGCTGAGTGTCTCTTGTCAGGTCAGCATCGTTGAAATCATCGGATGTCTGAGCCTGGATGAGCTCACCGTTCTGATAGTAGCTTACAGACAGAGTGCCGTTTGAGCCTTCGCCGACAGATGTTATCATAGCAACACCGGACTCGGGGCTTGTAGCGATATCTGTGTTGTAGAGAACTACTACATCAGCAAATCCGTTAGCGTTAGCGTTCGAGTATGCAACAGCAACGTCGCCGTCCATCGTTACGAGGTTAGAACCGTTTGTAACTGTGCAGTCCTCAGTAGCCAGACCGGAAGCGGATACTCCATACTGGAAGTTGTCACCGGGTCTACCGATGAAGAATACTGTTGTATCCTGAGTTACATCAATTCTCTTGTTGCTGATTCTCATTTCCTGAGTATCCTGATCATAGTTGAACGAGCCTGCGCCTGCCAGAATGGAGAGTGTAGAATCGGCGTCAACGCCTTCCTGTCCGTCATAAGGCAGAGTGATCGATCTGATCGAGCCGTTGGAAGCGCTCAGAGTTACGATCTGACCTATCATTGAGTCAAGAGCGTCCTGAACGTTGTCGTGGTTCTTATACTGATATGTGATGTAGTCGCTGGTAGCGCCGCCATCTACGAATTCGGCTGACGGATTGTAGATAGTAACGTTCTGAGCGAATGTAGCTGTGTTCACATTACCGTCCTTGTATACGAACTGAACAACGGGAGCTGTCTCGCCGAAGTTACCCGAAGCGAGCTCTGCGTTCAGAATGTAAGCGTAGTTAGCGCCTGTGCCGCTTGTAGCGTTCAGGTCTCTGTTGTAAGCAACGATCTTGCCGTACTTGTCAACATAGAATGTACCCGAAGAACCGGCTCTGATTGTTGAAGGAGCATAGTAACCTTCAGCAACGTCATAAGATGTGCCGTTGATCTCGTAAGCAGATCCTGTAGCGGATGTATCCGAGGAGATTACACGACCAACTTCACCCGCGATAGCTGTCTTCTCGCCATCGAGAACCTCGATGTCATAATACTCGCTGCCGCTGTTAGAAGTGTTAGCTACGATAGAAAGTACATCCCACTCCTTGAGCTGTGTATAATCGTAGGGCTGACCATCTTTTGTAATCTTGATGTAAGCGTTGTTGGATGTAGACTCAAACTCAACTCTGTTAACCAGGTTGTCCTTGCCTCTGTCGCCTACGGCGTTCTTGAAGGAAAGGATGCCTCTGTTCGACAGCTCCTCAACTACGCCGCCTACTGCGAGGTCAACGAAGATGAAGTCATAACCTGCTGTCTGGTTGTTGTCTATCAGTGTAACCTGTCCGCTGTAAGCGCTGTCAGCAGATACCTTGTAGCTGGTGTTGTTGGGATCGCTCTGAGGAGCGAATACCTGATCCGGAGTATATACTCCGCAGATTCCGTTGTAAACAACGTAAGCGCCGTTATCATCGATGGACAGTCTTGTGGGTGTTCTGTCGTTCTCGCCTCTCATGTAATACAGAGCGGGACGATTTGTTGTGTCATAGTAGCTGAACTGATCGATGTTGAATGTAGCCGACGAGTTCTGTCCCTCTGTGGGGATGATAGAAATCAGAGTAGCGATATCTGTGCCGTTTGTGCGGGCATAAGCTGTTACGTCATAACCGAAGTACTCGGAAGCGTTTGTCTCGCCAACATAGAAATCATACTCGGGACTGTAGCCTTCATAAGGTGTGTCGTAGTTGTTCGACTGAACCTTAAAGAGGTCTGTCAGAGCGATTCTAACTGTCTCGTCTCTGTAGGAGTTAACGCTCATAGCGCCGTTTAAGCCTGTAATCTCATTGGAAACAACCTGACCTCTCAGCTTTGTAACACCGAGGTACTCGCTCAGGCAGGTTCTCATGGGCTGCCATGTGCCGTCATAGATTACATACTGGCCGTTGCCGCCGTAAGCCATTCTGTCCATCAGAGGTGCCTCGATAGCGTTGTCAACCATCTGAGCAACCATTCCTCTTGTAGCCTCAACGCCGTCAGCGCCGCCGATAACACCGTCCAGAACCTTCTGTCTCTGAGCAGCGATCTCATATCCTACGGGATATCCGCCGTTCTCGAGAGCGTAGTTCTTGTAACCCAGTGTCTCCATGATCATCTTAACAACATCCTGATACAGAACGTTATCATCGGGACCAAAGTTACCGTCGCCGTAACCGTTGATTATCTGTGTGCTTGTAGCCGCCTGGATATAACCGGAAGCCCAGTGGGTAGCGGGTACATCCGTGAAGATTGTGTTTGTCTGGGCAACCGCGCCTGTACGACCCTGCATTCTCGCAATGATAGCTGTGATCTCAGCTCTTGTGATAGTGTCGTTGGGACGGAAGCTCATAACGCCGTCATTGTTTGCATCGTCGCCTGTCAAAATGCCAAGCTGGTTTAATGTTTCGATTGCCGCAGCGTATGTATCGTTCTCAGCAACATCATCAAATGTAGCCGCAAACGCAACTGTGCTTACCAACATAGCAAACACCGCTACTAAGGCAATCACCTTTTTGAGATTTCTCATATGTCTCAAATCCTCCTTAAAATATTAAAATTTTAATTTTTTTTACAAAATTAATTATCGAGCCAAGCAAATTATGAACAGAACACTTTTATCCTATCATACTTTTTCTTAGCTTACTACAGATTATAACACCAAATAGGGCAAATTGTCAATAAGTATTTTAGCTTTTCACACAATTGTAACAAAATAACCAAATTATTTAACAGTTTTTTGTGAACAAAGTAGCGAATTATATATAAATTGCTTAAATAACGGGTGCGGTTTGTTGGGTCTGGATTTAAATTCCGGGTGGAACTGCACGCCCACGAACCAGGGATGATCCTTTACCTCAACGATCTCAACCAGACGATTGTCCGGCGAGGTGCCCGCTATCACAAGCCCCATATCGGTCAGATCCTTGATGAAGTCGTTGTTCATCTCATATCTGTGTCTGTGTCTCTCTTTTATCTTTTCAAATCCGCCGTACGCCTCGGATGCGAACCTGCTGTTCTCTCTTATCTTGCAGGGATAAGCCCCGAGCCTCATTGTTCCGCCCATGTCGGAAATATTTTTCTGCTCGGGCATCAGGTCAATGACCGGATACGGCGTGTCGGGATCAAGCTCCGAGCTGTGCGCCCCCTTGAGCCCCGCGACGTTTCTGGCAAACTCAACCACCGCCAGCTGCATGCCCAGGCATATGCCCAGATACGGCACCTTGTTTTTTCTGGCGTATTTTATAGCCGAGATCTTGCCGTCGATGCCGCGATCTCCGAATCCGCCCGGAACCAGAATTCCGTCCGCGTCTCCGATGAGCTCGCGCACATTGTCGTCGCTTACCTCCTCGGCGTCCACCCAGTCGATCTCGACCTCGGCTCCGCAGGCGTAGCCTCCGTGGTGCAGCGCCTCGGCGACACTGAGATACGCGTCGTGCAGCGCCACGTATTTTCCGACCAGCGCGATCTTGACCTTTTTGTCAAGGCTGTTTACCCGCTTTATTATATCGTACCACTCGTGAAGGTCGGGTTCCGGGGTCTCGATCCCAAGTCTCTCGCAGACCTTTCCCGAAAGGTTCTGGTTCTCAAGCATTATCGGCACGTCGTAGATCGTGTCACAGTTGAGGTTCTGGAAAACGCAGTCGCGGTCCACGTTGCAGAACAGCGCTATCTTGTCGCGCTGGGAATCCTCGAGCGGCACCTCGCTGCGGCAGATCAGCATATCGGGCTGTATGCCTATGCTCAAAAGCTCCTTGACGCTGTGCTGCGTGGGCTTTGACTTGAGTTCGCCCGATGTCCTGAGGTAGGGCACCAGCGTCACGTGGATATACATAACATTTTTTCTGCCCTTGTCGTAGGCCACCTGGCGTATCGCCTCCAGAAACGGCTGGCTCTCGATATCGCCGACCGTTCCGCCGATCTCGGTTATAACCACGTCCGACTCGCCCTCGTCGCCCACGTCGTAGATCTTCTGCTTGATCTCGTCGGTGATGTGGGGTATTACCTGGACCGTTCCGCCCAGGTACGCGCCCTGGCGCTCCTTGGTGATGACCGAGTGGTAAACCTTGCCGGTGGTGATATTGCTGTTTTTTGTCAGACTTTCGTCGATAAATCTCTCGTAGTGGCCCAGGTCGAGGTCGGTCTCGGCTCCGTCGTCGGTGACAAACACCTCGCCGTGCTGATACGGACTCATGGTTCCCGGGTCTATATTTATGTAGGGGTCAAATTTCTGTATCGTGACTCTCAGGCCCCTGGACTTAAGCAGTCTGCCCAGCGACGCCGCGGTTATGCCCTTGCCTATGCCCGACACAACTCCGCCGGTCACGAAAACGTATTTAACGGCCACAATGATTTCCCCCTTTTCAATATTATAATAAAAGCCAAATACACCTTAACTCTTGTATTTTAATACCTAAACCGACATATGTCAAGGGGTTTGAATCAATTTGTATAAAAATTGTAATTCTTTGTAACCCTGTTTGTAACTTTATGTAACAAAAAGATATTGCAATTTGTTCCAAAGTGTGCTATACTCATTTTTGTCGGCATAGGGTGAGCGGAATTTGGCCTCTCACTATGTATGACGACAAAAGCTTTGATTGGGTTCCCAACAGAGACTGATTTTTTTAAAAAATTTTCAAAACGGACAATTTCGCGCAGTTTTTGCGCGGGATCCGCGTTTTGACGTTCTCTGTAAGGATACCGCATATTGGGTATCCTGTTTTTATGCACACAATAATATGTAGTTTTGGATTTATATTATATATAATATAATGAAGAAACTCATACCAAAAGCTGAAATTAAAAGTAAAGGAGAATGAAAAATGGCAGAAAAGAAGATCACCACAAAAACCGTTCGGGCAATGAAAGGCAGAGAGAAGATTTCCATGCTGACCTCTTATGATTACTCGATGGCAAAGCTGGTAGACGGCGCGGGCATCGACATGATACTGGTGGGCGACTCGCTGGGCAACGTTATGCTGGGCTATGACAACACCACCCACGTCACCATGGCGGACATGATACACCACACCAAGGCTGTGGCGAGAGGCGCAAAGCGCGCAATGGTCGTGGCCGACATGCCGTTTTTGTCCTGCCACCTTGGAAGGTATGAGGCAGTGAAAAACGCCGGCGCCCTTATAGCGGAAGGAAACGCGGCGGCGGTCAAGATCGAGGGCGGCGAGGAAGTCGCCGAAGTCATAAAGGCGATAACCGACGCGGGAATACCCGTGTGCGCGCATCTGGGACTGACGCCCCAGAGCGTGAACCAGCTGGGCGGATTCGGCGTTCAGGCAAAGACCGACGCGGCCGCGGAAAAGCTGCTGCGCGACGCGAAAGCGGTGGAGGAGGCGGGAGCCTTCGCGCTGGTGCTTGAGTGCATTCCCCGTGATCTGGCGAAAAAGGTTACCGAGAGCCTGACGATCCCCACGATAGGCATAGGCGCGGGCCCCGACTGCGACGGGCAGGTTCTGGTGCAGCACGACATGCTTGGCATGTTCGACGACTACGTTCCGTCGTTCGTAAAGCGCTTCGCCGAGGTCGGCAAAACCATAACCGCCGGCGTCACAGACTATATAACCGAAGTAAAAGAGGGACGCTTCCCCAAATAATTCTCCCCTGCCACCGCTATCGCGGTCCCCCTCCCCCCTCATAAATGAAGGGGAGGCAGGAATTAGGCTCCCCTTCCGAAGGAGGGGGAGCTGTCAGCGAAGCTGACTGAGGGGGAGGCCTAATCACTCACTAATCACTACGTTAAGGAGTATTTACCATGCAAATAATAAAAACACCGGCGGAGCTTAACGCCGTTTCAAAAAAAATAAGATCCGAAGGCAAAACCATTGGCCTTGTGCCCACAATGGGCTATCTTCACGAGGGCCACAAGTCGCTGATACGCAAAAGCGCCGAGCAAAACGACGTCACGATCGTCAGCGTTTTTGTCAACCCGACCCAGTTTGGCCCCGGCGAGGACCTTGAGACCTACCCCCGCGACCTTGAGCGCGACAAACAAGCCGCCGAATCGGCCGGCGCGGAATATATTTTCCACCCCGAGCCCGAGGACATGTACCCGGACGGATACGGAACCTTTGTCAGCGTGGACAGCGACATCACCAAGATACTCTGCGGCAAGACCAGACCCGGCCATTTCCGCGGCGTGGCGACAGTCGTTACCAAGCTGTTTAACATCTCTATGGCCGACCGCGCCTACTTCGGCCAGAAGGACGCGCAGCAGCTGGCGGTCATTATGCGCATGGTCTCCGACCTCAACATGAACATTGAGATCGTGCCCTGTCCGATAGTGCGCGAAAAAGACGGCCTCGCCATGAGCAGCCGCAACACATATTTATCCGCCGAGGAGCGCGAACAGGCGCTCTGTCTCAGCGCGGCGCTGAAGGAGGCGGAGGCCGCTGTCAAAGGCGGCGAGACCGACCTTGAAAAAATAAAGCAAGACATAAGGGCGCGGATATCAAAATCGCCCCTCGCGGATATCGAGTATATCGAAAGCTGCGCTTTCCCGAGCCTTGAGCCGTACGGCGGCAAACTCGTCGAAAAAACGCTGATCGCGCTGGCGGTCCGCTTCGGAAAGACGCGGCTTATCGACAATATCATAGTAGAACCCGAAAACCGGGAGGTGCGCGCATGAACATAGAGATCATGAACTCAAAGATCCACAGAGCCACGGTGACCGACGCCAACTTAAACTACATCGGCTCGATAACCATAGACGAGGACTGGATGGACGAGGTGGGCATCCTCACCAACCAGCAGGTTCATGTGGTGAACATAAACAACGGCGAGCGCCTGATAACCTACGCGATCCCCGGCGAGCGCGGCAGCGGAGTGGTCTGCTTAAACGGCGCCGCCGCCCACAAAGCGAGCGTGGGCGACAAAGTGATAATCATAGCCTACGCCACCATGGACTACGAGCAAGCCAAGACCCACAAGCCCAAAATAAAATTCATAGAAAACAGCATATAAACGTTAATAAACGGACGATCATATTCGTCCGTTTATTTTATATTTTCTGTTCATGCCGTTGCCGACCGCCTCAATTTTTCCGTTCTCACACAGTTCCCGCAGCAGCTTTATACAGCCGGATTGCGATAAACCGGTCAGCTCCTGCGCTTCGCGCCGCGTTATAAACTCGTGCGCGCGCAAATGCTCCAAAACTTTTCTCGCGTTATTATTGATCGGCGCATCATAATCAAACTTTGGCAAAACGATCATAAAAGCATGATCCGATATCTTTATTTCCGGTTTGGCAAAATTTTTCTCATAGCAGCTTCTTATTTTCATAATGCCCGTTCCATACGCCTCTATCAGCCGCAATCTATAAAAACAAGCCGCAAGTTTTTCGTTCCTCGTCCGCGAAACTCCCAATTCAATATCGTTAACGGAAAGGCCGTATACCAGACCTCCGATTGACACTATCTCGATCCTGTTGCTGTAAATATTAATAAGTGTGCTTCCGCTGAGCGCGTAATCCCGATGAGTAACCGCGTTGATCAGCGCCTCTCTTATCGCTTCGATCGGATAGTCCCTGTAGTCAATCCGTTCAAGTCCTTCAAACTTCGCGATAATACTGTTATACTGATTTATGAATCCATACGCCTCATCGAGCTGTTTCAGCAGCGACCCGCTGAATTCGCGGCGATTCCTGAACACGCGCTTTGTCTCATCCTGAAACACAGCCGCCTTTATCGTGCCCTCGCACTGATCGGACATAAGATACGCAAGATTTGTATATAAGCCGTCGTTATCGGTAAAAAAATTAGTTCGCATCTGACTTTTGCCAAACGCGATATTACGTTTTGCAAACTCTTTTTCGGCGTATTCAAATGTCAATTCCTGATCAAAACTTCGCCCTTGCTCGTATGAACCACCGTCCATGTCTTTTATCATATCGCGAATTTTATTTTCCGAGGCCGGGACCGAGGCTGTTCCCTGACGCACATAAACGCCGCTTGGTTTCATCCCCTTATCAGTAAGATAGTACGGGGCATTACTTCCCCTGCGAACATCAATTTCAACAACGCAGCGACCGTCAATATAAATAGATTTAACATCGGCAAACATCGTCGCGTCCGGTTTAACGGCGTCTCGGATCATGCTGCATATTTTAAGGGAAACTTTATCCTCGTCATATACTCCGACAACCTTTCCGTCATCATCCACTCCGACATAAATCTTTCCGCCGCTAGTATTCAGAAAAGCCGTTATTTCTTTTTTTAAATCATTTGTCGCTTCCCTTTTAAATTCTATGGTTTCGGTTTCCTTTTCAAACATGCGCATCGTCCTCTCAAATAATATTTTCGGATTCCTCTGATACCATTCTAACACAGCTCTAACACTCTGTCAACAAAAATATCAGACTTAATTGAAATTTATGTCAATACATGAAAAATCCGGGACTAAATGTCATGCTCCTCCCGCGCGCTTTGTAAAGATAATTTAATTTTACTTTTGTCGAATTATAAACTAAAAATATAGCCGCCCTGATTTGACCGGAGGGCAGCTATATCTGATATTCTGTTTTTTCGGCCGGCCGCATTGCGGCGCCTTTGATGCTTTAAGGAGCCCCAGGCTCCTTTTTGCGTTTATATTATAACATTCTTTTTCGGCTTTGTCAAGCGTTACATCAACGGGGCCTTGAGGGCTGCGGTCAGTTCCTTTACGCCGTCTATTTTGTCGGCCTCGGTCTCGCCCGCGGCTATCGTTTTGACAATGGCGCTGCCGACTATAAGGCCGTCGCAGTATTTTTTCAAGTTCTCGATATGCTCGGGCTTTGAGATTCCGAAACCTATGCACTTGGGTATATCGGAATACTTATTGAGCATGGCGAACATACGGTCAAAGTCGGTCGAAAAATTTTCGCGCGTTCCGGTGACTCCCATCGAGGATACGCAGTAGAGAAAGCCCTTCGCTCTCTCGCAGATCGCCTTTGAGCGCTGCTCCGACGAGGTGGGCGCGATCATCGAGATCTGCCATACTCCGTACTCCTGCGTCAGGTCGTAGATCTCGTCGCTCTCCTCAAAGGGCAGGTCGGGGATAATAACTCCGTCCACTCCCGCGTCCTTGCAGCCCGCAAAAAATTTTTCGGGGCCGTAGCTTAGGATCGAGTTGAAATACATCAAAAACACCAGCGGCACCTGCGTGCACTCGCGCAGCTCGGACACGGCCTTGAATATTATATCAAGATTGATCTCATGCTTCAGGGCGCGCACGTTCGCCGCCTGGATAACAGGCCCCTCGGCCATCGGGTCGGAGAACGGTATTCCCAGCTCTATCAGATCGGCTCCGGCCTGTTCCATGGCGAGCACCAGTTTTTTCGAGGTCTCGATATTGGGGTCGCCGAACGTCAGGAACGTCACCAGCGCCTTTTTGTCTTTTTCTCTCAGGGCTTCAAACATTGAGTCTATTCTGTTTTTATTTTTCATTGATTTCCACCCCCATGTATCTGGCTACCGAGTACACGTCCTTGTCGCCTCTGCCCGAAAGATTTATGACAACGATCTTGTCCTTGTCCATTTCGGGCACAATCTTCATCGCCTGCGCCACCGCGTGGGAGCTTTCGATAGCGGGTATTATGCCCTCTATCCTCGTCAGATAGCGGAAAGCGTCGACCGCCTCGGCGTCGGTTATCGGATAGTATTCGGCGCGGCCGCTGTCGCGCAATGCCGCGTGCTCGGGGCCCACTCCGGGATAATCAAGACCCGCGGAGATCGAGTAGACCGGCATTATGCCGCCCGACTTGTCCTGCAAAAATATCGACTTCATGCCGTGGAGCACGCCCACGGTGCCTTTTGTCATGGTGGCGGCATGGCGCTCGGTGTCAATTCCGTCGCCCGCGGCCTCGGCTCCGATCAGCCGAACCGACTTGTCGCCGATAAAGTCATAAAACGCGCCCATAGCATTGCTGCCGCCGCCCACGCAGGCGATGACCGCGTCGGGCAGGCGTCCCTCTTTTTTGAGCATCTGCGCCTTGATCTCCTTTCCGATAACGCTCTGGAAATCGCGCACGATCGTGGGATACGGGTGCGGGCCCATGGTGGAGCCCAGCAGATAGAGCGTGTCGTTCGCCCTTGCCGCCCACGCGCGGAGCGCCTCGTTGCAGGCGTCCTTGAGCGTGCCGGTGCCCGATGTGACCGGCGTCACCTTGGCGCCCAACAGGTTCATGCGGAACACGTTGAGCTCCTGGCGCCGCGTGTCCTCCTCGCCCATGAACACCTCGCACTCCATGCCGAACAGCGCCGCCGCCGTGGCCGCGGCCACTCCGTGCTGACCCGCTCCGGTCTCGGCGATAACCTTCTTTTTGCCCATGCGCCTCGCCAGAAGCGCCTGACCCAGCACGTTGTTGATTTTGTGGGCACCCGTGTGGTTCAGGTCCTCGCGCTTTATGTATACCTTGGCGCCGCCCAGGTCGTTTGTCATGTTCTCCGCGTAGTAGAGCAGAGACGGCCTGCCGGCGTACTCGTTCAAATAAAATTCAAGGTCTTTTTGGAACTCAGGGTCCGCCTTCGCTTCGCTGTAGGCGGCCTCAAGCTCGTTCAGGGCGCGCATCAGCGTCTCGGGAGCGTACTGTCCTCCGTAGATACCGAATCTGCCCTTTGATTTATTTTCCATATTTTTATACCTCGTTTTGATTTATTTTATACTTCTTATGATATTCACGATTTGCTTTATCTTCTCCGCGTCCTTTTGCCCGTCGGTCTCGGCGCCGCTGCTGACGTCGACCCCGTATGGGCGGTACCTTTCGGCCGCGTCCGCAATGTTGCCCGCGTTCAGACCGCCCGCCAGCATAATGCCGCTCAGGTCGATGCCGCGCAGACGCTCGTCCTCGATCTTTTTGCCCTTGCCGCCGTAGCCCTCGACATACGCGTCCAGCAGCAGACGGTCGGCGTTTTTGTATTTTTCAAGGCTTTTCGGGTCAAAGCCGTCTCCGACCCGCGCCGCCTTCCAGATCTCCAGATCGGGGCAAAGCTTTTTCAGCTTTTCTATATCCTCCGCCGTCTCGCCGCCGTGCAGCTGTGCGACGTCAAGCGGCACCGAGCCTGCCAGCTCCGCGATTTTTTCGCACGGCATATTGACAAACACGCCGACAGACTTTATTTTCGGATCGAGCCGGGAACGTATCGCGTGCGCCATCTCTGCCGTCAGACAGCGGCGGCTTTTCTCGTAGAACACAAACCCCGCGTAGTCGGGCACAGCGGCATTCACCGCGTCGGCGTCCGCCTCTCGCATAAGACCGCAGATCTTTATTTTAACGCCCATATCAACCAAGCCTTCCGTTTCTCAGATCATCGACCGCGGCGGAAATATGCTGCCGCCGCATAAACAACTCGCCGATAAGCGCCGCGTCGGCGCCCAGCGACTCGATATATTTAAGGTCGCGGCTGCTCCTGATACCGCTCTCGGACACAAGAACTTTTTTGTCCCGCTCCTCGAGCAGTTTCAAAAGCCGCTCGGTGGTGCCGAGATCCTCCTCAAAGGTCTTGAGATTGCGGTTGTTGACCCCAACGATCCTCGCGCCCAGCGCGTTGACGCGGCGCAGCTCCTCCTCGTTGTGGACCTCAACAAGGCAGTCGAGGTCAAGCTCATGGGCGGTTTTCATAAATTCGCCCATAGTCTTATCGTCCAGGATCGCCGCTATAAGCAATATCGCGGACGCGCCGAGGCCGCTCGCCTCGTATATCTGATAGTCGTCGATCACGAAGTCCTTGCGCAGCAGCGGGATTTTGGAGATCAGGCTGATGTCGCGCAAAAATTCGGGCTTGCCGAGAAAGAAGTCGGTCTCGGTCAGCACCGACATGGCCTGCACGTCGGACTTTAAGTATTCCCGAGCCACATCCATATGGTCAAGGTCGGGGCGGATCAGTCCTTTTGAGGGCGACGCTTTTTTGACCTCGGCGATGATCGAGATTTTTTTGTAGTCCTTTAAGGCGTTGTAAAAGCTTATCACCTTGCGCGAGCCGAATGACCTTTCAACGCCGCTCCTTAAAGTCTTGTAGCTGATCTTCTGCTTTTGGTTCTCCAGATATATTTTCTTTTTTGTAACGATTTTTTCTAATATGTCCATAATTTTTAAAACTTATTTGTCATCTCAACCAGCTGATTGAGTTTTTCCATTGCGGCGCCGCTGTCTATGGCCTTCTCCGCCATGCGCACGCCTTCCTCAATGCTGCTTGCAAGGCCCGTTGTGTATATCGCAGCTCCGGCATTCAGCACAACGATGTCGCGGCGCGGACCCTTTTCGCCCTTTAAGATGCTCAAGGTTGTTTTTACATTCTCGTCAACGTCGCCGCCCTTGATATCGTCCGCCGTGCCGACGGTAAGACCCACGTCCTCGGGGCTTAAATAATAATCTATTACCTTGCCGTCCTTTATCTCGGAGATCTTGGTCTTGCCGATTATCGACAGCTCATCCATCCCGTTGTCGACGCCGCATACCGACATTCCCGAGGTTACGCCCAGGTTCATCATCGCCTCGGCCAGCGGATGCGTCAGCTCCTCGTCAAATACGCCGATAACCTGATGCTTGGCGTTTGATGGGTTCGAGAGGGGGCCTAATATATTAAACAGAGTTCTTATCTTGATCTCGCCGCGCACGCCCGACACGGTTTTCATGCAGGGGTGCATAGTTCTTGCGAACATAAAGCCTATGCCTATCTTTTCGACGCACTCCTTGACCTGCTCGGGCGTTATCATGATATTAACGCCGAGGCCCTCGAGTACGTCTGCGCTGCCGCATTTGCTGGAAACGGCGCGGTTTCCGTGCTTGGCGGTCTTTGCGCCCGCTCCCGCGATGACAAACGCCGCGGTGGTCGAGATATTAAACGTGTTCGTGCCGTCGCCGCCGGTTCCCACGCAGTCAACGTAGTCGGGAACGTCGGGCGTTATGAGCGACGCCTTGCTGTTCATCATGGCAGCGCTGCCGCTGATCTCGTCGATGGTCTCGCCTTTCATGCGCAGAGCGGTGAGGTAGGCGCTTATCTGCACCGGCGTCGCTCCGCCGTCCAGCACCGCGTCCATGGCGGTCTTCGCCTCATCAAACGTCAGATTTTCTCCGTCTGTGATCTTTCTTATGTATTTTGTAAGCATAATTTTCAACTCCTATATATTTAAAAAATTTTTTAACATTGTTTTTCCGTCGGGCGTCAGCACCGACTCGGGATGGAACTGCAGCCCGAACAGCGGATACTCCTTGTGCTCCATAGCCATGACCGAGCCGTCGGCTGTCTTGGCGGTTACCTTCATGCAGTCGGGCAGGGCGCTTTCGTCGGTCACCAGCGAATGGTACCTGCCGACCCTTATCTCGTCCCCGACTATACCCGAAAATATGACCGAGGTCTTGTCGAGCAGCTTGGCGGTGTCCGCCTTGCCGTGCATAAGCTTGGGCGCATGGATTGTCCTGCCGCCCATGGCCTCGCCTATCGACTGGTGCCCGAGGCACACGCCCAGAATCGGAAACTTTGTGTGCAGCCTCTTTATCAGCTCGATGCAGATGCCCGCGTCCTTGGGGTACTTGGGGCCCGGCGAGATTATTATGTGATCGGGCTCCATAGCCTCAATCTCATCGACCGTGATCTCGTCGTTTCGGTAAACTTTTAGATCCGGGTCTATCTCCCCGATATACTGGTACAGGTTGTATGTGAACGAGTCGTAGTTATCAATAATTATATTCATCAAAGATCACCCGCCCTTTCTATCGCCTGTATCATCGCCATGGCCTTGTTGACCGTCTCGGTGTACTCGGTCTCGGGCACCGAATCATATACGATACCCGCTCCGGCCTGAACGTAGGCCTTGTTATCCTTAAACAGCGCCGTCCTGATGGTTATGCAGGAATCGAGGCTGCCGCCGAATCCGATATAACCGATCGCTCCGCCGTAGAAGCCGCGTTTTC
>CANQLT010000011.1 GCA_947624775.1 uncultured Monoglobus sp.
CGCGGATCGAGTTGCAGCCGTGGGCGATGTTGGCGAACGGGCCGCCGTGCATCAGGCAGGGCGTGTTCTCAAGCGTCTGCACCAGATTGGGCTTCAGCGCGTCGTGCAGCAGCAGCGTCATGGCGCCGTCCACCTTCAGCTCTCCGGCGGTCACCGGCTCGCCCGACAGGTTGTAGCCTATGACTATGCGGCTGATGCGGGCGCGCAGATCGTCAAGATCGGTCGAGAGACACAGGATTGCCATAATCTCGCTGGCGACCGTGATGTTGAATCCGTCCTGACGGGGAAATCCGTTTATCTTGCCGCCCAGACCCACAACTACCTCGCGCAGGGCGCGGTCGTTCATGTCCATGCAGCGCTTCCATGTTATCCTGCGGGCGTCGATATTCAGCTCATTGCCCTGGTGGATGTGGTTGTCGATAGCCGCCGACAGCAGGTTGTTAGCCGCGGTTATCGCGTGCATGTCGCCCGTGAAGTGCAGATTGATGTCCTCCATCGGCACCACCTGAGCATAGCCTCCGCCTGCCGCGCCGCCCTTGATTCCCATAACGGGACCCATCGAGGGCTCGCGCAGGGCGATTATCGCGTTTTTGCCTATCTTGGGCATCGCCTCGCCGAGGCCGACGGTCACCGTTGTCTTGCCCTCGCCCGCGGGCGTGGGATTTATCGCGGTCACAAGAATAAGCTTGCCGTCGGGCTTATCTTCGAGGCTCTGCAAATAATCTTCGCTGATCTTCGCTTTGTATTTTCCGTAGAGTTCGATGTCGTCTGCGCCCATTCCGAGAGTGCGGGCGATCTCGCCGATTGGCAGCATGCTCGCGCTTTGAGCGATCTCAATATCGGTTTTCATAATTTTGCCTCCTTTTTAATAGCGTTTTTGTAAAATCACAGCCGATTTTGTCACGTTCTTTCTAATCAGAATAATACCACAGTTTGTCCGTGATGTAAATAATTTTTTGAAAAAATTTCACCAAAACGCCGTTTTGTCATAGTATAAATTGAAAACAGTTTAGGA
Organism: uncultured Monoglobus sp.; assembly: GCA_947624775.1. Classification (GTDB taxonomy): domain Bacteria; phylum Bacillota; class Clostridia; order Monoglobales; family Monoglobaceae; genus Monoglobus. The sequence continues at coordinate 1,016 of CANQLT010000011.1, forward strand.
GGTGCTTACATGAACGGATGCTTTGGAGGAAACAACTGTCTGTGGATAATTATTCTGATAATTCTCATCAGCTGCTGCGGCTGCGGCTGCGACAACAACAACGGCTGCTGCTGATGCGGCACGAGTGACGCGGCGGCGCGCGGCGTATTCTTTGAAAAATACATAAGTCTATGCCGCGTGCCGCCGCGAGGTACAGCACATATTCAAAGGAGGTGCGAAGTATGTTCGGAAACGGATGCGGAGGAAACAATTGCCTGTGGATTATAATTCTTATTATCCTCATCAGCTGCTGCTGCGGCTGCGATAACGGCAACGACAATGGCTGCGGCTGCGGCTGCTAACAACAAAAATCGCGGAGCCTCGGCTCCGCTTTTTTGTATATTTTTTGTCACGAGTGAGAATTAAACCGTTTAAAATTATCTCAGCTCTTTAAATTTGTTTTCCGCTTGGATTAATCTGTTCTCAAAATCCTGTCTGTCCTTTTCGCAAATTGTGGACAATATAAGTCCCGAAAAGTAGGATTGTATCGCGGCGACGGCGACAAAACCGCAAATTATCAAGGTTGGGATCCTCGGAACGATACCCGTTTCGATATATTCTATCAGCACGGGGATGAAAAACGCCGCGCTTATGAGCATAAGAATCAATGCGATCGCGGAAAAGAACCTTCCAGGTTTATAATTTTTATAAAGGCGGAGTATTGTTTTAATTACCTTGAAACCGTCAGAATAGGTGTTGAGCTTTGACTCGCTGCCGTCGGGACGGTCCCTGTAATCAATAACCAGGTTCTCAACGCTCATATTTTTGTCCACGGCGTGGATTGTCATTTCGGTTTCTATTTCAAAACCGCACGACAGCACGGGAAACGTCTTGACAAAATTATAGCTGAACGCCCGATAACCCGTCATCACGTCTTTTATGTCGTTTTTGAAAAGCGTGTTTATACTTTTTCTGACTATGGAGTTGCCGAAGTTATGAAACGCTCTTTTGTTTTCGGTAAAATATGTGGACGAAAGGCGGTCGCCCACCACCATGTCGACATTTCTTTCAAGCACCTTGTTTGCCATTTCGCGGGCGCATTCGGCAGGATATGTGTCGTCGCCGTCGGTCATAATATAACACTCCGCGTCAATTTCGCGGAACATTCGTCTTATCACGTTGCCCTTGCCCTGTATGTGCTCATAGCGAACAACGGCACCGCAGTGCTTTGCGATGTCGGCTGTGCCGTCGGTCGAATTGTTGTCATACACATATATGACCGCTTCCGGCAAAGCGGCTTTGAAATCTTTAATTACTTTTTCAATAGTTTTGCTCTCATTGTAGCAAGGGATCAAAACAGCTATTTTATCCATAATGAGTTCCTTTATTGTTTAAAAATTCGTAGTCGGCGCGGAATATGATCCGACTTAACCGAAGTAATATTTCACTTGAAATATTATATAGAAATAATGTTTCTTTGTCAATAGGGAGCCGAAATAATGTTTCCTTTTTTGTCCGTGACGGAAATAATCAAATATAATTATATAAAATGATAAAAGTTTAGGCTCCGCTTTTTTGTTGGCGTATTTTTAACAAATACTTGAAATGCGCGGCGGGTCGTGGTATAATATAGTTTAAAGGGGTTGGTTATATGCATACGATTTGTATGTTCAGAGGAATAAAAATTTTTATAAATTGGCGCGAGCATCGTCCGCCGCATTTTCACGCGACATACGGTGGAGACGAAGTTATTGTGCTGATAAATGAGCTTGAAGTTTTAGAGGGAACTCTTCCGAACAAGCAGCTTAAAATGCTTCTTGGTTGGGCTGCTCTGCATCAGGAAGAACTTATCGAAAATTGGAATTTAGCCGAAAAGAACCAAGAGCTGTTTTCGATTGATCCTTTGAAATAATATCACGAAAAAGGCGGTGGGATAAATGGCAAAAAATACAGAATACTATATGTCAAAAGGGCTTGACAGACCGATGGCGGAATATTTCGCGTCGGGCAGAAAAAAGATCGTTTCGGTTGTCCCCCAAAAAAATTACACGCTTATTCTTGGGTTTGATAACGGAGAAAAGCGCCTTTTAGACTGCGCACCGTTTTTTGAAAACGGTACCGTGTTTGAAAAGATTAAAAACTATGACGATTTCAAACGGGTTTACCTTGATTCGACACATTGCGTTTCGTGGGATATTGACCCGAATATTGACAGCGAGACCGTGTGGAGCAATAAAATTGATTTATGTCCGGACAGCTGTTATGTAGACAGCGTGCCGATACAATAAAAGCGAGGGTGGTTTTAAGTGGCTGAGAATGCAGCAAAATCAAAGTATAAGTATATGCAGAACCGCGAGCTTTCGTGGCTCCGGTTCAATGAGCGCGTGCTTCAGGAGGCGGTCGGCAAGGACACGCCCTTATATGAGAAACTGAAATTTATTTCGATTTTCGTCAGCAATCTGGACGAGTTTTTTATGGTGCGCGTGGGAAGTTTGTTTGATTTGTCTATAGCCGACAAAAAGGCGATCGACAACAAGACAGGCATGACGCCCAGCGAGCAGCTTACCAAAATTTATGAGGCGGTCGCGCCGCTTTACAAAAAAAAGGACGAGATATACGACACGGTCAGCCGCAAGCTCAAAAAGCACGACATAACCCACTTAAAGCCCGACGACCTGACGGCCGACGAGGTCAAGTTCGTGCGGGATTACTACAACAACTACGTGGAGCCGATACTCTCGCCCCAGCTTCTGGACGAGCACCATCCGTTCCCGTTCATTGCGTCCAAACAGCTTTGCGTGATCGGCAAGATACAGCGCAAAAAGAACCAGTGCGTGGGATTCGCGGCTGTTCCGCCCACGCTGCCGCCGGTGCTGTTTATGCCCGGCAAGAAAATCAGATATATACATATCGAGGACATAATATATATGTACTTCGATTCCCTGTTCGGGAAGTACACTATCACCAAAAAGAATATTATCTGCGCCACCAGAAACGCCGACATCAACCCCAACGACGAGGCGTATGAGATAAACGAGGATTTCCGCAGCAAGATGAAAAAGGTGCTCAAAAAGCGCCGCCGTCTGGCTGTGGTGCGGCTTGAGACCGCGTCGCCACTTGAGGATGATTATACCAAAAAGCTGCTGCGCGACAAGCTCAGCATAGGCGACTCGCAGATATTCGTCACCCGCTCGCCCATAAGCCTTGGCTATGTTTTCGACATTGAGTCAAGGCTCACGTCCGAGCAGCGGCTGGGATTGTGCTATCGGCCGTTCGAGCCCCAAGTGACCCGAGGCGACATAATGACCAATGAGAATGACGGCGACGTGCTGCTGTCATACCCATACGAGAGCATGGAGCCGTTTCTGAATATGCTCAAGCGGGCCGCGCGCGACCCGGAGGTCGTTTCGATAAAGATCACGATATACCGTCTCGCGAAAAACGCCAAAATAATCGAGCACCTGTGCGCCGCCGCCGAAAACGGCAAAGAGGTGCTGGTGCTGATCGAGCTGCGCGCCAGATTCGACGAGCAGAACAACATCGACTGGTCGGAGCGGCTGGAGCAGGCCGGCTGCACTATCATATACGGGCTTGAAAATTACAAGGTACACTCCAAGGTCTGCCTTATCACCAAGAACGTGGACGGCGAGACCCGGTACATAACCCAGATAGGCACCGGAAACTACAACGAAAAGACAGCCAAGCAGTACACCGACTTTTCGCTTATTACTCAAAACCGCGAGATCGGCGAGGACGCGGCCGACTTTTTCAGCAATATTTCGATCTCAAATCTCGACGGCGAGTACAAGCACCTTTGGGTGGCGCCAAACGCCATGAAGGACAAGATCATCGGCTATATTGACGAGGAGATCAAAAAAGGCCGCGACGGTGAGATTTTCATGAAGGTCAATTCGGTGACCGACAAGGACGTTATCAAAAAGCTGCGCGATGCCAGCGTGGCGGGCGTCAACATAACCATGCTGGTGCGCGGCATCTGCTGTCTGCTGCCTCAGATCCCCGGCGTGACCGAAAATATACGGGTCTACAGCATTGTGGGAAGGTTTTTGGAGCATTCGCGGATTTACAGCTTCGGCAGAGGTGACGAGGAAAAGCTGTTCATAGCCTCGGCCGACATCATGACAAGAAACATGGACAACCGCGTCGAGGTGGGCTGCCCCATATACTCCGATGAGGTAAGGGAAAAGATACACCACTATATAAAAATATGCCTGAGCGACACGCTGCAGGCGAGGGTCTTAGGCAGCGACGGGACCTACTCCGTTAAGGCCGACACGCTGAGCTCGGTAAACGCCCAGGAGGTGTTGATGAACGAGGCAAAGCAGGAGGCGAAGGCCCTGCTTGCGGCGCCAAAGCCGCAGCCTAAACCCGAACCTGAGCCTGCGCCCGAGCCCGCGAAAAAGACGGGATTCTTCCGCAGTCGTTACAACGCGTTTATCGAGCGGCTGTACAACAATATACAAAATCAAAAATAACCAAGAATAACCAAACCGGAAAGAAGGTGCCCTTATGCCCGATATTATAAATATAGACGAGACAGCCGAGCTCATAACCGAGTATTTAAAAGAGCGAAAGTTTGGGAGCATAAGGGAGCTGTTTGTCTCTATGGAGCCCGCGGACATAGCGCAGCTATTAGGCGAGGTTGACGACAGCCGTCTGCCGATACTGTTTCGGATACTGCCCAAGGAATTGGCGGCGGAAGCCTTTGTTGAGATGGACAGCGACGAGCAGGAGCTCTTGATAAACGCATTCAACGACCGCGAGCTCAAGGACGTTATAGATGAGCTGTTCGTGGATGACGCGGTTGACCTTATAGAGGAAATGCCCGCCAATGTGGTAAAGCGCATACTGCGCCACACCGACCCCGAGACGCGCAGCGCAATAAACGATATACTTCGCTATCCCAAGGACAGTGCGGGCAGCATAATGACGACCGAGTATGTGAGCCTTCGTCCCGACATGACCGTGTCGGACGCGTTTGAGCGAATACGCCGCACGGGAGTCGACAAAGAGACGATATACACCTGCTATGTGATAAAGCCCAACCGCAAGCTGCTGGGGCTGGTGTCGGTGCGTGAGCTGCTGCTCTCGGACTACAACACCGCGGTCAGCGACATAATGGAGACCAACATAATCAGCGTTGAGACCACAGAGGACAGAGAGGACGTTGCGAACAAGTTCGACAAATACGACTTCATATCCCTGCCGGTGGTCGACAAGGAAAACCGTCTTGTGGGAATCGTCACGTTTGACGACGCTATTGACGTTCTGCGTGAGGAGCACAGCGAGGATATCCAGAAGATGAGCGCGGTAAGCCCCAGCGATGAGAATTATTTTAAGATTCCCGTTTGGAAGCACGCCAAGAACCGCATAGTGTGGCTGCTGTTGCTGATGCTTTCGGCGACGGTCACGGGAACCATAATCAACAACTATCAGACGGCTTTCACAGCGGTGCCGATACTGGTGGGCTTTATACCCATGCTTATGGGAACCGGCGGAAACTGCGGCTCCCAGAGCTCGACCATGATAATCCGCGGTTTGGCTCTCGGTGAGATGCGTCCGAGGGATATTGCGAAAATATTGTTTAAAGAGGTCAGGATAGCGCTGATCTCGGGCGTCACTCTGGCGCTTGTCAACTGCGTGAGGATATTTATTATGTACAAAGGCGACAACCCGCTGTTCCTGTCGGTGACGACTGGTCTCAGCCTCGTGGGCATTGTTGTGCTGGCCCAGTGCCTCGGCGCGCTGCTGCCGGTTCTGGCCAAGCTGTGCCGCCTGGATCCGGCGCTTATGGCGCAGCCGCTGATCACCACGATAATGGACGCGTTCTCATGCTTTATATTTTTCAATATCGCATTGTTCATCATGACCCGCGGCTTTGTGTAAAATCAAAAATGGAGGCGGTTTGATTTGAAATACAATATTCCCGACAGGGTTTTGAAAGATATCTGTGTCGCTGCCGAAAAACGAGGTGTCGGCAAGATCATTTTGTTCGGTTCCCGGGCGAGAGGTGATCATACCGAAAGAAGCGATATCGATATTGCCGTGAGCGGCGGCGACTTTGACGAGTTCTATTGGGATATAAAAGAGGACGTTCACTCACTGCTGATGTTTGATGTGGTCGACCTTGACTCGGGGATATCCGATGATTTAAAGGCCGAGATCGATCGTGAAGGAGTGCTGATATATGAAAAAGCTTGATAATTTTATAAACAGCTTAAATGTGCTAAAAAGCGCGGATTTTGAATATGCAAATGAAAACGAAATATACAGAACCGGAATTATCGGTCAGTTCAGTTTGACCTTTGAACTCGCTTGGAAAGCTCTGCAGGCGGTTCTGAGACTGCACGGCGTTGCGGAGGCGGAAACCGGCTCGCCGAGAGAGATCTTGCAGCTCGGTTATAAATGCGGATTTTTGAACGACTCCGCAGTATGGCTTGCGATGCTGAAAAAGCGAAATGCTTCCGTGCATATTTACGATGAGGAAAGTGTAGACGAACTTATATTGCTGATCCGCGGCAGCTTTATCCCCGCCTTCGGTGCGCTTGCTGAAACATTGAAAATTAAAATAATTGCCGAATAGTTAAGTCCGGGAATAATCGTACAAGAAAGAAGGTGCCCTTATGCCCGATATTATAAATATAGACGAGACAGCCGAGCTCATAACCGAGTATTTAAAAGAGCGAAAGTTTGGGAGCATAAGGGAGCTGTTTGTCTCTATGGAGCCCGCGGACATAGCGCAGCTATTAGGCGAGGTTGACGACAGCCGTCTGCCGATACTGTTTCGGATACTGCCCAAGGAATTGGCGGCGGAAGCCTTTGTTGAGATGGACAGCGACGAGCAGGAGCTTTTGATAAACGCGTTCAACGACCGCGAGCTCAAGGACGTTATAGACGAGCTGTTCGTGGATGACGCGGTTGACCTTATCGAAGAAATGCCCGCAAATGTGGTAAAGCGCATACTGCGCCACACCGATCCCGAGACGCGAAGCGCCATAAATGATATACTGCGCTATCCAAAGGACAGCGCGGGCAGCATAATGACGACCGAGTATGTGAGCCTTCGGCCCGACATGACTGTGTCGGACGCGTTTGAGCGAATACGCCGCACCGGAGTCGACAAAGAGACGATATACACTTGCTATGTGATAAAGCCCAACCGTAAGCTGCTGGGGCTGGTGTCGGTGCGTGAGCTTTTGCTCTCGGAATACAACACCGCGGTCAGCGACATAATGGAGACCAACATAATCAGCGTTGAGACCACAGAGGACAGAGAGGACGTTGCGAACAAGTTCGACAAATACGACTTCATATCCCTGCCGGTGGTCGACAAGGAAAACCGTCTTGTGGGAATCGTCACGTTTGACGACGCTATTGACGTTCTGCGTGAGGAGCACAGCGAGGATATCCAGAAGATGAGCGCGGTAAGCCCCAGCGATGAGAATTATTTTAAGATTCCCGTTTGGAAGCACGCCAAGAACCGCATAGTGTGGCTGCTGTTGCTGATGCTTTCGGCGACGGTCACGGGAACCATAATCAACAACTATCAGACGGCCTTCACCGCTATGCCGATCTTGGTCGGTTTTATCCCTATGCTTATGGACACGGGCGGAAATTGCGGAGCTCAAAGCTCTACCATGATAATCTGCGGCCTGGCGCTCGGCGAGATGCGGCCCAGAGACATTGCGAAAATTTTGCTCAAAGAGTTCGGGATAGCGCTGATCTCGGGCATCACTATGGCGCTTGTCAACTGTGTGAGAGTTTTTATCATGTACAAAGGCGACAATCCGCTGTTCCTGTCGGTGACGACGGGTCTCAGCCTTGTGGGTATTGTCATGCTGGCTAATTGCCTCGGCGCGCTGCTGCCGGTTCTGGCCAAGCTGTGCCGCATGGACCCGGCGCTCATGGCGCAGCCGCTTATCACCACGATAATGGACGCTTTCTCTTGCTTTATATTCTTCAACATAGCGCTGTTCATCATGACCCGCGGATTTGTGTGATTTTTAGTAATAAGTATTGACACCGTTATAGTTTTTTGTTATAATATGCCAATAAGAACCGATTTATTAAAGTGAGATAAAAATATAATATAAGAAAGGGCGGATTAAAATGTTAAAAAAGTATATTGCCGCAATATTGTCGGTTATAACTATAATATCAATAATTGCGGTTCCGGTTTGCGCGAGCGAAACCATGTATGTTTGCAATGTGAAAGACTCGGTCTATTTGAGAAAGTCTCCCGGTTCCGGCAGCTATTACACGACCATTCCGGTAGGCACCGCGGTTACCAGCTTGGGCTGGCAGAAAGGCAGTGACGGAATCGGATATAATCAGGTTTTATATAACGGTCAGAAAGGCTGGGTCAAATCGGAATATCTGTCCAAAGCCAGAAATAATGCACTTGCCGGCGAAACCGTGTATATCGCCAATGTGAAAAACTCGGTGTATTTGAGAAAATCCCCCGGCTCCGGCAGCTATTACACGACCATTCCGGTGGGCACCGCGGTGCTCAGCATCGGCTGGCAAAAGGGCAGCGACGGGATCGGATACAATCAGGTTGTGTATAATGGCCAAAAGGGTTGGGTCAAATCCGAATATATCAAAAAATCGTCGTCATCGAATGTTGTGACATCGGCAGAGCAAGCGAAACAAATAGTAAGGCAGCGCAAGAAACTTAGCGGAAATTACACAATTACTGCCAAAGATATGGGAAGTTACTATTTGGTTAACGTCAAAAAAAGCGGTTCCGAATACTCGTGTCATGTTTCAAAGGAAACCGGTGCTATTTCAAACGAAGCGGGCGGCGGTGTTTAAAAAGGATTTCGAATAATTTCGCGACTCCGAGGGTTTTAAACCTCGGAGCCGCTTTTGCTATTGGATTTTATTATTTTACTATAACCATTTCTTGAACTTCGTCCTGATATATCTTCACGAACAGTCTGGCTTCGTTGCCTTCCTCGTAAATTTCTATATCGGCCGCGGATACCACGGATATGGGATTTCTGCTCCTTGCGGAATCATACATATAGACCGTGGCGTCTCCGGTTGAGTAGTTGTATATCTCGCCCGACACGTCGATGTTCACGCTGCCGCTGAATTTGCGGGTCACCTTGCCGTAGACCGTGGTGAGATCGTTTGTGACCTTTGTGAGCGTCTCGGATTCCTTGTTGTCGGAATTAAACAGCACGGTTATTCCGTCGATCTCGCCTTTCGCGTTGGTCTTGTATTGGATGATGTCGCCTGTCTCAAGAGCCTCGCCGCCCTTTCTGAGCACGCTCTTGTCCGCCGCCAGCAGCTCGACTTTTTCGCCGCCGCTGTAGCCGTACAGCTTGTCGGTGTACTCGTAGTCCTCGTTCTGGACCTCCGCGATATAGTCAACGACCGTTATCGGGGATTCCGCGGCAGTGACGCCTACGGAGCTTGTTATAACGACCGCATTGGCGGTGTAGTTTTCCTGCAGGTCGTAGATGATCGCGTCATAGGTCGAGTCGTTGGAGAGGGTCGCCTGTGTTCTGATCGAGTATTTGTCGGTATCGTCGCCAGCGGATGCGGGAATGTCAAAGATTATCGTGTCGTCGGTTATTCCCACGTTGCCCAGCTTGCCTGATGCGCGCTTGTAGACCATGCCGTCGCGGCTGATGTTCTTGGTGAACTTGTCTATCGCGGGCGCGCCCGTTCCCGTGCCGTCGGCCGCGGTCTCGATCGCGGTGATCTTGCCGTCGCTGTTGGTTTCGTAAACTATCAGCTGCTCGGTCGTGTCTCCGCCGGGAGCCAGAGCCGTTACAACTTCCTCGGGCGTCTTTGAGTAGTTCTCGTTAAGTCTCATTCTGGTTCCGCTCTCCAGGATCACGGTCTCGCCGTCCTTGGTGAACAGCATGAACTGAGCCGTTTTGTCAAAGCCGTCGTTCATAGCCGCGCCCACAAGGTAAGCGTAGTTGGTGGTGATTGCCGAGTCGGAGCCGGTCCTTGTGTTGACCGCCGCGATCTTGTCCTCTATATCAAGATAGAAGGTTCCGCGGTCGCGTATTTTTATCTCGTTGGGATAGCTCGAGGCCTTTTCGTAGATCTCCGAGCTTTCGCCGATCCTGTAGCCGTCGTCCGATACCTCGGTTACCGAGCCGGTTACGGAAGCGTCGGAAACGTAGGCCTTGATGAGGTTGCTGTCCTCGCTAACGGTGTACGAAAGCACGTTCCATTCCTTGAGGTCCTCAAGTCCGATCCTGTAGCCGTCTTTCACAATGCTGTATTTTACTTCCTCGTTGTTTTCGTCAAATACCAGCGAGCCGTTCAGATACTTGTCGGTCACTCTGCCTGTCACATCTGATACGGTGTCGATAACCAGATTCTTGAAGTGGTTCACGAATACAATATCATAAACTCCGTTCACATCCGAGTCAAGCAGAACAAGGTTGCCGCTCTCGGGTTTTAAGTCGTCAAGGTCCGTATCCGATTTATATTTGCCGTTGTAAATATAGACCGCGTCTTTTGTGATTGTCGATGTTCTGGTTCTTCTGTCGTTTACTCTGTCGGCCCAGTATTCAACCGTTCTGTCATCCTCGCCTGTCACGTCAACTATATCCGACGAGTTGAGAGTCAGGGTGTTGTTCTTGCCCTGCTGCTCGGTTACGAGAATCAGGGTCTTTTCGTCCGTCTGCTTGTCTATTCTGGCATAATATAAAACGTTGTAGCCCAGCATCTGAGCCGCGGTAGTGTTTCCTGCCAGATAGGTCTGTTCGCCAATCTGTATTCTGTCCTCGGCGGTCGTGGAGCCGCCTTTCAGCGAGGTTTCATCCGTTCCGGTTATCTGTCCGTAAGCCTTTTCAACGTTCAGCCTGTCATAGAGCAGCGTTTTGTCAACGACTTCGTATCTGCTCTCCGAGCCGTAGCCCACCTGCTCCATCAGGTTGACGGTCATGGCGTTGAACACCAGCTGAGCGATGTCGCCTCTCTTGGCGGGCTCGGACGCCGCCGCGTCGATGCCGCGAAGCAGCTGGTTAGACGAGGCGATGAACATATATCCGGTCGGATATCCGCCCTTGTCGTTGGCGGCGGGCTCATAGCCCAGCGCGCGGACGATGATCGTCACAGCCTCCTCGAACGTCACATAGTCGTCGGGTCTGAATGTGCCCTCGGCGTCGCCCATGACCATGCCTTGCTGATCGGCAACGTTTATCGCGCCGGTCGCCCAGTGGTCGTCGGGCACGTCGGGGAATCCGGTTGCGCCGCCCGAGCTTTTAACGACGTCCTCAAGTCCGATCGAGTATACCGCGACTTTTGCCATTTCGCTTCTGAGTATCGGGTCGTCGGGTCTGAAGGCTCCGTCCTCGGCGTCGCCCACCATTATGCCCAGCGCGCCCAGAAGTTCGGCGGCTTCGGCGTATTTGGTGTCGGCGATATCGGGCGACAGTGCCACGCGCACATTGCTGTATCTCGACTGCGCCTGATCGCCGCTTATCGGCTGCGCCGCCATGCCGTTGTACTTCGAGCCGTTTTCTATAAGGTTGGTGCTCACTCCGTTTGTAACGTCGACCGTGCCGTCGGCGTTGGTGCCGTCAAAGGAGATTATCTCGGCTTCGCGGCCGTTGTTTATGCCGGGTCCCGCGGCAGTAGGCTCGCTCGAAGCCGCGGTGTCCGTTCCTTTATTGGGCATTATGTCGGCGTACGCGGTGATGCCCGCCGCCGAATACAGAGCTATGCTCAGTGCCGTGATAAAGGAAATGAAAGTTTTTTTCATTTTCAGTCCTCCTATTAAAAAATAGTGTTGTTTTATTTTTTTACAAAGTTAGTATTCACTGAGCAAATGAAAATACACCGAAAACATTATGGTAATATTGACATAATGTTTGAAAAATGTGTATTTGTTACAAAATTGTAAAGAAAAACACAAAAAATTAAAATTTTGACAGTTGCATTATTATAGAACCTATGGTATATTTAAATGAGACAAGTATCAACATAATGTGTATGTAATTATGTAATTATATAGGAGGTAAAATCAATGATGAAATTCAAGAGAATTATCGCATCGGCGCTGTGCGGCGCGGTTATCGCGATGTCCGCGGCGGTCCCGGTTTTGGCTAAAACCTTTCCCGATGTTGAGGACGACGCGTCGGTATCCTGGGCCAAGGCCTCCATCAACAGCATGACCGACAAAGGCTACATAAAAGGCTATGACGACGGAAACTTCAAGCCCCAGCAGGCTATCACCAAGGTGGAGGCGCTGCTGCTTATGTCCAGAATCATGGGCGTTGACGAGCAGGATTATGAAATGTCGGTCGACTGGGCAAAAGAAAATTACGAGGACACGGTGACGGCTATCAATTCGCAGTATCCGAGCGAGCTGAGCTATCTCATGTATCTCAACGTGCTCAACCTGACTGATCTGCGCAATTACGCCTCGAGCGCCAATGCCAATACCTCGCTGCTCAGGTGGCAGGCGGCGTACCTGATGGTGAAACTGGCCGGAAAAGATTACGACGCGCAGCAGCTTGAGATAACGGACAAGAGCGTTTATTCCGATTTTGACAAGATCCCGGCGGAGGCTCAGAAGTACGTGGTATACGCCACAAACGCAAACATCATGAACGGTATGGGTCAGGACGAGAACGGCAAGGATTATTTCTCGCCCGATACGACTTTGACGCGCGCCCAGATGGCGGTGCTGCTCGACCGAATGATCACCATGCTCGGAAAGACAGCTACGCTGGGAACGGTTGACTCGATCGACTACGAGACAGGCGCGATCGAGATCGCGACCCAGGACGGACGCACCGAGGGCTGCGAGACCGAAATCGGCACAGTTATCAAGTTTGATGGCAAAGACGCCAAGATCGACGATATAGAAAAAGGCGACGAGATCATGGTTACTTTCACAAGCGACTCTCCCAGACTTGTTGAGGCGATAGCGGGCCAGACGGTCGAGACGGTTTACGGCGTTATCGGTCAGCTCAGCGAGAGCGGCGGACGCCAGCAGTTAATTATCAGAGACCCCGAGACCGACGACAAGGGCACGACTTATGACGTTTCGCCTTCCTGCGTTTACAGCATAAAGGGTGCGCGCGGTACGTTTAAGGACCTCAAGGTCGGCAACAACATCGAGGCGGTCCTGACGGGCGGCACGATCACATCGGTCACTGTGAACGAGAAGGAGACCTCGGTCAGCGGCGTGTTTGAGAGCTTGCAGGGCGAAAATTCGAGTGATTCCTACATAGTTCTATATGACGAGAAAGCCGACAAGACGACGAATTATCAGCTCTCTACGGGAACTGTTTCCGTAAAGCGCAACGGTGCTATCGCAAATCTCCGCGACCTGAGCCGCGGCGATGAGGTCACTCTCACAATGACAAACGGCAGAGTTACGCAGGTCAGCGCCAAGAGCGACACATCCGAGCATGTGGGCACGATCAGAGAGATCGTGCTGAGCGACAAGCCCGAAATCACAATAGAGATTGACGGTAAGAATGAGACATACTATATGTCAACCGCCACAAAAGTCAAGGTGAACAACGTTGACGGAACGATCTACGATCTCCGCCCCGGCAACTCGGCCAGCATAGTGGTTGACGGCAGCATGCTGTCGAGCATAGAGTCAAGCGCCACCGCTACATACGGAAAGACTTCCGTTTCCGGCAAGGTCCAGAGCGTCAACAACACGCTGAAGGTCATCTCGCTGCAGGGCGTGGGCGGATCAACCGAGACGGTTTACTACGACTCGTCAACGACGTTCCTCAAGTCAAACGGCAAGTCCGCCACGGCTAAGGACATAGTTGCGGGAAGCAACCTGAGCGTGACAGGCTCCGACACGACCGGCTACTTCGTGGCAACGATAATCATTATAGACTAAGACAAAACAGAACAAGCGGCCCCAAAAAACACGGGGCCGCTTTTTTATGCGTTAAATTTTAAGATTTATTTATACCTTTGCTTTAATATCGGTATAATTTGATATCGTGTATTTGTTTTTGCCGCCGCGCTTTGATTTGTATAGAAGAACGTCCGCGGCTTTGTAGAGCTGCTCATATAGCGGGCGGGGGCTTTCCTTCGGTACTATCACGATGCCCATGCTGACTCCGAGGCGGGTGCCGAACGTCTCGTTTAAGACGCCGCATATTTTAAGCACGCTTTGGGCTTTTTGCTCGATGATGTCTTTGTCGCCGATGTTGCGCAGCAGTACAAAAAACTCGTCGCCGCCTGTGCGGCTCAGTATATCGTCCGACCTGAACGCTCGCTTGAGCTCGCGGCCGAACGCCGCAAGTATTTTGTCGCCCTGTATATGGCCGTACATATCGTTGACGTTTTTAAAGTCGTCGAGATCCAGCATCATGGCGGTGTAGGCCTCATTTGTACCGTTTGATCGCATGTATCTCAGAGAGTTGTACTCACCCGAACGCTTGTTGAGCAATGATGTCAGTGAATCGGTGCTGCTCAGCTTGTAAAGCTCGTTTTGAGCGGCGTAGTCCTTCATGCGCGTGTAATACACAAAATACGACGCGAGCCACGACATCATCAGCGCACCTGTTGCCGATATCGTGTCATAGTCGGCGATGTCGGGCGTTTTGAACCGCTGCGACAGAATTATAAACAAAACGGTCATCACCGCGGTGAGCAGGTCCATGGCGATCGGCCGCACCACAAACGCGGTAGACAGCATGATTATCAGCAGCGGATAGAAAACCGCGGGACTGTCGGGGCTCAGAAAAACGCCGGTAAGTATGGCGGCGCCCAAGGTCAGCGCGGACATCAGGACGCACATGGTCCGGATAAGAAACGAGTTTGATAACCCGCGTTTGAGAGCTATAGCCGAAAATATTCCCGCCGCCAGAAAAACGGGATAGAACACGAGCCTTGCGGGGTTCGGGCTCAGCTCCGCCAAAAAGAACGGAGCCGGCAGAAGCATCAGGGTCGAGATAATAAGACCCGCCGCGGACGAGATCAGCATATAATAAAGGTTCAGCCGCGCCTTACCCTCGGCATATTTAGAAAACCGCACCGAGCGGATCTTTAATATTTCCAAATTGCTTTTTATATTAAATTTGATCTTGTTCATAACGGTTAGTAGCTCCTCGTTTATTACTCTTTATTTTACTAATTTTTTGAGGATTAGTCAAGTGTTTTTTGATTTGATCACCGCGCGGGCAGTCTGTGAATTAAGGGCTTGCATAATTCGATGTTTTATGTTATAATATATTCAGTATGTATAAATATGGGCAAGGAGTTAAAAACATGAGAAACACAATTGAAATTTTGGGAGTAAAAATCGACAGGGTAACCGCGGCTTACGCTCTTAAAAGAGCGGAACATCTGGTGCGCACGCCGGGGGTATCCATGATATTCACTCCAAATCCCGAAATAGTTATGGCGGCTTATGAGGATCCCGAGTTCAGAGATATACTAAACTCGGCGGACATGTGCACGCCCGACGGAATAGGCGTGGTGTACGCGGCGAAAATGCTGGGAACGCCTGTGCCCGAGAGAGTGGCGGGGTTTGATCTGACCTGCGGCCTGCTTGAGAGCCTGCGCAAGACCGGCGAGGGCGTGTTCCTTTTCGGAGCCAAACCGGGGGTCGCCGAGACCGCGGCCGACAAGCTCAGGGAAAAATATTTCGGGCTCAACGTGTGCGGCGTGCATAACGGATATTTCACCGACGACGAAAACGACGAGATCATAAGGCAGATAAACGAGTCGGGAGCCAAGCTGCTGCTTGTGTGCCTGGGCGCGCCCAAGCAGGAAAAATGGATATACGCGAATCGTGAAAAGCTCACGAGCGTCAATCTTTGCATGGGCGTCGGCGGAGCGCTGGACGTGTTTGCGGGAGTGGCGAAGCGCGCGCCCGAGATATTTATTAAAATGAATCTGGAGTGGTTCTACAGATTTGTCACTAATCCCAGCAGGCTGGGCCGCTTTGCGGCGCTGCCGAAATTTATGAGAACCGTAAGAAAAGACGCCAAAAAGCGGTGAGCGTTTTTTGAAATTATATTGACGGAATTGACAAGGAGAAAGGATTGTTGTTATGCTTTATTTATTTTTAGCGGACGGATTTGAGGAGACCGAGGCTATAGCCACGCTCGACGTGCTGCGCCGCGGAAACATAAAGACAAAGACCGTGGGAGTCGGAGGCGAGTTTATTTTCGGCACCCATGAGATAGTCGTTAAGGCCGATACCACCGAGGTCGATTATAACGATATAGATGGCGTTATACTGCCGGGCGGAATGCCGGGCACGCTCAATCTTCAAAAGGATGAGGGCGTCACCAAAGCCATAAACTATTGCATGGAAAACGGAAAGCTGGTGGCGGCTATCTGCGCTGCGCCGATGATAATAGGCGAGATGGGATACTTGGACGGCAAAAAAGCGGTCTGCTTCCCCGGCTTTGAGGACAGCCTCGGCGAAGCCGAGATAATGCCCGATGGCGTTGTGGTAGACGGCAACATAATAACCGCAATGGGCGCGGGCCGCGCTCTGGAATTCGGGGCCGCGATCTGCGACTATATTTCAAACGAGCCGGGCAAGGGAGCGAAGGTGCTCAAAAAGATGATGTTCCCGCAGCTCGCGTAATATGGACAAGATCAAACAAAGAAAATTACTGAGATCCGTCAGAGACTGCATGAGCGAGAGCGAGCGCGTAAAAAAAAGCGCCGCCGTCTCAAGGCTGCTGACGGATTGGGAAATATACAAAAAGGCCGACGCTGTCATGACATATGTCTCGTTCGGCAGCGAGGTCAAAACCGACGCGGTGCTCGAAAAAATTTTGAGCGACGGCAAAACCGCGGCCGTGCCCCTGTGCGGAGACGGGGCGGAGATGATCGCGCGCGTCATAGGATCAAGGGATGAACTGAGCCCCGGCGCCTACGGCGTGCCCGAGCCGCCCGAGACCGCTCCTTTGATCGTTAAGGACAAGATCGACCTGATAATCGTGCCCGGATTGGGCTTTGACAAAAGCGGGTATCGGATAGGATACGGCAAGGGTTACTATGATAGGTTTTTGAAGGATTATCGGGGCGCGGCGGTCGGTCTGTGCTTCGGCGCGTGCTTGCTCGAAAAAATATGCCGCGGCCCGCACGACCGAAAAGTCGGTTTTATAGTTACCGAAAATAAAATAATCAAGACGGGGAATTAAATCAGCATAAATCTCGTAACGGAGGGAAATCAAGTGGAACAAAAAGTCAGAACTCTGGAGGAGCTTGAGGCAAAGAAGGCCGCCAGGGAAGCGGCGAAAAACCTAAAGAAAAAGCGCAGAAAGCGCAGAAAGAGAATTTTTATATGCTCTGTGATCGCGATACTGGTTATCGCGGTTGTGAGCCTTGTCGGTTATGAGGTCTACAGCGACATAAGCGGCAGAGACGGAGACGACAAAATGTACGTTATCGACGTGCCGGCGGGTGCGGGTGCTTCGACCGTCGCCAACCTTCTGGCGAATCGCGGAATTATCAAATACGCGCCGCTGTTTCGGATGTACGCGGGCAACCGCTATATGTTCCAGCAGGGACGGCATTCGGTATCGTCGTCGATGACATACGACGAGCTGCTGACAACATTCGCCAGCTATGCGGACGGCGGAGTAGGAGACCAGATCGAGGTGGTTATTCCCGAGGGCAGCGAGCTCAAGCAGATCGCCGCCATACTCGAGGCGAGCGGCCTGGTGACGACGCAGGATTTTATGAACGAGGTAAACTATGGCGTTTTCGACTATAATTTCGTGAACGTGATACCCAGAGCGGAAAACAGGCTGGAGGGCTATCTCTATCCCGCCACGTATCAGATATATCCGGGCACATCGCCCCACGATATAGTGACGATGATGCTGGACGCTTTCAACGCGAAGGTCATGCCGGTCTATAACGCCAGCAACACCACCGACCCTGTGGACTACGTTGTGACAATGGCGTCGGTGATCGAGCGCGAGGCCGCTTCGGAGGAGGAAATGCCTATCGTATCGTCGGTGTTCAATAACCGTTTGTACGAGGGCAGAAAGCTTGAATCCTGCGCGACCGTTCAGTATATTCTGGGCGAGCGCAAGCCTGTTCTCAGCGAGGAGGACACCGAGATAGACTCGCCCTATAACACGTATATTAACAAGGGTCTGCCGATAGGTCCCATAAGTTCGCCGGGACTGGCGGCGGTGCGCGCCGCGCTCTATCCCGAGGCCACACCGTATATGTACTTCCTGGCGGCCCCCGACGGCTCGAAAAATTATTTCTCAACGACCTATGAGCAGCACGAGCAAAAAATGGAGCAGATCGCCAACGGCGAGCCCGTGACCGATACGCCGATCGAGACGCCCGCGCCCGAGAGCGATGAGGACGAATAGATTTTGCCATGATCGACGACAGTATTAACCATGAGTATATAATAAGATATATTAGAGATGTGCTGCCTGAGCGCGCCGGCCTTTTGGCCGAGCTGGAAAAGTTCGCCGCGGAGCATGAGGTGCCGATCTCGCAGCCCGAGACCATAAGACTTATAGAGGTTTTGATACGCTTGGGCGGGATCAAAAATATCCTGGAGGTCGGAACGGCGATAGGCTATTCGGCTCTTCGTATGGCGCGTATCGCGCCCGATATCACGGTCGACACCGTTGAGATAAATCCCGAGGCTGCGGCGTACGCGCGGCGGGTGTTTGAGCGCGCCGGCGTGAGCGGGCGCGTCACTCTGTTTGAGGGCGACGCGGCCGATATTCTGCCAAAGCTCAGAGCGAATGGCAGAGAATACGACATGATATTTGTGGACGCCGCCAAGGCGCAGTACGGCAGCTTTTTCGAAAGCTGCCGCGATATGCTGAGGCCGGGCGGACTGCTTATCTCGGACAATATTTTATACAAGGGCATGACCGCCACCGATGAGCTGTTGCTCCACCGCAAGCGCACAATCGTCAAAAGACTGCGCGAATATGTGGACATGCTGTGCCGAGACAAAAATTTTGATACAGCGGTCGTTCCCGTGGGAGACGGCATGGCGCTCAGCGTCAAGAAAACAGACTGAATTCAAAGGAGCATAAAAATGCTTGAAAAAACCCGAGGCGTTCGCGACGCGATACGCAATATTGACTTCTTTTTGATAGTGATAACCGTTCTTGCCGCGGTTTTCGGGATCGTGATGATCTCAAGCGCGGCGGGCGACCATCCGACGCGGTACGTGATCACGCAGAGCGCGGCCCTTGTTTTGGGTCTTATCGGAGTTATCATAATCAGTATTCTGGACTACGACTATCTGGCGCGGCTCTCGAAGTATATCTATATCGCCTGCGTGGTTCTGTTGGTGCTGGTGCTTATCCCTGGTATCGGCTCACTGCGCAACGGCGCGCGGAGCTGGTTCAGCCTGGGCCCGCTCAGCTTTCAGCCCGCCGAGCTCGTTAAGGTCGGATTTGTTATCACGTTTTCCAAGCATTTGAGCGAGGTCGGAAACAAGCTCAATGAGCCTAAGGTTTTGTGGAAGGTGCTGCTGCACCCTGTGATACTCTGCCTTTTGATGCTGCTGCAGCCCGATTTCGGCACGGTTGTGGTCTTTGTGATGATGACCGCCGCCATGCTGTTTATGGCAAAGCTTAACTGGAAATACTGGCTCGCGGCTTTCGGTGCGCTTCTGGCGCTATGCCCGATCGCTTGGTTTTTCCTGCTGCGGCCCTATCAGAAGGACAGGATAATCGCGCTTTTCAATCCCGACATCGACCCCACGGGCAGCGGCTACCACGTTACCCAGTCAAAGATCGCGGTGGGCAGCGGCAAGCTGACCGGAATGGGGCTTTATAACGGAGCCAGCCGCTATAGCAATCTGCTGCCCGAGCGGCACACCGATTTTATATATTCGATCGTTTGCGAAGAGCTGGGAATGATCGGCGGCGCGCTGGTTATAATCCTGCTGACCGCCCTGATCCTGCGCTGCCTCTATATCGGCATAAACGCCAGAAACAGCGAGGGCATGTATATCTGCACCGGAGTGGCCGCGATGCTGGCGTTTCAGGCCTTTGAGAATATCGGCATGTGCATAGGCATCTTTCCGGTAACCGGAATCACGCTGCCGTTTTTCAGCTACGGCGGCTCGTCGCTGATAACAAACATGCTGGCGGTCGGCCTGGTCCTAAACGTCAGGTTCAGGTACAAGCGAATAAACTTTTGATTGATTTTATTGATTTTATTGAGGTGGATTTATGAATGAAACGCGTCAGCCGATGAAGCTCGGCTATCTGATAAAAAGATTTGTGCCCTATTTCGGGCGCTATAAGCATATTTTGATACTCGACCTGCTCTGCGCGTCGCTTTCCACGGTGTGCGAGCTGGTCTTTCCTATGCTGGTCCGCTACATAACCGATATTGCGATAAACGACATAGCCGCTCTGACGGTTGCGCTTATCCTCAGAATAGGACTGTTCTATCTGATTCTGAGGCTGATCGACGCGGCGGCCAATTTCTATATGGCCGACACGGGCCACATCATGGGAGCCAAAATGGAAACCGACATGCGCCGCGACCTGTTCGATCATCTGGAGCGGCTTTCGCACGCCTATTATTCCGAGCACAAGGTGGGCCAGATCATGGCGCGAATAACCTCGGATTTGTTCGATATAACCGAGTTTGCCCACCACTGCCCCGAGGAAATTTTTATCTGCATGCTCAAGATCGTCGTGTCGTTCGTTATACTCTGCGGCATAAACGTGCCGCTCACGGTGATAGTTTTCGCGGCGCTGCCGCTGGTTATTTTATTTGTTAAATTTTTTAACATCCGCATGAGGGCGGCGTTCAAGCGTCAGCGCGACAAGCTCGGCGAGATAAATTCTCAGGTCGAGGACACGCTGCTGGGCATACGCGTGGTGAAGTCGTTCGCCAATGAGGACATAGAGGCCGAAAAATTCGAGGACGGAAACGAGCAGTTTTTGGACGCCAAAAAAGAGGGATATTTCTATATGGCGGGCTTCAACACCTCGAACCGCTTTTTCCAGGGCATGATGTATCTGATCGTGACTATCGCCTGCGCCGCATTTTTGATGAAGGGAAAGATCGAGGCGGCCGACTTCACGGCGTATCTGCTCTATGTCAGCACGCTTTTGACTACTATCCAGACGATAATCCAGTTCACCGAGCAGTTCCAGAGGGGTATGACGGGCATCGAGCGTTTTCTTGAGATAATGGACGCGCCCGTTGATATCCATGACGCGCCCGACGCGAAAGAGCTGGGCGCGGTGCGCGGCGACATCAAATTCGACAACGTGGGGTTCCATTATCACGATGACAACACAAACGTGCTGAGCGGTATAAACCTTGATATAAAAAAGGGCGAAAAGGTGGCGCTTGTGGGCCCGTCGGGCAGCGGCAAAACCACGCTGTGCAGCCTGATACCCAGGTTCTACGACGTGACCGACGGCAGGATAATGATAGACGGCAGCGATATTCGCGGCGTCACGCTCAAATCGCTGCGAAGCTCGATCGGAGTGGTACAGCAGGACGTGTATATGTTCTCGGGCACGATTTTTGAAAACATAGCCTACGGCATGCCCGGCGCATCCCGAGAGGAGGTCATAGCCGCGGCCAAGCGTGCGGGCGCCCACAGCTTTATCTCGGAGCTGCCGAGGGGTTACAATACCTATGTGGGCGAGCGCGGTGTCAAGCTGTCGGGCGGCCAGAAGCAGCGCATAAGCATAGCGCGCGTGTTCCTCAAAAATCCGCCGATAATTATTCTCGACGAGGCCACCTCGGCCCTTGACAACGAGAGCGAGCGGCTCGTTCAGGAATCCCTCGACGAGCTCGCCAAGGGAAGAACGGTGTTCATAATCGCCCACCGCCTCACCACGATACGCAGCGCGGATTTAATACTCGTCCTCACCGAAAAGGGAATAGAGGAAAAAGGCACCCACAAAGAACTGCTGGAGCAAAAGGGCATATACTATAATCTATACAGTATGTACGAGAATATGTGATAATATTCGCATTTGGGCGCTAGTCTGCCTCAACATAGAGACTAGGTATTAGTGACTAGGGACTAGGGCGGGACGTCGAGGGCGCCGTCCCCTACACACCTATTTTACATCAATTCCTACATTCGCGGGGATACGCAAATGATTTTTGCCAAAATCTCTCCGCGTAATTACTATTCGCTAATCGCTAATCACTACGTTGGCAGCTCTCCCCAAGGGGCGAGCCAAACACATGACGCGGGGATACGCAAATGATTTTTGCCAAATCATCTCCGCGTAATCGCTATTCGCTAATCGCTAATCACTACGTTCGTCGGCACACAAAGGCACGGGGATTGTTATATAATAGTATCGGGGCGAAATATTAATTGAATCAAAAGAAAGGTGATACAAATGAACGGCAGTGAATTTTTGGGTATGCTTATCGTGGCTCTAGTGTCTGTGGGCGGATTTGCCGGGCTGCTGCTCAAATGCTTCAAGCCCATAAGCGACCTGAATATGAACATCGTGCGTTTGACCGACGCCATCGATCAGCTGAACCGAAACTACGACAAGCACGAAAGGCGGCTCAACTCTCACAGCAGGGAGCTTGACGAGCTGGCCGGAATGCTCAGCAAGCACAGTCAGGAACTTGGCCGCCACGACGAGCGGATCAAGGCTCTGGAGTGCAAAGAATGAAAATAGCCGCGGGTTCGAAAAAACCCGCGGCAAAATTTTTAAAATAGATTTCTTTCGATTATCTCGGCGCAATCGCGGATATACTCGGCGCAGGGGCGCTTTTTGTAATATTCCGCGGTGCGTGCCTCGGGGCTCGGCCCGTTGTCTTTCGGCAGGGCGCTGCCCAGAAGCTCGCGGCAGATCAGCGAGCCGTTTTTTTCTTTAAACTCACCAGCCATTTTTTGGACCGCCGCGTATACTTCGCCGCGGGTCTTTACGTCTCCGATCTCGCCTTTGCCGAGCTTCAGCCCCGCGACCATCGCCATGGCCGACACCGCGCCGCAGGTCAGGCGCAGGCGGCTCATGCCTCCGCCCAAACCCTCCGAGAATTTCATCGCTGTTTTCTCGTCTATCCCGAAACGGTCGGCGAACGCGCAGACCACCGCCTGGGCGCAGTTCATTCCGCTTAAAAATAATTCCTTCGCTCTGTCGGGCGCGCTCATGGTCATTCTCCTTTCGGCTCTTCGCCGTTAAAATAATCATACGTCATTCTTGACACGGTTTGTATCGTTTCTACTCCGCTCGCCACGTCTCCGTTTCCTATCACGCATATAATATAGACGCAGGCGGGCGAGTAGACAATCGCCGCGTCTCCCTCGACTTTATTGTTCTCTCCGGTTTTGTTGGCGACCACAGTCCCCTCGGGCAGTGATTCGGGGATCTTCCAAGTCCGCGTCTGGTGCAGCAGCAGGTTCAGCATCTCCTCGCTGGCCTCTTCCGAAACCAGCTCCCTGTCATATATCTTTTCAAGCAACAGTCCGCAGTCCATGGGCGAGGTCAGATTTGCCGCCAAATAGATGGCGTGGTCTCCGCTCTCGTCGATCAGCTCCGACATGTGCTGCGTGTTGTTAAAGCCCAGGGACTTGATTATCTTATCGTCCCTTTCAAATCCATCCGCCGTGCTGCCGCCGCCGAGGATTTCTGTCAGCCGGTTAAATGCGTCGTTGCTGCTTTCGGTTATCATCTGCTCAAGGTTTTCCGTTATCTCGTCAGTCTTTGTAAGGGAGCCGTCGTTTATCGCCGTATAAATCGCGTTCATGCAGAACAGCTTTATCAGGCTGGCGCTTGAATACGGGCGCTCGCCTATTGATAAATATTCGTTGGTGTCCGTCCGCTTTACGAAAACGCCCCATTCGCCCGCGCGCCCCGACAAGTATTCGACTATCTCGGATCTCAGATCGTCAAGGCCCTCTCTTGAGGGCGGGTCGCTTGTCCAGCCGCTTTCAATATATGCCGCCTCTTCGGTTTTCTTTATGTATTCTCCGTGTCCCTCCGAATTGTATAGCAGGACCACGGGCTCGGGGAACCAGCCGTCGCTTAAATAAAGATCGGCGTCGCTTTGATAGACGCATGAAACCATACCGTCGGCGCGGTATATATTGACGACGGGCGCGTCATACCAGCCGTCGCTTAGGTATGCGTTTATGTCCCTTGCGGGCACCTCGAGGCTTTCGCCCGGGCGGTATACCGTCGCGATCCTAAAGTATTCTTGTGCGAAAGTGACCGCCGTTATCAGCAGCGGCGCGATTATCAAACAAACAACTATTTTTTTCTTCACTGCCAAGCTCCTTTCGGATTAATAATTTGTCGAATTTTGCAATACTTTGGTATTATATCAGAAGAAAAAGATTTTTTCAAGCTTTATCATGGGCAAGTTTACCGCATACAAAAAATAAAATTTACTTTGTTTGGCTATAACGCACAAAATCCAAAAAATGCTTGACAAACGGGGATAATGTGGTATAATATTAAAGTCGCTCATTGGGCGTAGTGCGCCCAAAAGGCGGCGAGCAAATCTATATGTACGGAGGTGAACATATTGCCAACATTTAACCAATTAGTAAGAAGGGGCAGATCAACGGTTGAGAAAAAGTCAACGGCTCCCGCGCTGCAGAAGGGTATGAATACCATCAAGAAGCGCCCGACCGATCAGTCCTCTCCCCAGAAGAGAGGTGTTTGCACTTCGGTAAGAACCATGACGCCCAAAAAGCCGAACTCGGCGCTGCGCAAGGTTGCCAGAGTGCGTCTTACAAACGGTATCGAGGTTTCGGCATACATTCCCGGAATCGGACACAACCTGCAGGAGCATAGCGTTGTTATGATTCGCGGCGGACGTATCAAGGACCTCCCCGGTGTGCGTTATCACATCATCCGCGGTACGCTTGATACCTCGGGAGTTGATACCCGCAGACAGGGAAGATCAAAGTACGGCACAAAGAGACCCAAGTAAGTCTCGGCCGTGCGGAATTAAATGTGTGCACTATGTTTATATATAAAGATTTATATATGACCTATGTGCGCGACAGTGTATCAAAAGACATTGAGTACCTTAGCGGTGATAAGCCGCTATGAAGTAAGGAGGGGAAGAAAGTGCCTAGAAGAGGTCATATTGCCCGTCGAGATGTTTTGCCCGATCCTGTTTACAACAGCAAGATCGTAACAAGGCTTATCAACAACATCATGCTCGACGGAAAGAAGGGCGTAGCTCAGAGAATAGTTTATGATGCTTTTGACATCATAAAGGAAAGAACGGGAAAGAATCCCGTTGACGTTTTTGAGGACGCCATGAACAATGTTATGCCGGTCTTAGAGGTAAAGGCTCGCCGTATCGGCGGAGCCAACTATCAGGTGCCTATCGAGGTTAGACCCGAGAGACGCCAGACACTGGGACTCAGATGGATAACACAGTTCTCAAGACAGCGCGGCGAAAGAACGATGGCCGAGAGACTCGCGAACGAGCTCATGGACGCCACAAACAGCACAGGCGGCGCGTACAAGAGAAAAGAAGACACTCACAGAATGGCAGAGGCGAACAAAGCCTTCGCAAGCTTCAGATGGTAATCTCGCTGTGAAATTTCACCCGTCTTTACCGCTTCGTCGTCCTTGCGTATCTCGATACGCGGCGGGCGGCCTAGCAGGAAAATCCGGGCAAAATTTCTTCGCGAAAGCTGAGTGTTACAAACTTATACTTCAAGATCAGACATTATGGAATTTGACAACGTAATGTTTTTGCGAATGACCTGCGAATGGCGTTCCTATTCGCTATTCACTAATCGCTAATCACTACGTTGTTGGAAGGAGTTTTTTATGGGTAGAGCGTTTTCATTAGAGAAAACCAGAAATATAGGCATCATGGCTCATATAGATGCCGGTAAGACGACAACCACCGAGCGTATTCTGTTCTACACGGGCCGCGTTCACAAAATCGGCGAGGTGCACGAAGGCGCCGCCACGATGGACTGGATGGAGCAGGAGCAGGAGCGTGGTATCACGATTACATCTGCCGCTACCACGGCGCAGTGGAAGAACCACAGAATCAACATTATCGACACACCCGGACACGTTGACTTCACCGTTGAGGTTGAGCGTTCGCTCCGCGTGCTGGACGGCAGTGTGACGGTTCTCTGCGCGAAGGGCGGCGTTGAGCCGCAGTCTGAGACCGTTTGGCGTCAGGCTGACAAGTATCAGGTACCCAGAATGGTTTACGTCAACAAGATGGACATCATGGGCGCCGATTTTTACAACGTTGTTGACATGATGAAGGAGCGCTTAAAGTGCAACGCGGTCCCGATCCAGCTTCCGATAGGAGCCGAGGACGAGTTCAAGGGTCTCATCGACCTGATCCAGATGAAGGCGTATGTTTATTACGACGAGCTTGGACAGGACGAGCGTGTTGAGGAGATCCCCGCGGACATGGCCGACAAGGCCGCCGAGTACAGAGAGGCGCTGCTTGAGTCTGTCGCCGAGACCGACGAGGTGCTCATGGACAAGTACCTTGAGGAAGGCGAGCTTACCGAGCAGGAGATCAAAACGGCGATCCGCAAGGCGACGATAGCCAACGAGATGGTTCCCGTGCTGTGCGGCTCATCCTACAGAAACAAGGGCGTTCAGAACATGCTCGACGCGGTCATCGACTTTATGCCGTCGCCGCTGGACGTTCCGCCGATCACCGGTACGGTTCCCAGAACCGACGAGGAGACGGTGCGCCACGCGTCCGACGAGGAGCCTTTTTCGGCTCTGGCGTTCAAGATCATGACCGACCCGTTTGTTGGTAAGCTGTGCTTCTTCAGAGTATACTCCGGAACCTTAAAGAGCGGTTCGCATGTGTATAACTCGGTTAAGGACAACAAAGAGAGAGTTGGACGCATCCTTCAGATGCACTCCAACCATAGAGAAGATATCGAGATGGTATATTCCGGCGATATCGCTGCGGCGGTAGGTCTTAAAAACACCACCACGGGCGACACCCTCTGCGACGAGGATCATCCGGTAATACTTGAGTCAATGGAATTCCCCGAGCCCGTTATCCGCGTCGCAATCGAGCCCAAGACCAAAGCCGGTCAGGAAAAGATGGGCATTGCGCTCGCAAAGCTGGCCGAGGAGGACCCCACATTCAGGACATACACAGACGACGAAACGGGTCAGACGATCATCGCCGGTATGGGAGAGCTTCACCTTGAGATCATAGTTGACAGACTGCTCCGCGAGTTCAGAGTTGAGGCCAACGTCGGCAATCCGCAGGTATCCTACCGCGAGACCATCAGAAAGCCCGTTCACGTTGACCACAAGTACGCTCGTCAGTCGGGCGGTAAAGGACAGTACGGACACGTTGTTATGGACATCGAGCCCCTTGAGCCCGGCGAAGGCTATATATTCGAGAACAAAATCGTCGGCGGAGCGATACCCAAGGAGTATATTCCCGCTGTTGACGCGGGTATCCAGGGCGCTATGCAGACAGGCGTTCTCGCCGGTTATCCGGTTGTTGACGTAAAGTGCACGCTGGTAGACGGTTCATACCACGAGGTAGACTCGTCCGAGATGGCGTTTAAGATCGCCGGCTCGATGGCGTTCAAGGACGGCTGCAAGAGAGGCAGCTCGGTTATTCTTGAGCCTATCATGAAGGTCGTTGTCACCGTTCCCGAGGAGTACATGGGCGACGTTATGGGTGACCTTAACGCCCGCCGCGGACAGATCCAGGGTATGGAGGCGAGAAACGGCGCTCAGGAGATATCGGCCAACGTGCCGCTTTCCGAAATGTTCGGATACGCCACAGACCTGCGCTCGAGAACTCAGGGCCGCGGTCAGTATTCTATGGAGCCCAGCCACTTCGAGGAGCTGCCCAAGAGCATCGCCGAGAAGATTATCAAGGAAAGGGCTCAAAACGACTAATTCTAACGAAATTTAGTCGGAAATTTATCAATTTTGTGCAAATATTTTAAAATTTTTCTTAAAAAAGACTTGAATTTTTTCGGGTTTAATAGTACAATGAGAATTGATTTTGATATTGCATAAATAAATTTTGATTAAAAATAATTATAATAAATTAAGGAGGTCATTGGAAAATGGCAAAGCAAAAATACGAAAGAAGTAAGCCCCATGTTAACATAGGCACTATCGGCCATGTTGACCATGGTAAGACCACTCTTACAGCCGCTATCACAAAGGTTCTGGCTATGGAGGGTAAGGCTCAGTACGAGGCTTATGACATGATCGATAAGGCTCCCGAGGAGAGAGAAAGAGGTATCACAATCTCCACAGCTCACGTTGAGTATGAGACAGAGAACCGTCACTACGCTCACGTTGACTGCCCCGGACACGCCGACTACGTTAAGAACATGATCACGGGAGCCGCTCAGATGGACGGCGCTATCCTGGTTGTATCGGCCGCCGACGGCCCGATGCCTCAGACAAGAGAGCACATCCTGCTTTCGCGTCAGGTTGGCGTTCCCTATATCATCGTGTTCATGAACAAGGTTGACCAGGTTGACGACGAAGAGCTGCTCGAGCTGGTTGAGATGGAGATCAGAGAGCTGCTGACAGAGTATGAGTTCCCGGGCGACGATATCCCGATCATCAAGGGTTCGGCTCTGCAGGTTCTGGAGTGCGACTCGACAGACCCCAACGATCCTCAGTACGCTTGCATCCACGAGCTTATGGACGCTGTTGACAGTTACATTCCCACACCCGACAGACAGAGCGATCTGCCCTTCCTTATGCCTATCGAGGATATCTTCTCGATCACAGGCCGCGGCACAGTTGCCACGGGCCGTGTAGAGAGAGGTACCATCAAGACAGGCGACGAGGTTGAGATCGTTGGTCTGGCCGACGAGATCCGCAAGGTTGTTGTTACGGGTCTTGAGATGTTCAGAAAGACTCTGGACTACGCCGAGGCCGGTGAGAACGTTGGCGCTCTGCTCCGCGGCGTTGCCCGCACAGAGATCGAAAGAGGACAGGTTCTGGCTAAGCCCGGTTCGATCACGCCCCACACTCAGTTCAAGGGCGAGGTTTACGTTCTGACAAAGGACGAGGGCGGACGTCACACACCGTTCTTCACGAACTACAGACCTCAGTTCTATTTCAGAACAACCGACGTTACGGGCGTTGTTAATCTGCCCGAGGGCACAGAGATGTGCATGCCCGGCGACAACGTTACAATGACGGTTGAGCTGACAACGACCATCGCTATCGAGAACGGACTGCGCTTCGCTATCCGCGAGGGCGGCAGAACCGTTGGCTCGGGCGTTGTAACCGAGATCATTAAATAATCAATTTTGATAAAAATCTCAAACAACGTTGCGATGCCTGCAAGTATGTAGTAGATCATCAAATAATCAATTTTGATCAAAAAGATCCCCCGGAATCCCCCGGGGGATTTTTGTGTGCGGAAATTTTGCTCTTGCTATGGACAGGCGGTTGTGTTATAATCATAATAACAAAGTATGCGTGAAAGGCGGTGCGGTATATGGAAGTCGGATTATTCCAAAAAATAATCGGCAGTATATTGGCGCTGCTTTTGGTTCTGGGCACCGTTCCGGTGGGGCTGCTGTATTTTGCCACTCCGGTCATAGCCGAGGACAGCGTGATACGCCTTTCGCCCATCGACGAGACATTTGTGTACAGCGGCGCAAAAAACAAGAGCCGCGAGAGGCTCGACGGCGAGAATCTGATAGTGGGCAATTACTGGAACACATATTTGAAATTCGATCTGACATCTCTGGGCAACCTCAAGCGCGCGGATATGCGCAGCGCCAAGCTGCGTCTTGCGGTGGTCGATACCGGAGCGGTTTCAGGCGGCGCCGACGATTGCACCTTCAACGTCAGCTATATTGACAACGACAACTGGAACGAGGGCATGACATGGGACGGCAGACCCATGGGCGAGGAGCAGTATCTCTGCACCGCGGGCGGCGCGGGCAGAGACAGTATTCTTGAGATCGACCTTTCGGAGTTCATCGCGGAGACCGCGGGATTTGAGGACAAGGTGATAACCTTGAAGTTCAGCCCGAGCCTCAGCAACAGCGCCCCGGTGCGGCTGGGCTCCACTGCGAGCTCCGACCCGTCGTACCGTCCCTATCTCAAGGTGACGGTGGGGGACGCCGCGGATAACGACCCGCGTGACCTCAAAAAATCGTATTTGATGGAAAACGGCTACGTTTCCGCGGCGGAGCCCGGCAGACGGGCGGACAAGCTGACCGAGGCGAACGGAGGCCTGATGTCGATTGACAACGGCTCGACGGCTTATCTCAAGTTCGGGCTTGATCTTGAAAATATCAGGGGCGCGGTGACTGGAGCGGAAATTATTCTGCGCCCTGAGAACGGGACCGCCAACACCGTGCTCAACGTTTATAGCCTTGAAAACGACGATTGGAACTGCGCGGACCTCACCTTTGATTCACGGCCCGAGGGCGAAATGACAGAGGTGCGCTCGTTTGACGGAATTGACACGGGCGGCGGGATCAGAATAGACGTCACCGACTTGGTTTATGAGGCGGTCAGCGCGGGAAAGTCGGTCATGAGCTTTATTATCGACGGCACCGCCACTCCTTCCGAGTCGACCGACAGTCTCAAACTGCGCTCGTCCTATTCGGACGCGGGCGCGCCCGAACTGAAAATAGCCTGCACCGACGAGCCGAATACCGTCGCTCTGCGCGAGGCGCTTGTGAACCTTAAAGGCATGAACGAGTCGTTTGATAATGTGACGACCGATCTGCCCTCGCAATACACGGCCTCAAACGGCCGACGCGTGGCGATAAGGTGGAGCATCAACGAGAACTTTTCACTTGAAAACCTGCTCACGCTGCACAGGCGGATAATAACAGGCTCCGGCCGATTGAATCCGCCAACGGTATTTGAGGGCGCGCGTCAGGTCCAGGCAAAGGCGGAACTGAGCTGCGGCGGAGAGACGATGACAAGATTCGTGCTGATGACGGTTCGGCCAGACATAGGCGCGCCGGGCAGACTGCGTCCGCTCTACGACGCTCTGTGGGAAAACCAAGATATATAAAACGGAGGTTGATATAATGAAAACTGCGATCATTGATCTGGGCTCAAACTCGATCAGAATGGATATAGCGGATATAAACGAGGACAACGGCGATTACACCTACGCGGAGCGCAGGCGGATATTGGCGCGGCTCAGCGAGGGAATGGACATCGACGGCTGCCTTAGGCCTGAGGCGATCAAACGGACGATCGACGCTCTGCGCGAGTTCAAAAAAATCATTGACAGACACGGAGTCAAGGATATAATAGCCGTCGCTACCGCGGCTGTGCGCGGAGCGGGAAATCGCGACGAATTCCTGCGCAAGGTATACGACGAGACGGGTATAAATATCCGCGTGATAAAGGGCGAGCAGGAGGCGGAGTACGACTTTCTTGGCGTGACCTCCACTCTTGATATAGACGACTGCGTGATCGTCGATACGGGCGGCGGCAGTACCGAGATAATATTGGTGAACGACCGCGAGCCGTTGGCGCGCACAAGCATCCCGGTGGGCGCGGTCAACATGACCGACAGATTTCTGTTCCGCGGTGAGAGCCCCGAGGCGCTGCGCGCCATGTCGGACTATATCAGCAGCTGCCTCGATAAGGTGCATTGGCTGGACGACGCCGAGCTTTTTCCGATCGTGACAATGGGCGGCAGCATGTTCAATCTGGCCGTTGTGGAAAACGGGGTGCCCGGCATCAACCGCGCCGAGCTCCACGGCCACGAGATGTCTGCCGATTCGGTCAAGCAGACCTACGAGCGTATTCTCGATATGACCGAGACCGCCAGAGAGGACGTCGGCATAGAGCGCGGCAGGACCGATACTATCCCCGCGGGCGTCACTCCGGTTATAGAGCTGATAGACAAGATTGGAGCCGAGCGGGTGATTGTTTCCTCGGCGGGTCTCAAAGAGGGAATACTCGCCGAGTTTATTGAGGGAATAAGATGATGACAGATAAACATGAGATACTGAAGCATTATTTCGGACATACGGAATTCAGGCCGGGCCAGGAGGCGCTTATAGACAGCTGCCTCGGCGGTCGCGATGTGCTTGGGATAATGCCGACGGGTGCGGGCAAGTCGATCTGCTATCAGGTGCCCGCCCTTATGATGGACGGGATAACGCTGGTGATATCGCCGCTGATTTCGCTTATGAAGGACCAGACCGAGGCTCTCAGAGCCGCGGGCGTGCCGTGCGCGTGTATCAACAGTTCGCTTGAATACGGAGAGCTGTGTGATGTCTACCGCGCAGCCGCCATGGGAAAATACAAGATCATATATATCACGCCGGAGCGTCTGACGAATGATGGATTTTTGAACTTTATTTTTGGCGCAAATGTGTCAATGGTGACGGTTGATGAGGCGCACTGCGTTTCGCAGTGGGGACAGGATTTCAGACCCGGATATCTGAAAATTGCGGAGTTTATAAAAAGCCTGTCCAAGAGGCCTGTGGTGAGCGCGTTCACCGCCACCGCCACGGGCGATGTGCGGCACGACATAATAAATCTGCTGGAGCTTGAGGATCCGCTGGTTAAGACCACGGGATTCGACCGAAAAAATCTGTATTTTGAGGTGAGGCGGCCGAAGCCTTCCAAAAAGCTCGACGAGCTGATACATTTTTTAAACACCCGCGGTGCGGGCAAAAGCGGCATAGTCTACGCTCTGAGCCGAAAGAATGTGGAGAGCGTCTGTGATGAGCTGTGCGCCCGCGGCATAGCGGCGACACGGTACCATGCGGGCCTGAGCTCCGACGAGCGCAGGCGCAATCAGGAGGATTTTCTGTATGACCGAAAAACAGTCATGGTGGCGACCAATGCCTTCGGCATGGGCATCGACAAGTCAAACGTGGGATTTGTTGTGCATTACAATATGCCCAAGAACATAGAGAGCTACTATCAGGAGGCGGGCAGGGCCGGCAGGGACGGCAGCCCCGCGGACTGCGTGATGCTTTATGCGCCCGGCGATGTGCGCAGCAACAAGTTTTTGATAGATAATACCGAAGAGAACAAGGAGCTGGCCGAGGAGGAACGCAAGCTGATGCGCGAGCGCGACTATGAGCGCCTGAAGCAAATGACATTTTATGCCACGACAGATGACTGCCTGCGTAAGTTTATACTGAACTACTTCGGCGAGGAAGCGCCGAGCGAGTGCGGAAACTGCTCAAACTGCCGCGAAAATTCCGAGTCGGTGGATATTACCGAGCCGGCCAGAATGATACTTAGCTGCGTTATGCGGCTTATCAGGCAAAACACGCCCTACGGCAGGCTTATGATAGCCGACATAATGGCGGGCTCGGAAAACGAAAAGATAAAAAACAGGGGCCTGAATAAGCTTTCGACCTACGGTCTGCTTAAGGATTTTAAGAAAAACAGGATAATGCGCATAATTGACCGCATGATCGAGCTTGGATATATGAAGATCGACGATGAGCGCCACGGCGTGGTTGTCCCATGCCGAAAGTCGGCGCCGCTGCTTCGCGGCGAGGAAAAGCTGACAATGCGCCTACCGAAACCGCGCCCCGAAAAGATCGTTAAAAAGCGCACGGACGGGGACGCTGACGGCGAACTTATGGGCGAGCTCAAGGCGCTGCGGCTGGAACTGGCGAAGGCGCAGAGCGTGCCCGCGTACGTGGTATTCACTGACGCTACGCTCCGCGAGATGTGTGCCGCCCTTCCCGAGACTTTGGAGGAATTTTCTGAGATATCGGGCGTGGGTGCCGCCAAGCTGAGACGATACGGCGAAGTGTTCGTTGATCTTATCAGTCAATACAAAAACCGAAAAAAACCTGATTTGGATTAATCAGCGCTGCTAAAGGAGTGACGTAAAATTACTGTAAAATTTATCACACTGGGCTGCAAGACCAATCTGTACGAGAGCGAGGCAATGGCCGAGCTGTTCAGAGAGCGCGGCCACGAGGTCATAAACGGCGCGAAACCGCCTGCCGATATCTGCGTGATAAACACCTGCACCGTTACGGGCACGGGCGCGGGCAAATCGCGGCAGGCAATAAGGCGCGCCAAGCGCCAAAACCCGAACGCGGTCATAGCGGTGACGGGCTGCTTTGCCCAGACCGAGCCCGAGGCGGTTCGCGAGATCGGGGCGGATATAATAATCGGCAGCGGCGCCAAGAGCCGCGTTGTGGAGCTGGCCGAGCAGGCTGCGTTGGGCAAGGCCGCCGACATCGTGGGCGACATAATGCGGGAGCGGGAGTACGAGGAGCTGCCGCTCACATCGGCGCAGAGCCGTGTCCGCGCCAATATCAAGATCGAGGACGGCTGCGATAATTTCTGCGCCTACTGCATAATACCATACGCCAGAGGCCCGGTGCGCTCTCGTCGGCTCGAAAATATAACCGCCGAGGCCGAGGCGCTTGCCGCACGGGGCTACAAAGAGATCGTGCTGACCGGTATACATATCGGCTCATACGGCAAGGATTTAAAGGACGGCTCGCTGATCGATGTTGTTGAGGCGCTTGATAAAACAGAGGGCATTGAGCGGATACGCCTCGGCTCGATCGAGCCCCCGGTCATCACAGAGGAATTTATTAAAAGAGCGTCCGCGCTCAGGCATTTGTGCCCTCAGTTCCATATGTCGCTGCAGAGCGGCTGCGGCGCGACGCTCAAGCGCATGAGGCGGCGTTACACTCCCGACGAGTACATGGCGGCGGTCGAGGCGCTCAGAACCGCGATACCCGACACGGCGATAACAACCGACCTGATGGTGGGCTTCCCCGGCGAGACCGACACAGAATTTGAGGAATCCTATCGTTTCTGCGAAAAAGTCGGATTCATGCGGATGCACATATTCAGGTACTCCGTAAGGCGCGGAACGGCGGCCGAGAAAATGCCGAATCGGGTGAGCGAGGCTGTCAAGGAAAGGCGCGCCGCGGAAATGCTGAAGCTGGCGGAGCGAATGAAAAACGAGTTTTATGAAAAATATAAGGGCAAAAGGGTCTCGGTGCTGCTCGAACAGCGAGACGAGGAAGGCATCTATCACGGAACCACCCCGAATTACGCCGACGTTTATTTAAAAGCGCCTCCCGGCATGGAAGGGCGAATCGTTGAGGTCGAGTTTGAGCCCCGCGGCGAGAGCAGGATAATAGATCAAAAAATATAAGGAGAGAGACATGAAAGACGGATTTATAAAGGCGGCTGCCGCCACACCTCAGATTAGAGTGGGCGACACAAAGGGAAACGCAGAAGAGATAATAAAACAAATAAAGTCAGCCGCAAAAGGCGGCGCGAAGCTCATAGTTTTTCCGGAGCTGTGCGTCACGGCCTACACCTGCGGGGATTTGTTTTTGCAGGACAGACTGATAAAAAACGCCATAGACGCGGTGTTTGAGATAGCCGAAAAAACCAAGGAGCTCGACATACTTATCGCCGTGGGAACCCCGGTTCCGCTCTGCGGCAGTCTTTACAACTGCGCCGCGGTCATAAAGGACGGCGAGGTGCTGGGCTTTGTCACAAAGACCCATATTCCCAATTATTCCGAGTTCTACGAGGCGAGGCATTTCGCGGCGCTTGATGAAAACGCGACAGTTATGTTAAACGGCTCGGAGTACCCCATCGGCCCCAAGCTGCTGTTCGCGGCAAAAAATATGCTCGATTTTATTGTCGGGGTTGAGATCTGCGAGGATTTGTGGGTCGCGTGCCCGCCGTCGAGCGGCCATGCTGAAAACGGAGCGAGCGTTATATTGAATTTGTCCGCCAGCGACGAGGTGATCGGCAAGGCGGAATACCGCAGGAGCCTCGCGGCGTCTCAGTCGGGACGGGCGGTGTGCGCTTATGTTTACGCCGACGCGGGCCGAGGCGAGTCATCAACCGACATGGTTTTCTCGGGCCACAATTTTATATACGAGAACGGAAATCTTCTGGCCGAGTCCAAGCTGTTTGAAAACGGGATCATTACCGCCGACATAGACGTCAGCCGTCTGGCGCTGGAGCGGCGGAAGATCAGCACGTTTAAAAATAATTTTGACGCGGGCTATAAAAAAATATATTTTGAAACGAAGATCACCGAGACCCGCCTCGAGCGGTTCTTTGACCCCCACCCGTTTGTGCCTAAGGACAAAGAGCGGCTGCGCGAGCGCTGCGAGCTGATATTCACCATGCAGGCCGAGGGGCTCGCGAAACGGCTTGAGCATATCGGCTTGAGGTCGGTGACTATCGGCGTATCCGGCGGGCTCGACAGCACGCTGGCGCTTTTGGTGTCCGTCCGCGCCTTTGAGAGGCTGGGCCTTGACAAAAGCGGCATAAACGCGGTGACGATGCCTTGCTTCGGCACCACCGACAGAACCTACAAAAATGCCAAGCGCCTGGCCGAGAGCGTGGGCGCCAGGCTGATAGAGATACCCATAAGCGAAGCGGTCACCGTCCATTTGAAGGACATAGGCGCCGATATAAACAACCACAACACCACCTACGAGAACGCCCAGGCCCGCGAGCGCACGCAGGTTCTGATGGACTACGCGGGTGAGACGGGCGGCATAGTTGTCGGCACAGGCGACCTCAGCGAGCTGGCGCTGGGCTGGGCAACCTACAACGGCGACCATATGTCGATGTACGGCGTGAACTGCTCGATACCCAAGACCCTGGTGCGCTATCTGGTGTCATATGTGGCGGAGATCAGCGGCGATGAGCTCAAGGAGACGCTTTTTGACATTCTCGGCACTCCGGTCAGCCCCGAGCTGCTGCCGCCCAAAGACGGCGTGATCTCTCAGGTGACCGAGGACCTTGTCGGCCCCTACGAGCTGCACGACTTTTTCCTGTATAATTTTATCAGATTCGGATTTGAGAAGTCAAAGATATACCGCATGGCGAAGCTCGCGTTTGGGGACGCATATGCCGAAAAGACGATAGCGAAATGGCTGGACGTGTTCTACGACAGGTTCTACAAAAACCAGTTCAAGCGCTCCTGCGTGCCCGACGGCCCCAAGGTGGGCTCGGTCACACTGTCGCCCAGAGGCGACTGGCGCATGCCCAGCGACAGCTGCGTGATAGAATAATAGCATAAGAGTTTTGAGGAGATTTAATAATATTATGAAGAAATTAGTATCTTTTTTGGCCGCTTGTCTGATCTTGGCGGGTTCGGTGTTCGCGGCGGAAAATATTTCGGTTTACATCGACGGCAACCCTCTAAACACCGTCCGCGCCCCGTATCTTGAGAGCGACCGCACGATGGTGCCTATGCGTTCGATATTCGAGAGCCTTGGCTGCGCTGTCGACTGGGACGAAGCGGCTCAGAGCGTGACCTCAAAAAGGGACGGCAGGGTCATAATCATGTCGATCGGCTCCAAAGTCATGTATGTCGACGGCGGCGCGGTGGAGCTTGACGTTGCGCCCGCGCTTGTGTATGATACCACGTTTGTGCCGCTTCGGGCGGTATCCGAGGCGCTGGGCTGTGACGTGACATGGAGCGATGACACAAACAGCGTGTTTATAGTGACTTCGGTAAAGGCAGAGATTCCAATGTACCCCGAATTTGAAGCGGTGCCCGATTTCGGTCAGATCGTCGGCATCACTCCGAATCCTGTGCTGGACGACGGAAAAATTTACTGCTACGAAAACGCGGACGCGGATGACGCCGAGAAATACGCGCGCGTTATGGAATCTCAGGGGTTTGCGGCGTTCGACGCCGGCGAGTATGTCATATACACAAAAGACAATATTTCGGTATTGGCGGGCTTCCGCGGTGGAATATTCAGGATAGTGATTACGAATTATTAAATCTTTTGTGAACTTTAGGTTAAAATAATATTTCATTTATTGACAAGACTTTGAGTTGTGATATAATTAAATAAATTGTCGGATTTTTTCGTGTATTAAATTAGGTGAACAAGCATTAAATAAAATATGAAAAACAGCGGAGCTACATATAGAATAAAAGGAAACATATATGACAAAGAGATTTAAAAGAATTGCCGTTATTATTTCTGTAATAACAATGATGATTTCGACCTATGTCGGCGTGCTGGCGGCGCACAAGCTGGATAATATATCTCTCGGCAGTACTGCCGACCTTGTCTCGCTCGATTCGCCCGATGAGAACGTGGGTATGGTTAACGTGCTCCTGATAGGCGTCGATGAGGACGGCTACAGAAGCGATACAATCATGCTTGTCTCGTTGGATGACTATTCCGACAGGGTCAGTGTTTTGTCGATTCCGAGAGACACCATGGTGAGGATAAACGGAAGCGTGCAGAAAATAAACGCCACAATGGGATTTGCGCTTTCAAAATCGACGCCCGAACCTGATTCTGACGACGCCGATACCGAGGACGCCGAGGAAAACGGCGATGCCGAGGAGAATAGCGAAAATCAAAACAAGATCCCCGAAAGCAAATACGACGATATTCACCCGTCCGATCTGGCGCTCGGCGAGGGTCACGAGGACCTGCTGATAAACAAGGTCAAGGAGATCACGGGCCTTCCGATCCACTATTATGTGACGGTCGATTTTGACGGATTTGTGGAGCTTATCAACGCGGTCGACGGTGTTGATTTCAACGTTCCCTACGATATGGACTACGATGACCCGATCCAAAGCCTTCACATTCATCTGGAGGCCGGAGAGCAGCATTTGGACGGCAAGCACGCTCATGACTTCGTGCGTTTCCGCCACAACAACGACGGCACAGCGCCCGGCGAGTACGTTATGGGCGACGAGGGACGCGTGTACTGGCAGCAGCGCTTTATCAAAGAGATAGTCAAGCAGAAATTGAATCCTTACTATATTTCAAAGCTGGACAGAATATTTGAGGTTTTCCGCAACAACGTGAGAACAAATCTTACTATGAGCGATGTGGTGAAGAACCTGAACGCGCTTATGGGCATCAGCCTTGACGATATAAACACATATCAGCTGCCCGGCGAGGCGGAGTATATAAATGAGGTATGGTACTATATTCAGGATGTGCCCTCGACGCGCAGACTGGTAAGCGAAGTGTTCCTGCCCCAGACCAGAGAGGAATGGGAAGCGTATCTTGAGGAGAACAAGGCGACATCGGAGCCTTCGGAAACCGAGAGCACTCCCGAGGCTGAGGACGCGGACGAGACCGAATAAGCAGTTAAAAACAGGGAGCGCTGATTTGATCCGCGCTCCGATTTTTATGGTTTTCAGGAATTTTCGGGAACTTTTTCGACGAAAAAACAGTCTTATATTATAGGTGATGATTATGAAATTTGCTAAAACAATTATATTGACGCTGCTAATTTTAATGCTCGCGCCGATCGCGCAGGCGGCGGATGTGTACGAGACGGGCGTCACAGTGACGCTCGACGGCGCGGCGATCGACTATTTGGGCGCGCATGAGCCCGTTATAAAAAACGGCAGGACCCTTGTGCCCATGCGAAAAACTTTCGAGGCTATGGGCGCCGAGGTCAACTGGAACGAAAGCGATATGTCGGTAACCGCTGCCAAAAACGGCATGGTAATCGAAATGAGGATCGGAGCGGCCGAGATGACTGTCTCAAACGGAACCGACAAACGGAGTGTGACGCTCGAGGTCCCGCCCGAGCTGCTGCCCTATGACAGCTACGCCGAAACGACCATGGTGCCTCTCCGCGCCGTGTCCGAATCCTTCGGCTACAGCGTTAATTGGGACGAAAATAATTATCTGGTTTCGATAACGAATACAACCGCGATTTCTGCGACAATTCCGACTGCGGCTCCGACCGCGGTTGCCGAGCCCGCGTCTGAAACGGACGGCAATTTTGACCCGTCCGATATCCAAACCGACGGGCGCATGTCGGCCTGTCGGGACAAGCTTGCCTATATCAAGGACGACGGCACGGTTTGGTACTTGGGCGGCGGACGGGTTCCCGGAATAAGCCGCGCGGTGCGGATCGCGCTCGGCAAGAGCAGCGGATACGCCCTGACCGACGGCGGCGAGGTCTACGCCTGGGGCACATCGAACGAGTTCGGACAGCCGGGAAGCGAAACCGCGGCAGCAGACGGAACGGCCAAAAAAATCGAGGGCCTCAAAAATATAACAAAAATCGCGGCGGGCGCCGATTTCGGACTGGCACTCTCGGATAGCAATACGGTATATGCCTGGGGCAGAAACAACAAAGGCCAATTGGGAAACGGCGGAACTTCGGATTCCGCGGACCCGGTCAAGACGAATTTGAGCGGCGCGGTCGATATAGCGGCCGGAGACGCTTTCGGCGCGGCTGTAACATCGGGCGGCAATGTCTACACCTGGGGCGAAAACTCCGAGGGCCAGCTGGGCAGAGGAACCGAGCGAATAAAATCATCGGCGGAGCCCGCCATGCTTAAAGAGCTGCTGGGCGCCGTGTCGGTAAGCGCGGGCCCCACGGGCGCCGCCGCCGTCAGACAGGACAAAAGCGTGTACGCCTGGGGTACGGTCTATCTGGGCGTTCCGAATGATGACGAGGAAGTCATGTACCACGACAAAAACGAGGACATGCCTATAATAGTTGACGAGGACGGTTATTATCGCTACGATCGCCCGAGAAGGATCCCATATCTTGAGTACGATATCGAGACGAACGAGCTTGTCGGGCATGTTCTGCTCGGGGTCGACGCGGTGTCCTGCGGTGAATATCAGTATGCGGCGCTCAGCGGCGGCAAGCTCTATATGTGGGGCCGAAGCCCCGCCGTGCCGACGAGACTGCGCTCCCAGAAGGAACATTATTACGCCGCGGAATATAAGACTCTGAGCAATGTGAAGGCGGCGCTTTCGGCGGACGAGGGAGTGGTATACGCCCTTGCCGAAAACGGGAATATTGTTAAGATAACATACGGAAAAACAGAAACAGTCGCAAACGTGAGGTAGAAAACGAGAATGGGAAAAGCTATTTTAAGAGGCCTGCTGTGCGGGATATGCGCGGCGGTGTACATATTTATAGTGCTTGTTTCGGTGTATTTCAATTTGATACCCGAGCAGTATGCGCTCATCACCGAGCTTATAATGCCGATAGGCTGCGCGGTGATCGTGCCGGTGTTTTTGGAAAAAAGCAGGATATCAAGGTTTTTTATGTCCGCATTGTTTTTCGCCGCGGTTTTGGCGGCGGGAGTGTATCTTGAATTAAGGTTTAATTTAACGGGTATGCTGTTCCGCGTGTTCTACGGCTTTGTGCCGGGTGAGATCGTCGGAAACGCCCAGCTGACGATCTTGTTCGCGGCAGTTCCGGCGGTATTTCTCGGCCTTTTGATTGCGTTTATAATAAGCGCGGTCAGTTCCGCCCGCACCAAAAAAATGATAGATAAATTGGAAGTTAAAAAATAAAACGGGGTGCCCCTTCCACCGCAAGCGCGTCATGACCGCAAGCC
>CANQLT010000012.1 GCA_947624775.1 uncultured Monoglobus sp.
CGATCGGGAGCTGCTTCAGCGCTCCGCCGTAGCCGCCCATCGGGTGGCCCTTGAAGTGGGACAGCACCAGCATCGAGTCGTAGTTCGTGATGTTCTTGCCCACAAGATTTTCTTTGAGGACCTTGCCGTTTTGAACCTTTAGACTGAGGTCGGGTCCCTCGGCGTCCATCAGGTCGACAGTGAAATACTTTGACCAGCCGTGCTCCTCGATGAGCTTTATATGCTTATCGGTATAGTTGCGCTCGCCGTCGTAGGCAGTGTTGCACTCAACTACCGTGCCGTCTACATACTCTATCATCGGGCGCAGGAACTCGGGGCGCAGATAGTTTTGGTTACCTTTCTCGCCCGAATGGAGCTTGACCGCCACCTTTCCGGGCAGCTCGCGATTTAAGACCTTGAACATCTCGATCACAGCCTCGGGCGTTATTTTTTCTGTGAAATAAACTTTTGATTTTTGCATATTTATCACCTCAATATTAGTCTTTGGCTTTTGAGGCTATTTTATCCAGGATAAGCGCCATGAAGTCACTCATGGGCATTGAGCCGATGTCGCCGTTCTTTCTGTCGCGGACCGAAACAGCCTTTTCTTCCTGCTCCTTCTCTCCCACGACCAGAATATACGGCACACGCTCCAAACGCGCCTCTCTGATCTTGTAGCCTATTTTCTCTTTTCTGGTGTCGAGCTCGTTTCTGATACCGTACTTGTCAAGCTCCGCCTTTACGCTCTCGGCGTATTCCATATACTTGTCGGAAATGGGCAGGACCTTTACCTGTACCGGAGCCAGCCATGTGGGGAACGCGCCCGCGTATTTTTCGATAAGCAGCGCCAGCGTTCTCTCATAGCAGCCGATCGATGTCCTGTGGATTATATAGGGGTTCTTCTTGGTGCCGTCCTTGTCCACATATTCCATACCGAACTTCTCGGCCAGCATCTGGTCTATCTGGATCGTGATAAGTGTGTCTTCCTTGCCAAAAACGTTCTTTATCTGAATGTCCAGCTTCGGGCCGTAGAACGCCGCCTCGCCTATTCCGATAACATAGGGGATCTTGAGGTCGTCCAGAATGTTCTTCATAACCCCCTGCGCCTCGTCCCACTGTTCGGGAGTGCCGATGTATTTTTCGCGGTCGCTTGGATCCCATTGCGAGAATCTGTATGAAACGTCCTCATCAAGGCCCAGGGTCTCAAGCATGAAGTTACACAGCTCCAGGCAGCCCTTGAACTCGTCCTCAAGCTGTTCGGGAGTGCACATCAGGTGTCCCTCTGAGATCGTGAACTGGCGCACTCTGATAAGGCCGTGCATCTCACCCGACGACTCGTTTCTGAACAATGTTGACGTCTCATTGAGGCGCATGGGCAAATCGCGGTACGAGCGGCCGCGGTTCAAAAACGCCTGATACTGGAACGGGCAGGTCATGGGTCGCAGCGCGTAAACCTCTTTGTCCTTTTCCTCGTCGCCCAGAACGAACATACCCTCTTTGTAGTGGTCCCAATGTCCTGAGATCTTATAAAGGTCGCTCTTTGCCATTAGCGGAGTTTTTGTCAGCTGCCATCCGCGTTTCTGCTCCTCGTCCTCCACGAATCTTTGCAGAAGCTGGATAACCCTCGCGCCCTTGGGCAGCATTATCGGCAGTCCCTGGCCGATATAATCGACGGTCGTGAACAGCTCAAGCTCGCGGCCAAGCTTGTTGTGGTCACGCTTTCTGGCTTCCTCCATCTGTTCAAGGTACTCGTTGAGCTCGGTTTTGTTTTTAAACGCCGTGCCGTAGATGCGCTGCAGCATCTTGTTCTTCTCGTCGCCGCGCCAGTACGCGCCCGTGGCGCTCAGCAGCTTTACGGCCTTCACCTTTCCGGTGTAGTTCACGTGCGGACCCGCGCACAGGTCTGTAAACTCGCCCTGCTTGTAGAACGAGATCGTCTCGCCCTCGGGCAGGTCGTTGATAAGCTCGATCTTGTAGGGCTCATCCTTCATCAGTTCGAGCGCCTCGTCGCGGGGCAGCTCGAAACGCTCGATCTTGAGGTTCTCTTTGGCGATCTTTTTCATCTCGGCCTCGATCTTTTCAAGATCGTCGTTTGTGAATGTGTGCTCGGTGTCGAAGTCATAGTAAAATCCGTTGTCGATGGCGGGGCCTATCGCCAGCTTGACGTCCGGCCACAGGCGCTTTATCGCCTGCGCCATCACGTGCGACGCCGAGTGTCTTAATGTTTGCAGTTGTTCATCCATTTTTAAAGATCCTTTCGTTTATTTTATTTAAAAAGCAAAAACGCCCTAAAGCGCGGAAATATCCGAGCCTTAGGGGTGCATAATTTTACGCACGGTTCCACCCTAATTACAGCTTTCGCTGTCTCTTATTATGTCCTTGTCGCGGACGGACGGCAACGCTTAATCGAATAATCTTTCAGCGCGCAGCTCCCGAGTGGTGTTCACACGCCGTCCGCACAGAAACGCTCTCAGCCCGCGGCGCTTCCTCTCTTTGAGCTTTTACGGTGTGCTACTGTCTCGTTCATCGCTCTTTTAGAATAATAACACGGTTTTTTGGTTTTGTCAATATATTTTTTATTTCTAATTAACCGCCAGCTTTAGGCCTTTTTTGAATCGGCTTGTGTATTTTACGTTAAGTTTCATCCTCTAATATCTCCCTGAACATCAGATTAACATCGCTGTATGCCTTAACGCTCGGATCGCGGCTGATTTTTTTTGCCTCGGCCATTGCCTCCAGCACTTCGTCTTTATACTCGGGATACTTTACCTCAAACGGGAGGCCCCTCTGCAAAACCACCTGACGCAGGAACATATTCACCGCGTCGGACAGATTCAGCCCGAGGCCCTCGAGCAGCTCAATGGCGATCTTTTTTGTGTTTTCCTCAACGCGTATCTGAGTCGGTGTTGTAGCCATAATAAAACCCCTTTCGTTGTTTCGCTATGCCTATTATACTACATACAGTTTACGTTGTCAATACAAAAATTAAATTATGCTCCCACAATTGCGCAGGCGATTATTGAGAAAACTACGCCTAAAACAGCGCCGGCGGCTACCTGAAGCGGAGTGTGCCCCAGAATTTCTTTGAGCTTTTCGTCGCTCAGGAACGGATTTTTGCTCTCCCAAGCTTCCTCCCAGGCCTCGATGATTATATTGATTATCTTGGCGTGCTCGCCCGCGGCGCGGCGCACTCCAGACGCGTCGTACATAACGAT
This sequence comes from uncultured Monoglobus sp., assembly GCA_947624775.1. Lineage (GTDB taxonomy): Bacteria > Bacillota > Clostridia > Monoglobales > Monoglobaceae > Monoglobus. The sequence continues at coordinate 3,195 of CANQLT010000012.1, forward strand.
AAGCGCCATAGCACAGCAGACCACAAACAGCGGCGAATCGAACCCCTCATAGATGCCGACGCAGGCGGCAAGGCTGGAGACGATCGTCGAGTGCGACGAGGGCATTCCGCCGGGGCCGAAAAATCTGCCCCAATCTATGCGCCGCGTTCTGCATATCTCGATTAGGCCTTTCAGAAGGCATGACGTCAGCCACGCGAAAAGCACGATAAAAAATATTTGGTTGTCAAGAAATTCGTGTATTACTCTCATATATTTACGCCTCGTCAGCTAATTGTCCCTGGAAACCAGCCGCCGCGCCAATTCTTTGAGAAAAGCGGCTTGTTCGCCGAAAATATTGAGCGCCTCGACAGCCGAGCGGGTATACTCGCTTTGCCGCTTTTCCGCGCCGTCAATGCCCAGCAGCGTGACAAACGTGGTTTTGCCCTCCTGCTCGTCGCTCCCTATCGGCTTTCCCAAAACTGCCTCGTTTCCCGTAACATCAAGAATATCGTCCTGTATCTGAAACGCCAAGCCCAAATTCCGCGCGAAACAGCCGACCGCCGAATATTCGGCGGAATCCTCCGATACGCCCGATACGGCGGCTCCCATAAGCGCCGCCGCCTCTATCATGGCTCCGGTCTTTTTTTCATGCATCCTGAGCAGCAGCTCCTCGGGCACATCGGGCTTGTTTTCGCTCATAAGGTCGATAACCTGACCGCCTATCATTCCGTTTGCGCCAGACGCCGCGGACAGCAGCCTAATCAGCCGCAGCGCGGTCTTTTCGCTTATCGACTTAAATTCCGACATGTCGGACAGAATTTCAAAGGCACGGTTCAAAAGCCCGTCGCCCGCCAAAAGCGCTATATTCTCAGGGAAAACCTTGTGGCAGGTGGGCTTACCGCGCCTTAAATCGTCGTTGTCCATGCAGGGCAGGTCGTCGTGTATCAGCGAGTATGTGTGAACGCACTCAAGAGCGCAGCCCGCCGTCAACGCGTCGTCGGCGTCTCCGCCGAGCATAGCCGCCGCCGCGACAGTCAAAACGGGCCGAAGGCGCTTGCCTCCCGCCAGCAGACTGTATCTCATCGCCTCATACACTGCCGCCTCCGGCGCGTCGGGCACCGCCGCGATACTTTCAAGCTTTTCGTTCACCGCACTGACAATACTTTTTAAAGTATTGTCAAAATCATTTAAATTGTTTGAAACGCGCAGCATACTACTCATCGGTGACGGCGAAAGGCTGCTCAACTATCTCGCCCGTTTCTCTGTTTTTCATAAGTATGTTTATTTTCTGCTCGGCCGAATCAAGCGCGTTCGTGCACTGCTTGGTAAGCTCAATGCCGCGCTCGAACAGCTCCAGCATTTGGTCGAGAGTTATATCTCCGCCATCAAGCGTCTTTACGACGCTCTCCAGCTCTTTTAAATTTTTTTCAAATAAATCTTTTGTGTTATCCATGATTCTCCTCAAATTCTATGTTATCGACCGTGGCGCGGGCGGTTCCGTCGCTGAGCGTCACGCTGATCTTATCGCCTTTGTTTAATCTCTTCACGCTTTTAACGACCGCTCCGCTCTCGTCTTTTGTCAGAGAAAATCCGCGGCTCAGAGCTCCCAGAGGGCTCAGCGCATCGAGCTTTGAGGCCGTGACCGCTAAACTGCGCCGCTTGTCGCCCATGATGTTTTTGTACGCGCCCTCCATGGTCTTGCTCAAAGAGTCCAGATATATGCGGCTGCTGTCGATCGTCGCCATGGGGTTTTTGAGCGCCGCGCTCTCGGCGCTGACCCTGAGCTGCAGCCTGCCACGCTCCACTATTCGGTTCGCACAGGAATAAAGACGCGCATACACGTTGTTGAACTTTTCGCGGAGCTCGGTCTGTGACGGAACGACAAGCTCAGCCGCGGCGCTCGGTGTGGGCGCCCTGAGATCAGCGACAAAATCCGCTATCGTGAAATCTATCTCGTGCCCCACCGCCGAAACGACGGGAATATGACTGTTATATATGGCGCGCGCCACGATCTCCTCGTTGAACGACCACAGGTCCTCGATCGAGCCTCCTCCTCTGCCGACTATCAGCACGTCGACCGAGTCGGACGCGTTAAAATATTCTATCGCTTCGACTATGCTGCGCGCCGAATCTTTACCCTGCACCAGCACAGGGTAGAGCACCACGTCGGAATACGAAAAACGGCGGGTCAGAACGTTCATTATATCCTTTATCGCCGCTCCCGTGGGCGCAGTAACAACGCCTATCCGCTTGGGATACTTTGGCAGCGGCTTTTTATGGCTCGGCGAAAAAAGACCTTCCTCGTCCAGCTTTTTCTTGAGTTTCTCAAACGCGATGTGGAGGGCGCCTATTCCGTCCTGCTCCATATGCTCTATGTATAATTGATACTGACCGTCGCGCTCATACACTCCGATCCTGCCGCGAGCTATCACCTTCATGCCGTTGGCGGGCCTGAAACCGAGCCTTGCAGCCGCGCTTCTGAACATAACGGCGCGCATGACGCCGCTCTCGTCTTTCAGTGACAAGTACAAATGGCCCGAAGAGTGAGCCTTGAAGTTTGAGATCTCACCCTTTACAAGTATGTTTTTTAAAATATCGTCCCGTCCCAGCACCTGCTTGATATACAGATTGACCTGGGTCACGGTCATAGGTTCGCGCTTATAATTCATTTGTGACTTTCCCCTGTTTTCCACCGTCTATTTCATATTGCCGAGTATTCCGTTGACAAAATCCACCGTCTCGGGACCTCCGAACTTTTTTGTCAGATTGACCGCCTCGTTTGCCGCCACGGGATTCGGAATATCATCGCAGAACAGCAGCTCATATGCCCCAAGGCGCAGCGCCGCCAGACTGACGGCGTTTATACGGTCAACGCTCCAGCCTTTGGCATATTCCGATATTTTTTTGTCTATTGCCTCAATGTTTTCAACAGTTCCGCGCACGGCGCCCTCGATATATTTTTTCTGGTTCTCGGGGTCGTTCACCTCAAAGAATTCGGCCAAGATATCCTCGATGTCGTCAGGGCGGAATTTGTACTGAAAAATCATTGTGAACGCGTGTTCTCTCGCTTTTCTTCTGTCCATATTTTTTGTCAAATCCGCCTTGCTCTATTCGGCCTCCGGCTCTTCGGCGGGTTCCTCGGGCTCGGTGATCTCCATAACAATGTCCTGAGTTTCCTCGGCTGCGTCGTCGACAATATCTTCGGCGATATCCTCGGCTTTATCAGCCGCGTCTTTGGCTTTGCTTATCAGCTCCTCAACCTTTTCTTCGGCTTTCTCGGCGATCTCCTCCGCCTTTTCGGCGATTATCTCCACCGCCTCTTCCGCCGTTTCCTTGATCTGAGCTGCGGGCTCGCTGTCCGTTTCGCTCTTTACGGGCTTTGCGGGAATTTTGCCCGCATCACTCTTAGGCACGTTGACACCCTCGACGCTGACGTTGACCGCGACAACGTTAAGACCGGTCATAGCCTCGACCTCGCTCTTTACCTTTTCCTGAATCTCCCACGCAACGTCTGGGATCTTCGCGCCGTACTCAACGATGATCGAGAGATTGAGGGTCACGTCCTTGTCGTTTACGCTCACCTTGACGCCCTTTGACATATTCTTTTTGCCAAGCAGCTCGGCTATGCCGCCCGACATGGAACTCACCATGCCCGACACGCCCTTGACGCTGCCCGCCGCGAGAGACGCCACGATCGAAACAACGTCGTTGGAGATGTTGACGCTGCCGTTCTTCCGGGCCTCCTGCTCTTTTACGGTCTTGTTTTCCTCTGCCATAATAAAACCTCCTGTGCAACTAAATTCAATTTATTGCCGTTATTTTCTTAAATTATATCATAACAAATTTAAGATTACAATAAATATTTTGAATTTAATTATTATTTTTATTACTTCGCAGATCCGCCGCTCATTACTCGGCGCTTATCTTTATTTTTGACGCCGCGGCTCCGGTCTCGGCGATTATGATATCCTTGATCTGAGCCACCGACGCGCTGTCCGTTTTGCCGCCCTTCACTATCACCGACACTCCGCTGTCGGTGACCTGCGCGAAGCAGTCGTCAAAGCCCTTGGATTTCACGTTAGTCTCAATGGCGTTCTCCTGCTCGGAGTACTCAGTCAGTCTGAGCACGCTGTCCTCCGCCTCTTTTTTTGCGCTCTCCGAAGCGTCCGAGTTGGCGGCGATCTCCTTCCAGCGGTCCATGGTCTCGCCTCTGAGCCTGTCTCTGTCCTGTCTGGCTTTTATTATCACGCTTCCCGAATCGCTCTTGTTACTGTCGTTTTCGCCGCTCTGTTCGGCTCCGTCTGTGTTATTATTCTCGTCGTTATTGTTATTATTGTCATCGCTCTTTTCTTTGTCGTCATCATCTTTGTCTTTCGACCAAAATGTTTCGGCGTCCTCGTTTTTTGCCTCCTCCGCGGGAGACGCTGATTCGGGCCCCGCGGTGCTTGACACGCTGACCGCCTCGTTTTCGATGTTGCCCAACGTCCAGCGATAGTATCCAGCCGCCAGGACCAGAGCCACCAGTCCCACCACAAGCAGCTGTCTGCCGCCCCGCAGACGGGCCTTGCCCTCGCCGCCGCTCTTGTTTGTTTTTTTGCTTTTTTTGGAATTCATAGATTCAGTCTCCTTTATTTATGTATTTTTTAATATGTGACTTTGATCCTGTTGGCCGACAGGCCGTACAACGCCTTCACAGCCTCGTATATTTCGTTCCTGACCCTTTCGTCCGAAGCGCCCTCCGCAACAACGACCACGCCTATCGGATAGGGCAGCTTTTCGCGCACCACATAAGGCTCGCTGCCGCTGCCGAGGCCTCCCGAGGCTCCGGCGGGCTTTGACTCCCCCGTGCTGCTCTCCTTTTTGCCGCTTTCGCTCTCGCTGATCTCGCTGCTGGTTTTGCTGTCCTTTGCCAGCACCTTCTCGTTGGTGCTGTCGATATATATACGCACGCTGACCTCGCCCGCGCCGCTGATCTTGCTCAGTATATCCCGAAGCTCCCTCTCTGTTTTTATCACGTACTCGTCCTCGGACATAAAATCCGTAGCGGCATTCGGCTCTATCTTTTTGCCGCCGTCACCGCTCGCGCCGGGCTTTATAAAAACGAGCGTGAGCGCCGCCGCGGCGATCGCCAGTATCACAAGCGGGTTTACCCGATTTTTGTCGTCGCTGCCGCGGCTCCCGAATTTTTGAAAAAAATCCGTTATTCTCCGCGCAAACGTTTGTTTGTTATTCTGTTTCTCCATTTTGTGCTCCCGCGCCGCGCTCCTTAACCGTTATTTTGCCGCTTGGCAATCCTGTCAATTCCGACGCCGCCGCTTTTATCGCCGCGCTCTTTGAGGCGTCCGCGGCATATATCTCGATCGTCATTCCCTCAAGACTGCCGAACACCGAGTCGGATATCTCGGCCTCGACGCTCGTCGGAACCGCTCCGCACTCGCGCTCAATGCCCGACGCAACGCTGCTCTCCAGGCTGTCCTTATAAATTTTTATAATGTCGTTTTTCTGCTTTTCCTCTATTTCGGCCGCCTCGCGCTCGGTCCGCTCCTCCGCCGCGGAAAACGAGGCGGCGTACTCGTCCGCGCTCTCCCCGAGACCGCCGCTTATCAGCGCGACTACGGGCTTTGTCAGCGTGAGCAAAAGCACCATGCCCAGTATAAGGCGGATATATTTTCTGTATGAGTCGGACGGCAGCACGGTCTCGGCAAGAGTGCCGAACACCACTGTCGCCGCTACCGAGTACGACCACTGTCTTAAACTCTCCATAGCTTTTCTCCTAAAGCTAAACCGAAATATTTATCATAACGGTCAGCATTATGATAAACATAATTGACACGGCCGCCAGCATCGAAAACACGGCGGCGATCCCGTCCGCCATCACGCTCAGACATTCGGTGACGCTTTTTTCGCTGATCGGTTCGCACAGAGCGGCCGCCAGACGAAATACTATCAGCGCCGAAACAATCTCCAGCACCGGCGTCAGCGCGATGAAAAACACGACGATTATCCCCAAAACGCCCAGAGCGTTTTTTATCACCGCTCCGCATCTCATAACTGTCTCGACCGAGTCAGACAAAATTCCGCCCACAAGCGGTATCAGATTCGACGAGGCGAACTTGGTGAGCTTGAGCGTCAGCGCGTCGGCGCCCGAGGCAGCAATGCCGCGGAGCCCTGAAAACGCCGTGAATATCATCAAAATCACGCTGAGGCCGTATTTTACGGCGCCGTTTATAAACTCGACCAGACGCGCGGTCTTGAGCCCCTCGGACATGGAGTTCACCGTGCCCAGCCCCACCCCTATCATGACGAGCGGAACAAAGACCGAGCGGATAAGGCTCACCGCGATCTCTATAATTGCCAGCAGCGTCGGCTCAAGGGCCGCGGCGCTGACCGCGGCTCCGCTCGACAGCAGCGCCGTCATCATAACGGGAACGGCGCAGCGCATGAAAACGGCCAGATTTTCGATCGCGGACGACGCGCTCACAAGACAGCCGTAAAACACCGACGCGGCCATCGACGCCACCGCGATAAAGCAGACATACGACGCCGCCTTAAACGCCGCTCCGCGCTCAAAATCGCTGACCGAGTTTGCCAGAAAGGCGCTGAGAACAGCCGCCGCCAGAACTCCTGCCATGTTTTTTGCCGCGGACAAAACCTTTCCGGTCAGTGCCCGAAAAAGCTCGCGCGCCAGCGATCTCATGTCAAACGGAACATCTCCTGCCGCTATCCTTGACAGCAGCTCGCCTATCGAAAATCCGTCCGCATACGGCGTCACCGCTTCGAATATCACTCCTCCCGCGCCCTCGTCGATCTGCTCTCCGTATATCCCGAGATATTCGTCAACAAGGTCTTGAGGCGCGGACGGTTCCTCGGCGTGCGCCGCGCCGCAGAAGATCATGACCGCCGCCGCGAGTATTATCGCTGTTTTGATTTTATGACTCAGCATTTTTCTCACTTGTACATTATTATCTCCCTCACAAGATCGAGCAGGCGTTTTATTATCGGCACCGACATGGCGAGGATTATCAGTTTGCCGCCCAGCTCGATCTTTGTCGCGATCGCGTTTTCGCCCGCGTCCTTGCACAGCTCCGCCGAAAACGATGCCAGATATGACACGCCTATGATTTTTATTATGACTGTCATATACGCGCCGTTTATTCCCGCCGCGGCTGAAAGGTCGCTCAGTTCCCCGACGATACCGCCGAGATAGGGCATCACCCCGAGCAGCACGATGATCGATACCGCGATAGGTATCATCATCGAAAGCTCGGGCTTTGAGCGCCTTATCAAAATCGAGATCACGCCTCCCGCAAGCCCGATACCCACGATCTTCGCTATCTCCATGACTACAGCCCGAATATATCCTGTATCATGATGAACAGATTGCTTATCTCGCGTATCACCATGAGCAGCACTACGATAAGCCCCGCGATCGTCGTCATCATAGCCTGATCGTCGCGTCCGGCGCGGCACAGCAGCATGTTGAGCACAGCCACAAGTATGCCGATCGCCGCCACCCTGAAAATCAAGTCAACGCCCGTCATTTTATCCCCTCCGTTTTTATGTCAAAGCAAAAGCACCGTTATCAGTATGCCGCAGGCGAAGCCCAGACCGCGGTACAGTTTGCCGCTTTCGGCCTTTTTGAGCCGCGCCTTTTCTTCCTCGATGCGAAGCTTTTCTCGGGCCGCCCTGATATTGTCCCTCTCCCTCTCTCGGTCACCGCGGCTGAGGCTCGAGGCAAAGGCCGATATTATATCAAGCGCGTCCGCGCTCACGCAGAGCCGCTTTTTGTTGCTTTCTATCGCCATGCGCCACACCTCGCTCATATCGCCGCCGCCGAGAGCTTCAACCCCTCGCGCGGCACCCAAGAAAATATCTTTAACAACTCCGCTCTGCGGCTTTGAGGCAAAGTACAGCGCCTCGCTGAGAACCGAATTGTTGACCGTCATCTCGATTTCCAAAAGTCCGAGCGCGTCGGAAAATCCGCGCGTCTGCCTTATTCTGGCGTCCAGCGCGGAGGCCGCCGACATGCCCGCGAATCCGCAGCCCAATATGATGACCGCGGCGCAGATCAGCTTTACCGTCATACCGCCCGCCTGACTTCCGCGTCGAGCCTGCCTCCGGTTCTGCCTTTGATCAAGATCAGCAAATCGAACACACGATTTTCAAACAGCGGCCTGAAAACCGACATTCGGCTCAATTCGTCAAACGAGCCGCCGTGGACTGAGGCGATCACCGCGGCGCCGCTGCCCTTTGCCAGACAAACGGCGCGGGCCTCACTTTCGGTCACGATTTCGTCCGTGATTATTACCTGCGGCGACATGGTGCGTATAAGAATTTCAACGCCGCAGCCTTTTGGCGCGTACTCCACCACATCGGTATTCGCGCCTATATCATTGGACGGCGCGCCGCGGAACATTGCGGCGATCTCGCCGCGGTCGTCGGATATGCCGACTTTGAAGCCTGTGTTTGATATGATCCGCGCCGCGTCGCGCAGGAAAGTGGTCTTTCCCAGACCGGGCGGCGCTATGACAAGCGCGCTTTTTACTCTTCTTCCCTGCACGATGCCGCCGATATAAGGCGCTGCGCAGCCGATTATCTCGCGGGCTACCCTGATATTTATTGAGTTTATGTCTCTGAAGCTTTCAGCGTTCCCGTCACGCCCTAACACAGCGCGGCCCGTGAAGCCCGCGCGGTGGCCGCCCCTGAGGGTAACGAATCCCCGACGTATCTCGTCGGCGTAGGCGTAGGGCGAATTTTCGCACAAGGCGCGGAAAACCGCGGTCACAGCCGCTTTGCTCACGGTCAAGCCCTCAGGCGGAGCCGTGCTGAGCTCGCCCGCGGGCGTCACAAAACGCACATGCCCGTCATACACCGACAGCGGCCTCTCGCTGCGCAGCCGTATTTCCTCGGCCTTAACGCCGCCAAGGGCTTGCTCCAGCGCCCGACGCAGGTTTCCCTGCGGGATAAATTTAAAAATTCCGTCATATTCTCCCATTGTTATCACCGCTATGCTTTCAAGCTCTGATCGGCTTGTTTTTAGTATTGTATGAGGCTTTGTCCGAAAGTAGAACATGCCGCGCCGTTAATTTTGATATTGACATATCGCGAAACAGTGGTATAATATTTAATTGGAATATTATTTAACGGGGGCTTTAAAATGAACGCGAATCATTTAAATGACGCCGAAAAAAAGAAAAAAAGCGATAAGCGCAAAATTATCCATGTTGTTCTGAGTGTGCTTGTTATTTTGGTTATGATCAGGCAGTTTTTCATGGGCAACTACTCAAATGTCTTTACCTGCATTCTGACGATTTTGCTTTTCACTATCCCGACCTTTGTGGATCATCGGCTCAATATAAAAATGCCGATACTGCTTGAGGTGATAATACTGTTCTTCATCTTCGCCGCCGAGATCATGGGCGAGATACAGAGCTTTTACACCATAATTCCGCTGTGGGACACGATCCTGCACACGATAAACGGATTCATTATGGCCGCGATAGGCTTTGCCATGATCGACATACTCAATCAGTCGCCCAGGATACATATCACCATGTCGCCGTGGTTCGTCGCGTTTGTGACGTTCTGCTTCTCTATGACGATCGGTGTGCTGTGGGAGTTCTTTGAATACGGCATGGATCAGATCTTTCTGACCGATATGCAGAAGGACTGGATGGTCCACGACATTGCCTCGGTGCTGCTCAACCCCAGCGGTCTCAACGACCCAATAACCATAAAAGACGTGACGCGCACCGTTATCTCGGGCACCATAGACGGCATTCCGCGCGACTGGGTGATCGACGGCGCGTATCTCGACGTGGGGCTCATTGACACAATGAAAGATTTGATCGTCAATTGCATCGGCGCTATTGTGTTCTCGATATTCGGATTTCTTTACATAAAGACCCGCGGCAAGGGCAGGCTGGTGACAAGCCTGATACCCAAGCTCAAGACCCGCGAGGAAATAATGGAAACGCAGCTAATGCTCAATTCAAAAAAGAAAAAGAACGGAAAAAATAAAAAAGTTTCAAAAAAGTCTTGACAAATAAATTTTTATTTGCTATAATTATTAAGCGTTCGAAGATAACGCTTATGCGGGAGTGGCTCAGTGGTAGAGCGTCACCTTGCCAAGGTGAACGTCGCGAGTTCGAATCTCGTCTTCCGCTCCAGAAAAAGCACCGGATATCCGGTGCTTTTCTTTTTTATTAATCAGCGGGACGGGAGGTTAGGCGGTCAAAGGCGACCTGCTCCCACTTTGTGCCGGGCCTGCCGTAGTTGGCATACGGATGTATAGATATGCCGCCGCGGGGCGTGAACCGCCCGAACACCTCGATATACTTGGGCTCCATCAGCTTTATCAGATCCTTCATTATCGTGTTCACGCAGTCCTCGTGAAAATCGCCGTGGTTCCTGAAACTGAACAGATACAGTTTCAGCGACTTGCTCTCGACCATTTTGACATCGGGCACGTATGATATGATTATCTCGGCGAAGTCGGGCTGGCCGGTTATCGGGCAGAGCGACGTGAACTCGGGACAGTCGAAGCGCACCCAATAGTCGTTTTCCTTGTGCTTGTTTTCAAATGTCTCAAGCACCTCGGGCGCGTAGTCTGATTTATATTCGGTGTTTTTGTTTCCCAAAAGGGTCAGATTTTCGTTTTTTCTGTTCATATAAATTCCTCTTTCTTTTAGTCAATGTCAAGGCCGTTGGCCTCAAACGCAGCTTTTCGGTCGCGACAGGTGCCGCACACGCCGCAGGGCTTATCTCCGCCCTCGTAGCAGCTCCATGTCATCTCATAGGGCACACCGAGCTTTACTCCTATCGCCACGACCTCGCTCTTTGTGATGCCCACAAACGGCGCGCGGATGCCGACCTGATGCCCCGTGCCCTCGTATATGGCGGCGTTAATAGCGGAATTAAAAGCCTCGCTGCAGTCGGGATAGGCGTTTCCGGCCGCGTCGTCGCTGTGGGCGCCGTAAAATATTTCGTCCGCGCCGAGGCTCACCGCGTACGCCGCGGCGGCCGACAGAAAAAGCCCGTTGCGGAACGGCACATAAGTTGATACAGGCGCGCCGCCCGTTTTGCTCACTTGCTCGCCGTAGCTCTCTTTTGGGATCTCGGCATCGGGATTTTTGCTCAGCAGCGAGCAGTCGCTGAATTTGAACATATCGGTCAGATCAAGCTCGAGCCGTCTCACGCCGTAATGAGCTGCGATATTTTTCGCCGCTTCGATCTCTTTAGCGTGCTTTTGGCCGTAATATATCGAGAGGGCGGTCACGTTTTGCGCGCCGAATTCGTCCGCGGCCATCGCTAGGGCGGTTGCGCTGTCCACTCCGCCGCTCAACAGCACCAATGCTTTTTTTGAGTTTTTCATTTTTGTCACCCCATCACTCTTTCCGCAAGTTTCTCGTCGGTCTCAAACCTGCCGCGCAGCGTCCTTGTGCGCGTTTTGGCCGACGGCTTTGATATTCCTCTCGCTGTCATGCAGCTGTGGCTCGCCTCAATTATTACGGCCACATCGGGGCTTTCGGTTATCTTTTGGATTATCTCGGCTATGTCGGCTCCCAAGCGCTCCTGAATCTGGAGACGCTTCGCCGCCATGTCGGCGATCCTTGCGATCTTGCTGAGACCTATGACCTTGCCCCGCGGTATATACGCAACCGACGCTGTCATGTTGTACATCAGCGCCATGTGATGCTCGCAATAGCTGAAAATCTCTATATCCTTGACGATCACCATATCATTTGAACTTTGATATGAATCGGGATCGTCCTCAAAGGTCTTGTTGAACATTTCGGCTATCTCGTCGTTTGTGTAGTTCATGCCCTCAAAGACCTCGGAGTACATTTTCGCCACCCGTTTGGGGGTGTCTCTCAGGCCCTCGCGCTCGGGATCGTCGCCCAGAGCCTCCAAAATTCCCCGCACATGCTTTTCTATCGCTTTTTCGTCTATCATTACACACCTCTCCTGTCGGGCTCCCAAATCACTTTGTGGAGCTGTATCTGCAAATTTACTCGGTTAAGCTTATGCCTTATCATAAAATCGACTATATCTTTGGGGTCTATAGCGCCGAACACCGGGCTTATATACACCCCGCAACGCTCGGTCAGATCGTATTTTTTGATGATCTCCAGCGCGCGGCCGAGATCTTCCTCGGAGCCCGCCACAAACTTTACGCAGTCGCCGCGATTGAGCAGATCAAAATTGCTCAAAACCATTTTGCCCTCCATGCCGCTTGTGGGCAGCTTGTAGTCCATGGTGAAACAGTCGGGCCTTGTTCCGCATTTAATAAACTCATCAAGCGGCACCGCGCCGTTTGTCTCGACCTCAACGCTCTTTCCGGCTGAGTTAAGCCTCGCCATAAGGCCGCCGATCCCGCTCCGCAGCAGCGGCTCGCCCCCTGTCAGAGTGACGTTTGTTATGCCCATACCTTCGATATATTTCAGAATATCGTCCGTCGTCAGCTCCTCCGCGGGCGCGTCTGCGGAATTTGCCCACCCGGTGTCGCAGTAGAAGCAGCGCAGATTGCAGCCGCGGAACCTTATAAACACCGCGGTCTGCCCGGCACGCCTGCCCTCGCCGTTTATACTGACGAATTTTTCGCACACCGGGAATATTATATTATTCGCTGTATTCCGCATAGGTGTCCTCCGATTCGTATACGCGGACCTTACTTGGCTTGATGCCGTCCGCGCTCAGTTCGTCGTATATGTATTTGGCAAAGTTTTCGGCCGTTGGTCTGAACGGCAAGACAGCGGCAGCAAAACCCTCGTGCTTGAGGGCGGCCGCCGTTTCAGGCAGCAAAGTTCCGTCCTCGGCGATCAGCTTGTGGTCGAGGCAGTCGGCGATTTTTTTAAGCCTCGGCTTTATGCCGCCGAAATCCATTACCATTCCGCGGCTCTCACCAACGGGAATGAGCTCCTCCGCGCTGACATACGCGCGGACCTTCCAGCGGTGGCCGTGGATATTGGCGCATTTGCCGCCGTGCCCTTTGAGAAAGTGCGCCGCGTCGAAATGAGCCTCGCATGAAATAGTGTACATAATATTTCTCCTGTAATATTAAAATTTGTCAATCATTTTGAGATTGTGAGTTTGTAGTCTTTGCGGTCGGAATCAGCACTGTAATGCGTTTCTGAATAGGCCACGTTATAGCCGAGCTTTTCGAGATCACGCGCCTTGGTGTACCATATCTCCTCGGAAAATGGGTTCGCCTTAAACAGAGTTCCGTCTGTCTTTATGAATTCCCCGTTCCGCTCGATAAACGCGCATCCCGTGTTCTCATCCCAGACCACGTTCTCGCCGAGGCGTTCGGCTGTGACTCTCAGCGGAACATATATACTGCCGTTTTCGTCGGAGAGCATTCTTATTCCCGGCCCGCTTTCCATGCCGAAATCGGAATAAGATATCGGATACGACATGCCCGAAGCGCGCTTTTCCGACGCGAACGCCATAGCGAATCTTGTTGTGGTAAAATTCGCTCCCGGTATCTGCGCGTCTATGTTATCGCCGCTTTCGGAATAGCCTTTTTGTTCAAACTCGATCGCGGCCACAGGGTCCAGCTCGTTATATAACGCCTTATACTCCTCGTAAGAAATAACGTTTTCGGGCAGCGTTTTCTCAACAGCCGCGGGCGTAATATTTTCAGTAAACGACTCTGTCGCGTAGGGTGCGTCGTAACTGTTCTTTAAAAAGCTGTGCTCGTACATTTCGCGGCTGTCGGATTTTTGAATATACGAATAATCCCGCACGGTCTCGTAGGTGTTTGTGTATGTCCCGTCGATAAACGCGGTCGTGAGCGTTTCGCTGTTTTTGCTATCAAGCGGCTCGACTTTCTCTCGCGCACCGGTCTCGCGGATATGCTCGATAAACTCATCGCGGCTCAGCTTTCTGAGATTTTTAGCCATAAAATCAAACTCACTGCTCAGCTCAAAATCAAGTCCCAGACTTTCGGCGTATTTAGCGTAGGCCGAGTACGCGTGCTCCGCATTGTCCGCCATATACTTATCCAATCTGTCGGTCACGGTTCTGCTTGTCCTGCTATCGACCGTGACGGAGTATCCGTTTTCGGTCTTTTCCACAATGCCCGAGTCAAATCCGCTCAGGCTGTCATAAAGATAATCGCGCTGCGCGGCGTCGGCAAACGGCCTTATTCCTTTGTTTGAGTTTATGCCGAGAGGCGCGTAATCCGCGAAGATGTTCCGAACCTCGTCGGTATACCCGAAAATGGCGCTTTCGCCCGAAAAGTCGTCTCCTACCTCCACGAAACAATCGTTTCCGAGCCGCTCCCTCAGCGCCGCGTAAATCGGATCAAGCGCGCCCGCGGGGCCGTCCTCAGACGTAAATTTCATATCATTGATGTACGCCATAGTATCAAGGCTCAGATATTTCTTTCTGCCCGAACCATAGATCTCCATAGGCGCCTTGAGCTCCGTTCCGTATTCGGTGCCGCGCAGTATGTAGTGATAATACGAATCACCGGGGTCCGACATATTCACGTGTTTTTCAAACTCGGTGTCAAAATAATCGGAATCCATAGATGGCACAAACTCGCCCGACTCGCTTAAATTCGAATTGTTCGCTCTGTAGGTTCCGTTTGCGGCATATTGCTCAATAGAATGCGAATCATATATCATGCCTGTCATTCCGATCTCGTTCTCGCTGCAGCCACAAAGCAAAAGCGTGAAGCATGCCGCGGCCAAAACCAATACCTTCTTCATAATAACATTCCCCCTAAGATAGTGTCGGTTATATACTGACTTTTTTAATTATAACACATAACCCGGCGGATTACAATAGCTTATAAAGCAAAAAAGCCCCGAAGGGCTTTTTTGAAAAACAAATTATTTCTCGGAGGCAAGCGCCTTATAAACAACAGCGGCAAGGATCGCGCCTATGATCGGAGCGACGATAAACAGCCATACCTGAGCCATCGGCTGCGACTCACCCGCGAACAGCATAACCAGAGCGGGACCGAAGCTTCGAGCCGGGTTCACCGATGTTCCTGTGAAGGGAATTCCGAGTATGTGGACCAGAGTCAGCGTGAGGCCTATAACCAGTCCTGTCACGGCGGTGTTCTCGGTCTTGCTTGTGACGCCGATTATCGCGATAACAAACACAAACGTGAGCACTACCTCAACCAAAAATGCCTGTCCCATATTGGCGCCTATCGCGCTGGCCTCGCCGTATCCGTTTTGGCCGAGACCGTTCGCCGTGGTGCCGAGCATCGCCATGAGGATCAAAGCTCCAACGATGCCGCCCAAAAACTGAGCCACGAGATATCCGATATAATCGTTGACCGTCATCTTACCCGATACCAGCATACCGGTCGAGACCGCCGGATTGATGTGGCAGCCCGATATGTTGCCTATCGAGTACGCCATAGCAACGATAACCAAACCGAATGCGAACGCGATTAGCAGCGTAGTCAGAGCCAGCGCGCTTCCGGTGAGTCCCAGCTCGCCGACTAAGGTGTTAGCCGCGACCGCGCTTCCGCAGCCGAAAATAACCAATACCGCGGTGCCGATAAATTCTGCAATGTACTTTTTCATAAAATTCAACCCCTTAATAAAAATTAATTATAAATTTTATAATATTATATCATATTTCCGATATAATAGCAATAAAACGGTAGTTGTTCTTCCTTACAAAAAAGTTACAGTAATATCACAATTTATTCACCGGGGTACAAGAAGGCTTTTTCGCTTTCATGTTTCTTTTCCCTGCCCATCAGATTTTTGAGCGCTTCGGCCGCTGGCAGGTTTTCAAACAGCACTTTGTACGCCTCGTTCACGATAGGCATTTCGATCCCGTATTTTTCCGAAAGCTCTTTGGCGGCGCGGCAGGTGCGCACGCCCTCGACCACCATCCTGACCTCGTCCTTCGCCTGTTCGGCGGTTTTGCCCTGTCCGATAAGTATTCCCGCCCTGCGGTTGCGGGAGTGCATACTGGTGCAGGTGACGATCAGGTCGCCCAGACCCGAAAGGCCGTTAAAGGTCTCCTCCTTGGCGCCCATCGCAACGCCCAAACGCGACATCTCCACAAGTCCGCGCGTCATCAGGGCAGCCTTGGTGTTGTCGCCAAGACCCATTCCGTCGGTAATGCCCGCGCACAGCGCGATAACGTTTTTGAGCGAGCCTCCAAGCTCCACTCCTAAAACGTCAGGATTGGTGTATATCCTGAAATTAGGGTTCATGAACTCGTCCTGCACATAGCGTGCGATCTTTTCGTCCGCGCACGCCACGACGTTGGTCGTCGGTATTCCGCGCGAAACCTCCTCGGCGTGGCTCGGGCCCGACATGACCGCGATCACGCAGTTGGGGACCTCCTCTTTTATGACCTGCGACAATGTGCAGTAGGTTCCCTCCTCGATGCCCTTTGAGATATTTACCACAAGCTGACCGTCGCTTATATACGGCGCCATGGCTTTCGCGGTGGAACGAACACCGTGGGACGGAGTAGCCATAACGACTATGTCGGCGCCTTTCGCGCTGCTTATGTCGTTGGTAAATGCAACGCTGTCCGGAAACCTGACGCCCGGCAGGAACGGCTTGTTCTCGCGGTATTTTTTTAGATCGTTGCACTCACTCTCAAGATACGACCAGACTGTTACGTTATGCCCGTTCTCGGCGAGCATTATGGCGACCGCGCTTCCCCAGCCGCCACTACCTATAACGCTTATTTTTGACATATTATTTCACTCCTACTCGGTATAGAATTTATCTCTTGCTTCCCAGTTTGTTTTCGGTGCCGTTTAGAAGGCGCTTTATATTGGCGCGGTGGCGAATCACTATCAGCACGCCCATGATTATTATGCAAATCATACCGACCGGCTTTATGTTGCCTGTCACAAAATCCTTTATTATCTTGATTATAACAAACATCACGCTGCCCAAGACAGAGCCGAGGGACACATACCTCGTCGCCACCATGATCGCAAGCGACACTATCATGACGATAAGTCCGATCTTCCAGTCGAGAGTCATCACAACGCCCAGCGATGTGGCGACGCCCTTGCCGCCCTTAAAGCCGAAATAAATCGGGAAATTGTGCCCCAGCACTGCGCACAGGCCCGCGATATACGGCAGGCAAATATTTTCAAGCTCGGCGCCGCCCGCGCGGCTCACGAAAATCTTTGCCAGAACCACGCACGCAACTCCCTTTAAAACGTCAAGTATCAGGGTGGCGGCCGCCGGCGCTTTGCCGAGAGTGCGCAGCATATTTGTGGCTCCGGCATTGCCCGAGCCGCTTTTTCTGATATCCTCGCCGGAGATAATTCTTGAAAGTATGATCGAAAAATTGACCGAGCCGATCAGATACGACAAAACTCCGGCGATAACCGCTGTCAAAACCGTCATTTACTTTTTCTCCCCTTTTTCTCGAATTATAAACTTTATCGGCGTGCCTTCAAATCCGAAGCGCGCTCTGAACTGGTTCTCGATATATCTGACGTATGAGTAATGCGCCAGCTTTCCGCTGTTGACAAACAACACAAATGTGGGCGGCTTTGTTCCCGCCTGTGTGGCGTAGTATATCTTGAGCCTGCGGCCCTTGTCGCTGGGCGGCTGCACCGCCGCCACAGCCTCGTTCAGCACATCGTTCAGAACGCCTGTTGAAATGCGCTTTGAATTCTGCTCCACCGCCGCGTCCATAACATCAAACAAATCGTTCACGCGGAGACCGGTCTTTGCGGAGATAAACACCGACGGCGCGTACATCATGAAGTTAAAGCCCTCTTTGACTTTGTTCTTAAAGTTGCGCATGGTGTTGGTCTCTTTTTCGATCAGGTCCCATTTGTTCACCACGATAACCGACGCTTTGCCGGCCTCGTGGACATAACCCGCGATCTTGGTGTCCTGCTCGGTTATTCCCTCGGCGGCGTCAACCATTATAAGGCACACGTCGGCGCGGTCGACCGCGTTTAAGGCGCGGGTCACGCTGTAGCGCTCGACATTCTCGTTGATCTTACCCCGCTTGCGCATACCCGCGGTGTCGATCAGCATATACTTTTTGCCGTTTCGCTCATACAGTGTGTCGATGGCGTCTCGGGTGGTTCCCGCTATATCGCTGACTATCACGCGCTCCTCGCCCAATATCTTATTCACGAGCGACGATTTGCCCGCGTTGGGCTTGCCGACGATCGCCACGTGAATAATGTCGCTCTCGTCCTCTATCTCCGCGTCCTCGGGAAAATACTTCACTATCTCATCGAGCAGATCGCCGAGCCCCAACCCGTGGACCGAAGATATGGGCCACGGATCACCCAAGCCGAGGTTATAAAACTCGTATATCTCCATGGGCGGCTCGCCGGGGCTATCCACCTTGTTTGCGGCCAGAACCACGGGTTTGCCGCTCTTTTGCAGCATGGCGGCAACATCGCTGTCGGCGGCCGTCACGCCGTCGCGCACATTGACGATAAGCACTATAACGTCCGCCATGTCAATGGCGAGCTCCGCCTGTGCGCGCATCTGACTTAATATAACATCATCGGTGCCCGGCTCGATTCCGCCGGTGTCGATCATTGTAAATTCGCGGCCGCACCACTCGGCGTCCACGTAGATCCTGTCACGCGTCACGCCCGGAGTGTCCTCTATTATTGAGATCCGTTTTCCGGCGACCTTGTTAAAAAATGTGGATTTGCCCACATTGGGCCGCCCCACAACGGCGACTGTCGGTTTCATAAGCTTTCCTCCTTGACACTGATTTTTATTCTATCATATAATCAACACAATTTCAAGGCGTAAAACAAAAAACGCCGCGGAGTTCGCGGCGCCGTTTCACGAGTGTTAGTCCTCCACAGCGATAACCTCTCTGCCCTTGTATGAACCGCAGGCTTTGCAGGCTCTGTGAGGGAGCTTCAGCTCTCCGCACTGGGGGCATGCCACCAGACCGGGAACCGCCAGCTTCCAGTTTGCTCTTCTCTTATCTCTTCTCGCTTTTGATGTCTTTCTCTTTGGAACTGCCATTTACTTTACACCTCTTTTCAAATTATATGGAACAGCCTAAAGGCTTTATTTTATACGTATTTGTTTTTTCGGGACGCCGAGGTCGTCTCCTACTCGATGTCCAGACTGTCGAGTATATCGAATCTGGGGTCGGTCGGGCGTGTGTCGCACCTGCACGGACCGTCGTTAAGATTAGCTCCGCACTCGGGGCACAGACCCTTGCAGTCCTCGCGGCACAAATGCTTACCCGGCAGACTGACGACAAGACCGCTGTACACATGTTCATCAAGATCTATACTGTCGCCCGAGAATCCTATTATATCGGGATTCTCATTTTCCTCGCCACGCTCAAACCTCTCGGTCTCCTTGAAGCTCTCGATTATGTCGAATTCCGCGGGGGTCTCATATTCCTCGGCACATCTGTCGCAGGTCATGCGCAGCATCGCTGTGCCCTTGGCGTCAAGCTCGATCGTGCCGCCGAAGTTGCGTATTGCGCCTTTTACTTTTATCGGAGCGATGATCTCAAAATCGTCTCCATCGCGGCCTTTTAAATCGATCTCGCAATCAATGGGGATACTTTTTCCCTCGTAGTTCTTGATCGACGCTATGTTAATGTCCATTTTGCTCTCCTGTTTAAACCGCGCGTACGCGGAATCCATGCAACTAAACAGACAGCGATTATTATACATCAATCGCAGTCTGTTTGTCAACATATTTTTGAAAATTTCTTTAAATTTTTTAAATTACGCCTCTTTTGACTTGAGATAGCTGTTGATCTTGTCAACAAGCTCGTCACAGTTTACGCCATGAACCGCGCACGCCTGCTCGATGCTCTCACCGCTTGACGAAGGGCAGCCGAGGCAGTGCATGCCTATCTCGAAAAAGAATTCCGCGGTGCCGGGATCAAGCTGCAGCGCTTCCATGATAATCGTATCTTTTGTTACCTGTTTTGCCATAATATATTCCTCCTTTAGTTTATCTCTATAATATTATAACCTATTTTTCCGAAAAATCAAGGGGTTTCGAAAAAATTATTCAACCACTTCGGCTGACGCTCTGTCCCACATCTCGTGGGCTATGTCGGAAGCCTGCTCATACTGCTCGGCCATGCCGGTAAGCTGCGATAAATCTCCGCCTTCCGCCGCCTGAACTTTCGGTTCGAGACCCTCAAAAATCTTTTGTATCGTGGCGACGACCGCCTCAAGGTCCTTGTGTGCTTCGGCTTTATCCTCGGGGCACAGCATTTCAGCGGCACTCAGCTCGTTGAACCAATGCTCGCAGCGCTCATTGTACTTGTCATAGGTCTCTTTCCACTGCGCGAAGTTGTCGGCGTTAAGATCGCCCACGCCCTTCAGCACCGTGTCCATATCGCCGTTTACAAACTCTCCGAACTCATTTGTGAACGACTCGGCGTAGTTCGAATATTTTGACGTCAGCTCGTTAGGCAGCGAGTTGTTCTGAGCCGGAGCCTGCGTCGCTTTGGACTGCTCGGCCGTCTTTTGCGCGCCATCACCCGAGCCGCCGCAGGCCGTTAGCGACAGGCAGATCACCACCGCGGTCGCCGCGAGAGCAATTAATTTTTTAAATTTCATAGTTATCAGAACCTTTCTTGTTTTTGATTCGCTCGTATAATTTTTTAATCAGTTTTATTATCTGTTTTATCAGCAGTTTTATAAAATACCAAAGCAGCCAGAATATTATCGGAACAAGATACGCCGCGGCGGTTATTTTGCCGAAACGCTCCGTGACGTTTGTTGTGCCCATCTCGGTGATAAGATAGTCATTGAGCCACAGCACCACCAGACAGTGCGACAGGTATATGTTGTAGCACTGCTCGTCAAGTGCGCGCGTGAGCCATGTGATCTTTTTGCGGTTCCCCGCAAGCAGCGACGTCAGCATAAAGAAAAATAATATCGCCGCCGTGCAGTAAACGATATGTATTTCCTCCATCCACGGGGCAACAACGTTGTAGGTCTTATACGCCAGAAAAATATCCAGCGCCGCTGACAGCAGGAATAAAATCGTTATCAACAGCTTTTTGCTCATGACCGCCTTTTTGAAGGCGGCGTAATTCATGCCGACATAGCAGCCCAGGACCCAGTAGAACAGATATTTTGTGAAGATCACATCGTCCCACTCGAACACATAATTCGGAAAAACCGCGCCAAGCATGTTGCTCAGATTAAAACCGAACACGACCGAAATAAGTATCGAGCAAATAATGCCCGCGGCTGTATCGGTTCGGCGCAGCACATACATCCAGAGCGGCATGAGCAGATAGAACTGGACTATGATTATCACGAAATAAAAATGCCCTACCAAATCACCGTGTACCCAATAGCGGATCAGCTTGTCCCACGAAAAGTCGAAATAGTGATGGTTCACAAAAAACATCATGTATATAACGACCCACAGCATGTACGGCAGGACCACGCGGATAATGCGACCCTTGTAGAACTTAAAATAATTCATCCGCCTGTCGGTCAAAAAGAACTTGACGCCGCTCATGAATATGAACGCGGGCACCACAAAGGTGCTGAACCGCCACGGCACAAACACAATGTTAAACGCCGCGTCGGCTTTTGTAGTCCCGCCGATGAGCACCGAAGCGCAGTGAATAAATATAACCAGCAGGGCGCAGATTATATTCATGTATGACAATTCAATTTTCGGCGTTCGTTTGGCTATCATTTGATCTCATCCCACAAGTTTATTTATCCGGCGTTGATCCTGCGCCTCTCGTTTCTGAGCTGCTGGCGCCTCTCGCCCAGCTCCCATTCCATACGCTGTTCCTCGTCCTCGAGGATAAGTCGCGGGACCCTCACGGGCTTCTCGTTTTCGTCAAGCGCCACCAGGACCAGATACGCCTTGTTGATAGTGCGTTTCTCGCCCTCGTAGTCCTCTACCATGGTGCGCACGCAAACCTCCATAGATGTGTTGCCAACCCATGTCACCTGTCCCGCGAGGACAAGCGTGTCGTTGGGATAGGCGGGCGCGCGGAAGCAGAGCGTGTCGACCATCGCCGTGGTAACGTTGTGTCCGCTGTGGCGGCGCGCCACGATACCCGCAACAACGTCGATCCACTCCATCAAGCGGCCGCCAAACAGTCTGCCGTAGCCGTTTAAGTCCTGCGAGGTTATCATCTGCACCTGCTCAGTGTACGAATGGGACACCGGTCTGGATTTTTCCGCCAATATTCTCACTCCCTTTTTGATATTTTTATTCTACGGCCGCGTTAAGCGCGTTTTCAATATCCTCGATAATGTCGTCCGCGTCCTCTATTCCTACCGAGAAGCGGATAAGGTCAGGCGTAACGCCCGCGGCTTTAAGCTCCTCGTCGTTCATCTGGCGGTGGGTATGGCTGGCAGGGTGCAGCACCGAGGTGCGCGCGTCCGCCACATGAGTAACTATAGCCGCCAGTTTGAGGCTGTCCATAAACTTGACGGCGTTCTCTCTGCCGCCCTTGACGCCGAACGAGATAACTCCGCATGAGCCGCTTTGCATATATTTTTGCGCCAGCTCGTAATACTTGTCGCCCTCAAGGCCTGAAAAGCTCACCCACGAAACCTTGTCGTTTTTGCTCAGATACTCGGCGATCTTTTGGGCGTTCTCACAATGCTTGCGCATGCGCAGCGCCAATGTTTCAAGGCCGAGATTGAGCAGGAACGAGTTGTGCGGCGAGGGTATCGAGCCAAGGTCGCGCATGAGCGTGGCAGTTGCTTTTGTTATATAAGCCGCCTTGCCGAATCTCTCAGTGTACACAACCCCGTGATACGACTCATCGGGAGTGGTGAGACCGGGGAACTTGTCGCTGTGGGCTTCCCAATCGAAATTTCCGCTGTCAACTATGGCGCCTCCCACCGAAGTGGCGTGGCCGTCCATATATTTTGTGGTGGAATGGACCACGATATCGGCTCCCCACTCTATGGGGCGGCAGTTTATCGGCGTGGCGAAGGTGTTGTCAACGATCAGCGGAACTCCGTGGTCGTGGGCGACCTTCGCGAATTTTTCTATATCGAGCACGACAAGTGCGGGATTCGCGATCGTCTCGCCGAACAGCGCCTTTGTGTTGGGTCTGAACGCCGCGGCTATCTCCTCGGCGGAAGCGTCGGGGTCAACGAAGGTAACGTCGATACCCAGCTTTTTCATCGTGACCGAAAACAGGTTGTAGGTTCCGCCGTATATGCTGGTGGAGCAAACAAAGTGATCCCCCGCCTCACATATATTGAATATCGAGTAAAAGCAGGCCGACTGTCCCGATGATGTGAGCATTCCCGCGACGCCGCCCTCAAGGTCGGCGATCTTGGCCGCCACCGCGTCGTTGGTGGGGTTGGCAAGACGCGTGTAGAAATATCCGTCCTCCTCAAGGTCGAACAGGCGTCCCATATGCTCGGTCGAATCATACTTGAATGTGGTGCTTTGATAAATTGGCAGGATCCTCGCCTCGCCGTTTTTGGGCGTGTAGCCCGACTGGATACATTTTGTGTCTATTCTCATAACAATTCTCCTATATATAAATTAATTTTTATCTTATTTGTCCGCTGCCCTCGATAATATACTTGGTCGAAGTAAGCTCCCTGAGTCCCATGGGACCGCGGGCATGAGTCTTTTGGGTGCTGATGCCGATCTCGGCTCCGAACCCGAACTCAAATCCGTCGGTAAATCTGGTCGAGGCGTTGACATAGACCGCCGCCGCGTCTACCTCGTCGAGAAATTTCTGCGCGTTCTGGTAGCTGCTCGTGACGATCGCCTCGGAATGGCCGCTGTTGTACTTGTTGATATGGGCTATCGCCTCGTCTACACTTCCGACCACCTTTACCCCGATCTTAAGTTCAAGATACTCGGTGTACCAGTCATCTTCCGTCGCAGCCTCGGCCTCGGACCAAAGGGCGCGGCACCGCTCGTCGCCGACTATCTCAACTCCGCGCTCGGAAAGCTCTTTAAGCATACTTGGCAGGAACTCCGCCGCTATCTTCTCGTGGACCAGCAGCTTTTCCTCGGCGTTGCACACCGACGGGCGCTGGGTCTTTGCGTTTATAACTATATTTTTCGCCATGTCAAGGTCGGCGCTCTCATCGACGTACACATGACAGTTTCCGGTTCCGGTCTCGATGGCGGGCACCGTGGCGTTTTCCACAACCGCCTTTATAAGTCCCGCTCCGCCTCTGGGTATTATCACGTCCAGATACTCGTTGAGCCGCATCAGCGCGGTCGAGCTTTCGCGTGTTGTGTTCTCGACCAGATTTATCGAGCCCTCGGGCAGACCCGCCGCGTATCCGGCCTCCTGCATTACCTTAACTATCGCCATGTTGGAGCTAAAGGCCTCCTTGCCGCCGCGGAGTATCACCGCGTTGCCCGACTTGACACACAGGCCCGCCGCGTCGGCAGTCACGTTGGGACGCGCCTCGTATATTATTCCGATAACGCCAAGCGGCACGCGCACTTTGGTTATTTTGAGGCCGTTGGGCCGCTTCACACGGGAGACCGCCTCACCTATCGGGTCGGGCAGCGCGGCTATCTGGCGCAGCCCCTCGGCGATCCCCGATATCCTGTCGGCGTTCAGCATAAGCCTGTCAATAAGACCCTCTCTGAGACCGCTCTCTCGACCCGCCTCTATATCCTTTTTGTTTTCGCCTATGATATATTCCGCCGAATTTTCAAGGGCGTCCGCCATACTAAGCAGCGCCTTGTCCTTGACGGAAGTCGAAAGCACGGCCAGCTTCCGCGCCGCGGCCTTTGCCAGCTTTCCCTTTTCGTTTAATTCACGCATGATTCTCACCTCATACAAATTTTTTCATATCTTATTGATTATATCACAGTTTTATGGTATAATCAAGAAAAATTTACGGTAATCAACAATTACTCAAGGCGAAAGCGAGAAAAATACCATGAAACTGTTTGACACCCACGCTCATCTTGACGATAGGCAGTTCGACGCCGACCGCGAGGCGGTCATCGAAAAAATCAAAAACAGCGGCGTGGCCCACGTGATCGAAGTCGGCTCGGACGTGAAAAGCTCCGAGACAGCGGTCAGGATCGCGAACGGCCACAACTTTATATACTGCGCCGCGGGCATACATCCCGAGGCGGCGGACGACGTTTCGGACGCGGACTTTGAAAGGATAAAGGAGCTGGCTCTCAAAAACCCTAAAGTCAAAGCCATAGGCGAGATCGGCATCGACTACCACTACGACGACTGCGCGCCAAGAGAAAAGCAGACCGCCTGCTTTGAGAGGCAGCTGGACTTGGCAGCGGAGCTGGGGCTGCCCGCTATCATACACGACAGGGAATCAAAGGGCGACGTGCTGAAAATATTAAAAGAAAAGAGGGTGTCAAACGCGGTCATGCACTGCTTTTCGGGCAGCGCCGAGACCGCCAAGGTACTGGTAAAAATGGGACTGATGATCTCATTTACCGGAGTTATCACGTTTAAAAACGCCAGAAAGGCCGTTGAGGCGCTGAAAGTGATACCGCTCGACCGCCTTATGATCGAAACCGACAGCCCCTACATGGCTCCCGAGCCCCACCGGGGCAGGCGCAACGACAGCTCTTATGTACGGCACGTCGCCGAAAAAATGGCCGAGATCAAAGGCGTGAGCTTTGAAAAGCTCTGCGACATAACCTACGAAAACGCGATGAGGTTTTTTAATATATAAAGTAAAGGAAAAAACATTATGAAAAAATTTATATCATGGAACGTGAACGGTCTGCGCGCCTGCGTTCAAAAAGGATTCTGCGAATACTTCAAAGAGGCAGACGCCGACGTTTTCTGCATCCAGGAAACCAAGCTGCAAAAAGGTCAGATCGACCTTTCGGAAATGCTCGACGGATATCATGACTTTTGGAATTGCGCCGAGAAAAAGGGATATTCCGGCGTCGCCATGTTCACCAAGGACGAGCCGATATCGGTGGCGTACGGCATGGGTATCCCCGAGCATGACACCGAGGGTAGGCTGATCACAGCCGAATTTGAGGACTATTACCTTATCACCTGCTACACGCCCAACTCGCAAAACGAGCTAAGACGGCTGGATTATCGTATCGAGTGGGAAAAGGCGCTGCGCGGATACATCGCGGGTCTTGAGCAAAAAAAGCCCGTCATAATTTGCGGCGACCTCAATGTGGCGCATAATGAGATCGACCTCAAAAACCCGAAAACCAACCGCAGGAACGCGGGCTTTACCGACGAGGAGCGCGCCGAGATGACGAATCTTCTCGGCATGGGCTACATCGACACCTACAGGCGCTTTTATCCCGACGCCGAGGGCGAGTATTCATGGTGGTCGTATCGCTTCCGCGCCAGAGAAAAGAACGCCGGATGGCGCATCGACTATTTTATCGCGTCGGATAAATTGAAGGACCGCCTGAGATCAGCCGCCATTCATCAGGAAATATTTGGCTCCGACCACTGCCCGGTGGAGCTTGTTATAGAATAAAATCATCTCGTTTCCGCGCGTGTATAAATTCGGATTTTCAGTCAATACTTCCTTTGTAATCACTGATTAAATAACGCCTGCGGCTTGGTACATCGCTTGCTTGCGATAATTCCGTCATATCGCCCAAAAGCTCCTTGCCATACACAAAGTATGCCGCGTCGCTTTTGAACAATCTGACGAAATTCCTGCCGGCGCAATCGACGCACCATATTTAATCAGCGCTTACTTATAAACTTATATTTGGAGGTAAAATATGCCGAAGATCAATTACATGCGGCTCATAGGCGTAATTCTCGCGGCGGCGCTCGCCGCGGTGATATATCTGAGCTTTGTTGGCAGAGAGACCGAGGACATACAATCAAGCGTGCTGAGGCTGCACATTGTAGCGAACAGTGACTCTGAAGCGGATCAGGCGCTGAAGCTCAAGGTCAGAGACGAGATAATCGAGCGCTGCGGATTTTTGTTCCGCGACTGTCACACTCTTGAGGAATCCGAGCGCGTGGCAAACAACAATCTCGGCTTTATAAAATATGTGGCGCGGGACGTTATTCGGGGCGAGGGATTTGACTACGACGTGAGCTGCGGAGTTGAGCGGCGCGCGTTTCCGACCAAGCGCTACGAGCAGCCGTTCGGCGCGGTGTCGCTGCCACGGGGCGAGTATTCGGCGTTAAACGTGGGGATAGGCGAGGCGGCGGGCGCCAACTGGTGGTGCGTCATGTATCCGCCGCTGTGCTTTGTGGACGGAGTGACCGCCGCGGAGGCCGACCAAAAGCTGCGCGACAGCCTGACCGACTCGGAATATGAACTGATAACAGGCAGCACGCCCGAAATAAAAATCAAATTCAAAATAGCCGAGCTTCTCGGAAAATAGCAATATTGACATTACTTTGCGCCCGGTTTATAATATTGTCATAAAAGGGGAATTTATTATGGATATTATAAAATACTACGGCACCGATTCGGAAAAACGCGAATTTATAAATCACGACAGCGAGCCGCTGATGGCAGTGATCGCCCATGACGGCTCATGCGCGGCGGTGTCGTTGCTTGACGAGGGCGGCGAGCACCACATACTTCTGGCAAACGCCATGAACAGACACGACATCGACAAATTTTTCAGAATTATTTTTGACAACGAGGGCTGCGACTGGACATTTGTGTGCCCGCCGGATTACAAAAACATTTCCGACAAAGAGCGGCGGATTAACCGTTTCTTTACAAACGGAGTCGATATAATCACCGAGTTTTTAAAAACCGTCGATTACGATGTGCCGATAGAGATCCCCCGCCGCTACCGCCGGCATATTGATTATTTGAAATAAACAAGGCTGTTCTTCTCTCAATAATATTGACAAAACAGTGAAAGGTGGTATAATAAATACAGAGGGAAGAAAAATAATGAGTATTAAAAATATTGACAGCCCAATTGAGCAACGTAACTCAGGAAAAGGAAATCCTAACGCCATACTACATATCGGACGCCCTTTAAATAATCGGCAAAAGAAATTACTTGAACGATTACCGAGGTTTGATAGTGTCACGATTGTAAGAAAAAAATCGGTAAGCATGAGTGATCTGGCTGCGATTACCGCTGAGACAGGTGATGAGTTTGCAATGTTTACCAAAGGCGGCGAACGGCTTATTATAAGAGGCAACAGTAATTCGGTAAACGTAGATATTAACAGAGCAAAAGAATTAAGTGAACAAGGCTATAAATGGAGCGGGCATACACATCCGGGTATTGTTGCGGATTTTGCTACTCCATCGCAGGGTGATAAAGACATACTAAAATTGTTTAAGCAAAAAAACGAGTGTCATATATAATTCTACCGGTTATTTTAGAACGTTTGACAAGGAGTGATTAATATGTGTAAATTATTTGATATATGGACACCGCAGATCAAAACATATTGTAATAACCATAATTTGAGTTTTGAAAAGGCTCAAAGTATGTCGCAGTGTTGGGGGAAAAATGATGTTATCTTGCAATATTATGATAAAAATCGTTCATATGAAAATCGAGGATTAATTGATGATATACCTATGCCGATTGTTTTGAAAATTACAAAAACGAAGAACGGTTTAATGTTCGAGCAAACCGAACACACGCAAAAATATCTTGCAGTAAATTAATACAAAAATTATCAAAATATAAATTAGTTATTCGAGGTGGTAAATTTCGTAGCGACCACACGCCGACGGTACGACAAGGGCGAATGCCCCGAGAGATGCAGGAGACGGCTACGCCTGCCGAATAATGATTTTAAACCGCTTTGAGAAATCAAAGCGGTTTTTTTATATGATACAAAAAATATATATGATACAAATATAGCCGTGCGCCTTTCGGGTGCTTTTATTGTGCAAAAAATCGGCTCCCCATCCCAAAAAGGGATAGGGAGCCTTTTGTTTATATCAATTGAAGAAGTAAGCCTCTGTGCCGAACGTGGTGGAGACTGTGTCGTCGCCGCCGAAAGAAATAACGTTGGCGTCGCCGAAGGCTTCCGGGTCATACTGATAATATCTGCCCTCGTCGTTATAGCATTTGAGGACCGCGAAGGTCGCGCGGCGCGGGACCGGCTCGCAGGCGCTGTGGCTTTCGTTTACATATCCGTATCCGCCGAAAGCGTCATCGCCGTATCTGTAACGCTCTTCCGTCCCGGAAAAATTGATCGCTTTAAGCAGGATCTCGTATTCCTCACTATAGTCTATGACCCCGTCAGGGTCAAAGTTCCCATTGTCGTTTCCGCTTATTAAACCGCGGTTCTTTGCCTCGTATATGACGCCGTTGGCCCAATGTCCCTCGGTGTCGGGGAATGCGGCGGGGGCGCCGTCGTCTATCTGCCAGCCGTCTATCCTTGAAAGCAGCGCCAAAAACTCGGCGCGGGTGGTGGGCTCGTCCGTCCTGAGTTCCTCGGGAGTTTTGCCCGTGACGTAGTTATTGTCAACGAACCACTGCGCGAAATCGTCGAGCGTCGGCTCGCCGACGTACGGTGAAATGTCTATCGGACGCGGATCGTCAGCGAGCTTCGCGCTATAGTACCGCGGTTCGCTTCCGCCCGTAATAAGCCTCAGAACGCCGTCGGACTCAAGGCGTATATCGTCGAAGATCGGGGGCAGAAGCCAGTCGCCGCTCTCGTTCATCAGGCCGACGCAATAATCCATATCGCTGCAGCTTACGCCGCCCACCGTGTAGTAAAGGGTTTCTCCGACCTTAATAATGTTCGGGTAAACATCGCCTTTAAAGCCGCCGATCTCCTTCACGGAACCGTCGTCAAGCAGGAAGTATGTCTTGCAGTCCTTTTGGCCTATCGGGTACTCGGCGTAGTCAAACTGAGGCTCATACACGATATTTCCCCGGCGGTCGGCAAAACCGATCTTGCCGTTTTGGGAAATTTTTATCAGGCTGTCGGCAGGGCCGAAACCGCCCTGCGCGTCATAACCGCTCAAAACAAGGTTTCCGTCCGCGCCGAAATAATAAGCGCGTGCAATGCCGTTTTCATCGCGCTGCCGATCTATGACGCGGATAAGCGTGGGCAGGTCTTTTGAATATCTCATCGGAAGCTCCGATCCGTAAAAATAGTACGTGTCATAGGCCTTCATTAAGATCGGGTCGATGTATTTATCACCGTCGCTCAGAACCGTGCGTCCGCTGTTATCGCAGATCTCGAATGACTGCTCGATCTCGCCGTTTTCTTTGACGGTATCGCTGCTGAACACAAACAAGCCGTCGGCGTAATCCGAAATATCGGACGCCTCTTTTTCAAACAGCTTTTCGCCGCTTTCGGAATATATCTCGATATACCCGTCGTCGCGGGTCACGGAAAAGTATTTTCCATCAATAACCGAAGGCTCATACTCCGAGAGAGGCATTATCTCGCGGCCCGTTTTGTCAATCACCGTGTAGCCGTAGTCGCGGCCGACAACGATGTAATCTCCCGCCGCACAGCTCTGGGCGTAGTCGTATACGGGTTTTACTATCTCGGTACCGGAAAGGTCGGCGAATCCTATCTTGTCGTCGTCTGTCATAAAGCGGATCTTGTCGTAGTCGATCACGACCTCCTTATAGTCGCAAGGCATGATCAGACTGCCGCTTAAAATATCCAAGCAGCCCCATTTGCCGCCATTCTTGACCGCGACGATCGGCTTGCTTGCGAGGGCTTCGACCTTCTCGGCGTCGTCCTCGCCCAAAATATACATGAATCTGTCAAACGACGTGGTTTCGCGGAAGCTGACCGAGTTGTATTTTCGGGTGAGCTCGATCTCGCTGGCCGAGAACGAGTTTACGCTTCGGCCCCCGAAGTAGTTTCTTCCGAAGTTTACGTCGTCCCATACAGGCTCGGCGACAACATCACTTCCGTATTTGACGCCGTACTTGCCGTTTTCCGCCAAATACGGAGAGTAATCGATATATACGTTCTCGTCGCGCTGAACGATATCGGTCAGATTGGGCAGGTTCGATACGTCAAATGCGGTATCTTCGGCGTAAGCCGCGGGCATAGCCGTCAGCATCGCCGCCGCGGCCACCGCCGCGATCGTTTGTTTTAATTTGTTTTTCATAATAATCATCCTTTCGTTAGTAACAAAGCGCCTTGCCGTTTGATGTTGAGGTTAGGGTAATCAGATAGCTCTCGCCGGGGGACAGGCCGTGGATCGAGTATTCGGTGAACGTCCTGGGTTTGGCGTATATCGTCCCGATATTCTCGCGCGTGGACGCGGGGCATATCCCGATCTTTATCATGTCGGATGTGTCGGACGTGAAATACAGCGAAATTCTGCCGTTTTCGTCAGCCGTTTTGCCCAGCGAGGTCTCGCCGTTTGTCAAAGCGGCGGTTTGCGCCTCGGGGTGCGCGTTTGTCATATAAGTCCAGTTTGTGCCGGGTTTCAGGCGGTTCGCCGAAATTCCGGCGCCGTCGGCGTAAGCCGCGGGCATTGCCGCCAGCATCGCCGCCGCGGCCATCGCCGCGATCGTTTGTTTTAATTTGTTTTTCATAATAATCATCCTTTCGTTTTGTGATTTGGGTTTGCAAAAAATGTTGCCTCATGTCAGCCTCGCCCTCCGAGGAGGGAGAGGTGGCTGTGGCCGGAGCCGCGCAGCGGGTTCGAGGCACTATCGTATTCCGCGCGCACAAATAAACGATGCCACAAATCATTAACGTGAGCGGACATGAGCCGCAGGCGACGGAGAGGGAGGCAAACCAATACTTTGAAATTACTCCCTCTCAGTCTGCTTCGCAGACAGCTCTCCCCCTTAAAAGGAGGCGAGCCAAACTTGGAGCGTGGGGATATGCGAAGGTTTTACGCCGAATTATTCCCGCGTATTCGCTATTCGCTAATTCCTAATCCCTACGTTAGTAGATCAGCGCCTTGGTCGGGGCGGCGGCGGTGATCTCGAGGCGGCAGATGTCGCTCAGCCCCGACACCGTGTAGGAGGCGAATGTCCTGGGTTTTAGAAACAGCCTTCCGAGCGCGGTCCCGCCCTCGCTCACTTCAACGGTCACCATATCGGAGCTTTCGGAGCTCAGATAAACGCTGACCTCGCCGCTTGTCGGCTCCTTTTCGGCGGCCCGCGTTTCACCCGAGTTGACAAAAATCTCATCGGGCGTCTTTCCGTCCGCTTCCGCCTCGGCTCTGACGTCGTCGTAATCCGTGCCGGGCATCAGTCGGTTCGACTTGACCGAAACATTCGCGCCGTCGCCTCTTGAATACAGAACCGTTTCCGTTTCACTCCCGTTGTTTGTCGCCGAATCGGGCTGCGGCGCGCTGTTTCCGTCGTTTGAGGAATATATCCCCGCGTCTCTGATTATGACCGTTGACGGGGTTTGCGCGGATATATTCGAATCACTATCAGGCACGGTTTTGCCGCGGTCATCGAAAGCGGCGGCGTCAGTCCGCGAAACTTCGGCCGCGGTGTTTCCCTCTGATTTAGCGGAGTTTTCAAGGCCGATATCTTCCGTGGGACGCGCGTCCGCAATGTCGGCGGAGCCGTTCGCTTTTTTGGAGCTCGGGCTGAATCGGTGCTCAGACACTATCGATTGATACAGCTCGCTGCTCTCGGGTCGGATCGGCTCGGGAAGCTTGGCGTTTGTCAGGCAGGTGCAGCCGATAAGGATAACAGCCGCCGAGCAAAGAACTCTGCATATCACCGCGGGCTTTTTGAACGCGGCCACGCTTTTGATCCTGCTCTTTATGCCGCGCTTTTCGCCCGACATACCAACCGCCGCGGAAGCGAATGTCGAAAATTTCGCGGCTGTGTTTATGATCGTCATTCCGTATCCTATTCGCTCGTCGTTTTTCATATAGCCCATCGCTTTGGCGTCGGCCGCCATTTCCATTTCCTGCCGAGCCTTATGCTCAAACAGATACACGAGCGGATCGAACCAGTACACAGCCCGCACGATCGAAAGCAGATATCCCGACAAAATGTCTCGCCGCTTCACATGACAGCACTCGTGGAGAATTATATGGCGCAGCTCCTCGAGCGGCATCTCGGCGGCGTCTTTGCCGAGCAGCAGTTTCGGCCGAAAATAGCCGAATACCGCGGGAGTCTCGATCTCGCTCTGCATGATCGGAACGATCTTTTTCTTTATCCTCAGCCTTTTCGCGCAGGCGCTCAGCTCGGCTTCAAAAATCGGGTCGTCGTATTTTTTAAGCCGTGATATCCCGCGGCGCATCACGGACCGCGCTATGATCCCGCGGAGGATCAGCAGAGCCGCGACCGTCAGCCATATTATTCCGAGTATTAAAAGCATGTCGGTTCCGCCCGAAAGCGGTATTGACTTGACTGCCGAAACGCTCTCGGCCCGACGCGGCAGCAGGTTGAACAAGCTGAACCTTGTTTCGGGCGCAAGCGGAACCAAGAATCTGACCGCGGCGATGAGCCACAGGGCGAATCGGAAACCCGCCGGGACCTGCTTTTTGAGCAGCAGATTCAAGAGATACACGATCACGCCGAGTATGGTGCCGTAGAGCGCGGCGGTCAGGCAGAAGCTGAACAACAGTTTTACAGCCATAGTTCCTCCTTTTTAGCCGTCGTTTGATTTGAGCATGTTTTTAAGCTCCTCGATGTCGTCTTTGGTAAGGTCGTTCTTTTGGATAAATCCGGCCATCATCCTGTTGACCGAACCGCCAAACATTCGCTTTACGAAAGACTCCGCCTCGTGATACTTGTACTCATCCTCTCCGACGGCCGCGGTGTAGATATTGGAATGAAGATTGATCTTCTCGGCCGTGATCGCGCCCTTGGCGTTCAGACGCTTGATCAAGGTGTGAATGGTTTTGGGCTTCCACTCGCTGACCTTCGACACCTCGGCAACGATCTCGGCGCTCGTCATTGAGCCGTTTCTCCACAGCACATTCATGACCTCGAGCTCAGAGGCCGAAATCTGCGGAATTTTTTCGGGGGTTTTCATAATTTTCATCCTCCTGTTCAAATTCAGACTACTTAAGTACTCTGAATTTATCTTACACCTGTACGAGGGATTTGTCAAGAGTTTTTTTGAAATTTTTGAAAATTTTTTAGATATGCTTTTTGGGCCGAGGAGTGTCTCGGTGAAATACCTATTTCGGCCTTTTTCGAAACCGCATAAAAAAATAGAGCGGTGATCTTCCGCTCTATGCTATTACGTTTATTAATGTCAGGATAAAGACTATCGCAAGAGCCGCCGCGTAGAGCTTGGCTTCTTTGCGGATCGTTTTCAGATTCGGGTCGCCCAGATAATCGGTATTGAACATACTCTGAAGGCCGATGTATACGGGACGCTTAGGCTGCTTGGTACCGGTTATCAGCACGTTGTAGAATCGGTCATAAAGGTCGGGGTGATGCTCTTTTATATACGCGTCGCTCTTTTTAGCAATTTTCATGTACGCGATAACCATTACAATAAGCGACAGGAAGAAATATATCCCCCTGAACCAGCCCGCCAGATACTGCGCCTCAAGATTTCCTTTAAACGTTGAATACACAACATATATCACGCCGCAAATTATCAGATAAATATATAAGTTCGATTTGTATCTGTTCATGTTATCGCTCCCAAATTATATTTCTTTTATTTTAGCACGAAAGTCGGCGCTTGTCAACAGTTTGTGACACTCAGAGGCACTCGTCCGAGATTACAATATAAGAGGATACCACAGAAAAAATAATCAATTTCAGAAAGGAGACAAACCATGGCATTATGGTATGACTCAAAAAAGCGCGAATACGCCTCGGACGGCAAAAACGGCTGGTTCAAAAAATACTGCGATACGCTCGTGGCTGACCTTAACGAATTATTTGAGGCGCACTTTAAGGGTCTTTCA
Source organism: uncultured Monoglobus sp. (assembly GCA_947624775.1). Lineage (GTDB taxonomy): Bacteria > Bacillota > Clostridia > Monoglobales > Monoglobaceae > Monoglobus. The sequence continues at coordinate 37,852 of CANQLT010000012.1, forward strand.
AACCGCCACAACGCGCGCGACGTGGACTATGACGAAAATATGACCGTCAGAGACAAGCTGGACGATATCGACAGCGATATAAGCGAAGCGGTGGAAGACCTGCAAAACAAGATCACTGCTGAGGCCTCGGAGCGAAAAATCGAGGACGCAAAGCTCGGCGTCAGAATCGACGCGGAGGCTGTGGCGAGACAAAAGGGCGATAAGGACATGATGGATGCCCTTCGCAGTGAATCCGAAGATCTGAACAACCGAATTGATGAGGAGGCGCTCGACAGAAGGAACGCTGACACAGCTCTCGGACAAAGAATAGACGCGGAGGTCGAGGAGCTTAAGGAAAAGCTTAGAGGAACGATGCCGGATCCGATTTACGTCAATGAAACCGAGCTTGATGACACATTTGAGCCCGGCTTTTACAGAAGCCTCATTAATAAACTCAAACCCGACTTCGGAGATGTGGACACGAATTGGACAGTGGCCGTGAGCAACAGCTCATATACCAACGATATAGGGGACACTTACTACACAATCACACAGGCCGCGATAGGCGACGATGGGACGATCAAGGCTTACAGGAACGCATGTGCGCAATGCGAGAACGCGTCACAGGTTTTGAATTTCCAAGACTTTGGCAAATGGACGCTCATTACATTAGACATCGCCGATATAGAAGGACTTCATGAGAAATTGACAGAGATTGGCAACAAAGCCAATCGCAAGGGCAGCTGGACAAATCCGTTTGTTGTGAGTGACCCGAAAACCGATCTATCAACTTTGACAACTCCCGGAATATACTATTTTGATTTTGACGATGTTGTTTTTGCGATAACGGAGCCTCACGATTTCGGCTGCTACACCAAAGGTTATATGCAGGTCGCCGGACTTTGGAATGATCAAAATTCCGAAAATGTTGTCGGCCAAATACTTTATGTTAGCGATGAAGGTCAATTTTTTTCATGCACAAGAGAGGTCGGCTCAAACGGCATCGCTCAAAACTGGAGAATATCGGCGTGGGTGACAGACATAAACAATCCCGATCTTGAGAGGCGTGTAAAGGCCCTCGAAAACGCTGAAGGTACATGGGCTAAACCGTATGTCGTTTCGCATTCGGAAACACGCTTGTCAACTTTGAAAAGCCCCGGCGTATATCATTTTGAGTTTAGCGGTTCCGCTGAACTTAAAGGCCGCGGATTCTACCAAGGAGGCTATATGGAAGTAGCGCCTGTTTGGGGAGATAACGTCAAGCATTTGATTTGGTTCCAAAAAATATATACCGGCTATGAAGGCGCGGTATATACATACACACGCACAATACAGGGAGAGGGTGTGGAAGATAACGATTTCGGCTGGAGACTGGTTGAAACATCGTCAGCTAATGCGTATGCCGCAAGCAAAGAAGATCAATATTTGCCGTCTTTGGAAAAACGTGTTGCCGCCCTCGAAAACACAATTAAGTCTCTGACCGGAGGAAGCGATACCGGAATAACAACGGCAACTGACACTGAGGCCGATGCTGTGCTTGATAAATATTTTTCATAACGGAGGATCAAAATGGCAGATATTTCTAAAGCTTTAAAACTTATTACGCTGGATCTGTACGAAAAACTGTCAAGCAGAATATCCGACAGAATTAAAAATATCGAACTCATGCCCGGTCCCAAAGGCGATGCCGGCCCTCAAGGTCCTGTCGGAGCTACGGGCGCAAAGGGAAATACCGGGGACCGAGGCCCGCAGGGATATACTTTTACCCCTAAGGTAGACGCAAGCGGTAATCTTTCTTGGACAAATAACGGAGAATTGGATAATCCCGCGACTGTGAACATCAAGGGGCCACAAGGCGAGAGAGGCCCACAAGGACTTCAAGGTGTGACAGGTCCGCAGGGGTCGGTCGGAACGACAGGCGCGGCGGGCGCAAAAGGAGACACCGGCGCGGCTGCGGGATTCGGGACCGTTACCGCTAAAATGGGAAATACATTAACAGGTACTCCGACAGTCAGCGTCTCAACGTCGGGCAGCGATACCGCAAAAAACTTTGAATTTACGTTTACGAACCTTAAGGGCGCCACGGGTGCGCAAGGTGCAACAGGACCGCAGGGAGCTACGGGCGCAAAGGGAAATACCGGGGACCGAGGCCCGCAGGGATATACTTTTACCCCTAAGGTAGACGCAAGCGGCAATTTGTCTTGGACAAACAACGGAGGACTGAGCAATCCTTCGACCGTAAACATAAAGGGCCCAACCGGAGCGCAAGGTCCGGCAGGTCCGCAAGGCCCGACCGGTCCTACAGGTCCGCAGGGTCCCGCCGGCAGCAACGCTACCGTGACTGTTGATTCTTTGCTTAACGCAAGCTCCTCGAATCCTGTACAGAACAAGGTTATAAACGCAGAACTTGACAACAAGCTACCGCGTTCGGGTGCAGCTATAGACGGTAACTTTAGGTTAAACGCTTCCAACGGCTCGATAGCATTGGAATCAGAAAAAACTATTAATATTACTTCTAATGGCGGCGAGATTATTCTCAACTCGGATCAAGGTATACGGGGTAATCATTCCGGCAAAAAAATAGTCCGCGCCGCCGCCACACTGGTAGTCGGCACAACAGAATCGGGGCACACATATTCCGAC